>JBJTOZ010000150.1:0-15128 GCA_046074825.1 Hyphomicrobium sp.
TTTGAAAATTCAGATATGAAGGCTTCAGGCTTGCCTTCTCAAGAGGAATTAACACTGCTTGCCCCATTTAAAGACCAACTCCCAAAAGAAGTTTGGGGTGAGCCTTCTATTTCTCCAGTGACAGATGGTTCAGGTCTCAATCGGGATAATTTGCGCAAGGCTTCTCTTCTTCTTTCTGAGGGTGGTTGGAAGTTGGATCCAAAGGACAGAAAACTCAAGAATGAAAAGGGAGAGACTTTTGCTTTTGAAATTCTTATTGACTCCGCAGCCTTTGAACGCGTTGCAGGCCCTTATGTAAAAAATCTCAAAAATCTTGGCATTGAAGCTTCTATCCGAAGAGCGGACCCCGCTCAGTTTGAATTGCGCATGAAGACATTTGATTTCGACATGACCGTTCAACGCTATAGCTTGAGACTGACCCCGAGTGTCGAACTTAAAAATTTCTGGGGATCCGAGGCTGCTGCAACGGATGGCAGCTTCAATTTAGCAGGCATTTCAGATCCAGTTGTGGATCGTCTTATTGAGCAGGTTATCAAAGCAAAAACTCGTTTTGAACTCGTAAATGCTACCCGAGCCCTTGATCGCGTTTTAAGAGCAGGTCATTATTGGGTGCCACATTGGTTTAAAGCCTCTCATCATCTTGCCTTTTGGAATAAATTATCATGGCCGCCTCAAAAACCAAAATATGATCGCGGCGCACTTGTGAATTGGTGGTTTGATGAGGAAAAAGCACAAAAATTAAAATCTCAATAATTTTAAATTAAAAACCAAAAAGAGTGAGAAAGAAAACAAATGGCGGCCTACCTCCTAAAAAGATTGCTGCTGATTTTTCCTACACTGATTGGAATTATGCTGATCAGTTTTATCATTATTCAATTTGCCCCAGGAGGTCCGGTTGAACGGGTAATTGCTCAGCTTTCCGGAACAAGTGTCGGAGCAACAGAACGTTTTGGAGGTGGTGGGGGTGACCTTGCCGCAGGAGGAGCAAATAGTCAGCTCGGTCAGGGCGGAGCTGATGCGATGAACTCCAAATACCGTGGCGCCCAAGGGTTGGATCCTGAGTTTATCAAGAGTTTAGAAAAGCAATTTGGTTTCGATAAGCCAGCACATGAGCGTTTTCTTCTTATGATGAAAAACTATTTTACTTTCAATTTTGGAGAAAGTTATTTCAGAGATATTTCTGTGATTGAACTGATAAAGGAAAAACTTCCCGTCTCTATATCATTAGGGTTATGGATGACACTTCTGACCTACCTTATTTCGATACCCCTTGGCATTCGTAAAGCAGTTCATGATGGGGAGCGTTTTGATACATGGACCAGCACGGTCCTCGTAATTGGTTACGCTGTTCCAGGATTTCTTGTTGCCGTCTTGTTGCTTGTTGTTTTTGCAGGATCCTCTTTTTTTCAATGGTTTCCCTCTCGAGGCCTTTTCTCTGATAATTGGGAAACTCTTACACCCCTAAGAAAAATCCTCGATTATTTTTGGCATCTGGTGCTTCCACTTACTGCCCTTGCACTAGGAACCTTTACAACCATGACCTTTCTGACAAAAAATTCTTTTCTTGATGAAATCCGCAAACAATATGTGACAACAGCTCGCTCAAAGGGTTTAAATGAACGGCAAGTTCTTTACGGGCACGTATTTCGGAATGCTATGCTCCTTATTATTGCCGGCTTTCCAGCAGCCTTTATCGGAGCCTTCTTCTCTGGCTCCCTTTTAATAGAAACAATTTTTTCTCTTGATGGTTTAGGGCTTCTTGGATTTGAATCTGTTATCAATAGAGATTACCCCGTTGTCTTTGCGACCCTCTACATTTTTTCTCTTGTTGGTCTGCTTATGAACCTGCTTTCCGATTTCATTTACACACTCGTTGATCCCCGTATCGACTTTGAAAGTCGTGAGGTGTAGGCAGCATGATATCTCCGAGTAATTCCGAGCCCATCTTAAAAAACAACGTCGGGAGTTTGCTAAAGCCTTCTTGGCTTACAATAGGGCTTAATTTGTCCCCAATCAATGAGCGGCGATGGCAAAACTTCAAGTCCAACAAACGGGGATATTGGAGCCTTGTTGTTTTTGCCTTTCTCTTCATTGTGAGCCTCTTCGCTGAAATTGTCGCGAATGATCGCCCAATTCTTTTGCGCTATAAAGGGGAACTTCTAGTCCCAGTTCTTGTGGACTATCCAGAGGAAAAATTCGGAGGCTTTCTAGCCGTTACCGATTATCGTGACCCTCTCATCCTTAAAGAAATTAAAGACAATGGCTGGGCCATCTGGCCCCCTATTGGTTATTCCTACGACACGATAAATAAAGATTATCCCACACGCGCGCGTTCTAATGGCTCTTGTTTTGAGGTCAAAGATGGCGCTGAGGTGCAAAGCGGTATTGGCTTTCCTGCTCCGCCTCAATGGGCGTCTCGTACACAGCTCTGCCCCGCACCAGAAGATCAACTCGAACGGTATAACTCAATAGGTAATATCAATTGGTTGGGTCTAGATGATCAAGGTCGCGATGTTCTGGCACGTATCATTTATGGGTTTCGGGTCTCCATCATCTTCGGGCTTATTCTGACATGTCTTTCCTCGATTATTGGAGTTGCTGCAGGTGGTATCCAAGGATATTTTGGAGGAAAAGTTGATCTTATATTTCAACGCTTTCTCGAGATATGGTCTTCCATTCCTGAACTTTATGTTCTTCTAATTATTTCCTCCGTTTTAATCCCAGGATTTTGGACGCTTCTTATAGTATTGTTAGCGTTTCAGTGGACTTCTCTAGTTGGGATCGTACGCGCTGAGTTCCTCCGCGGGCGAAACTTTGAGTACATCCGTGCAGCTCGTGCGCTTGGTCTTTCAGATCTCACCATAATGTGGAAGCATCTCCTTCCTAATGCCATGGTCGCAACATTGACATTTCTGCCTTTCCGTCTTTCTGGTTCTGTCGCTCTCTTAACTGCGCTCGATTTTCTTGGACTTGGGCTTCCACCAGGCTCTCCTTCCTTAGGAGAACTTCTACTTCAAGGAAAAAAATATTTGGATGCGCCCTGGCTCGGTTTGTCAGGATTTATTCTTGTCGCTCTCATGCTGTCTCTCTTGATCTTTGTTGGAGAGGCTGTGAGGGATGCATTAGATCCCAAGAAAACATTCCGATAATAATTAAGGAATTTCAGATTTTAAGCCCATGACAAAACATCAAAGCCAAACCGTGCAACCTCCTACTGAGGCCCTAATTGGGGTGCGTAACCTGAAGGTCGCTTTTCGTTCAGCTTCTAATGATATGCTTGCTGTTAAAGGGATCAACTTTAAGATTTTAAAAGGTGAGACCGTCGCTCTTGTTGGCGAATCTGGTTCTGGCAAAAGCGTTTCTGCCCTTTCCATTCTTAAGCTGTTGCCATATCCCGCAGCCTCGCATCCTTCTGGGGAAATATTTTTTGAAGACAAAGATCTTCTTCAAGCCTCAGAAAGAGAAATAAATAAAATTCGAGGGGACAGGATCTCTATCATCTTTCAAGAACCCATGACTTCTCTTAACCCACTTCATACAATAGAGAAACAGGTTGGCGAAACACTTAAACTTCATCAGGGTATGGACGAAAGATCTGCTCAAGCGCGCGTTATTGAACTTTTAGGAAAAGTAGGAATACCCAATCCTGAAAAGCGTCTCTCGGATTACCCTCATCAGCTCTCAGGCGGTCAAAGGCAACGCGTTATGATTGCTATGGCTCTTGCCAATGAGCCAGACCTTCTTATTGCCGATGAACCAACGACAGCACTTGATGTCACGATACAGGCTCAAATCTTACAACTCCTTGTTGATCTCAAAAAAGAATTAGGATTGTCTTTGCTCCTCATCACGCATGATCTTGGAATTGTAAGGCGGATGGCAGATCGTGTGTATGTTATGCGGTATGGTGAAATTGTTGAGGAAGGTCTTACAGAAAAACTGTTTCAAAATCCAACTCACTCCTATACGCGCCATTTAATTGAATCAGAACCCAAGGGGCGCGCTATTCCTCCATTAAAAAATTCTCCCATTCTTCTTGAAACAGAAAACCTCAAAGTTTGGTTTCCGATTAAAAGGGGAATATTCAGACGAACCGTCGATCATATCAAAGCTGTAGACGGCATCTCTTTTAGACTTCAGGAAGGAGACACTCTCGGCATCGTCGGAGAATCTGGGTCTGGCAAAACAACACTTGGTCTCGCTCTTCTGAGACTTGTGTCCTCTCAAGGAAAAATCATTTATTCAGGTCAAGCGATTGAGGGGCTCAATTCTAAAAATATGAGGCCATTACGAAAACAGATGCAGGTCGTTTTTCAAGACCCTTATGGATCATTGTCCCCAAGACTCTCTGTTTTCCAGATAATAGAAGAGGGGTTGCGAATTCTCAATCCAGAACTCTCTTATACAGAAAGGCGCAATAAAGTGCAAAACGCCTTAAAAGAGGTGGGTTTGGATCCATTAGCATTAGATCGTTATCCTCATGAGTTTTCTGGGGGGCAACGTCAAAGAATTGCCATAGCCCGAGCTCTCGTCTTGGAACCAAAATTAATCATGCTCGATGAGCCAACAAGTGCTCTCGATCAAAGTGTTCAAGCGCAGATCGTTGAACTGCTCCGCGAACTTCAAAAAAAACATGGTCTTGGTTACCTCTTTATCAGTCATGACCTTAAAGTTGTGCGTGCCTTGTGTAACAATGTCATCGTTATGCAGAATGGGAAAGTAGTTGAAGAAGGCAGTACAGAGCAAATTTTTACTGCTCCTCAGAAAGACTATACACGAGCCCTGTTATCCGCAGCTTTTGACTTAAAAGTGGTTAAACCTAGTCTTTAAGCCTCTTGGTAAATTTCTTCGGTGCACCCACAACGCTAACTGAATTGTTAATCTCTACTCATGACAATGCTTGACCTTGAAGTCGAGCCCAGCCATGTCCATGGGGAAAGAGAAACTTTCGTGCGTCTTTCGCGAAGGCAAATTTTGAGGAAAATGCGCAGCAGTTATGGCCAGTGCACTTCGTAATGTATTCAGATTAACCAGAGCGGGCTTGGTTTTAGCGAGTCATTGTGTTTCTTTCTTTCCGAAGGGCCCACAAGCGCCCTTCGTGTTTAAAATTATAAGAATTTTGACTTTTCCAATCTGGCTGATTTCTTTTCCTTTCCGTATCTGGCAGCCCACAGAAAAACGCCTTTCAAATGCTTTTGCCGCTTTAGGCCCATCATACATTAAGCTTGGACAGTTTCTCGCAACACGTGGGGACATCATTGGTCCGGAATTACAAAAAGATCTTTCACACCTTCAAGACAGATTAACTCCCTTTTCTATGGTGGAAGCACGCAAAGCCATTGAAGCCTCATTTGGGGGGCGTGTTGAAGATCACTTTGATGAATTTGGCCCTCCCGTAGCTGCCGCATCAATTGCGCAAGTCCATAAGGCTGTAGTCCTTAAAGAGGGCGTTAGACGTATAGTGGCTGTAAAGATCTTAAGACCTCAAATCGAGAAAAGATTTAGACGCGATCTAGACAGCTATTTTTTTGCAGCAAAACTTCTTGAAAAATGGAACCCTTCCACGCGCAGGCTGAGACCTGTTGATGTCATCAAAAACTTAGAGCGAACAACCGAGCTTGAAATGGATTTAAGGCTTGAGGCTGCTGCAATCTCAGAAATGGCAGGGAACATTAAGTCTGAAGAAAAATTCCGCGTTCCAAAAGTTGATTGGGTCCGTACAGCCAAAAGGGTTCTTACAACCGATTGGATTGATGGCATTCCTATTAGTGATAAAAGTGCACTACTAAACGCTGGGCACGATCTTTATTCACTTGGCCTCACCGTTATAAGATCCTTTCTATCCCATGCGATGCGCGATGGATTTTTTCATGCAGATATGCATCAGGGGAATCTTTTCGTTGATAAATTAGGTGATATTGTTGCTGTTGATTTTGGCATCATGGGGCGCCTTGGGGAAAGAGAGAGGCGCTTTCTTGCAGAAATCCTTTATGGTTTAATTACACGAGATTATCGACGTGCTGCAGAGGTTCATTTTTGGGCTGGATACGTCCCACCACATCATTCCATAGAGGTTTTTGCCCAAGCCCTTCGAGCTATTGGTGAACCTATTCATGGAAAGACAGCTGAAGACATTTCCATGGCCGATCTACTTGGTCAGTTGTTTGCCTACACCGATGTTTTTGATATGCAAACAAGGCCTGAGTTGATACTACTTCAGAAAAGCATGGTTATTGTAGAGGGCGTTGCCCGCAGCCTCAATCCCAAGTTAAATTTATGGACCGCAGCTGAGCCAATAGCCAAAGAATGGATCGATAACAATCTCAGCCTGAAAGGTCGCATTCGAGACGTCTCGGAGGGCGCTGCATCCCTTTCTCAGATGATTGCAGCATTGCCTCATCTTGTTTCTAATTCCGAACGCGCAATGGCTGCTATAATAAAAATTTCTCAGGAGGGCGTAAAAATGCAAGGTCCTTCTCATGATGATAATATTTACGATGTAAATGCAAAAACACCATGGTATGCGAAAGTTCTTTTGGTTGTACTTAGCTTTGCGCTTGGCCTTTTTCTGCTTGATGTTTTGGGATATTCATTCCCGTCAATTAATTACAAATAGATCAATCATCGCAGCGAATACGAATAGTCACAAAAGGAACCTTTAATCTGCAGGATCCATTCCCAATTTTTTTTATCCCAAAACCTGTTTGCCGCTGAAGCTCGTCCAGTGATTGTTTTACCGAACCTGTTGAGAAACCAGATTGAGCTGTTTTAAATTTTTTATCTGAAGATTTTCGGTCTTCACTCAATGGAGAAGGTTTTGGGGAAGAAGAGGGGTCGTCAAACGTTCTTTCATTTTTTGAAGTATTAAGAGGAAGCTTGGGATTGTTTTGTGCTTTTTCTTCATTGTTTAATAAAGGATCATTTTTTGTTTCAAGGATCGGCTGTTCATCAACTTGGCTATTCTCGTCGGTCGACATTGCTGGATTGGCTTTGGCAATTTTCTCCTGTGCCTTTGGGATTTCAGGCGGATTTTGCTTTCCTATTTTGTTTGGGCTATTCGTTCTGTTCTGGCAAAGCTCAAGATCAGGTGGAGCAGGTTTCCAGATCATAGTGCGTGAGAACATTTTAGTTCCCGCATATCCCTTAACCCTTAAACTTCCATTAGCGAGGGGCTTCAGCTCAACATCGTATTTCCTATTTTTTTCCGGGCTGTAAATCCACCCATTATCCCACAGGCCATTTTTAACTTGGCGTGCCTCACCAATAATTTGTGCCCCACAGCCTTCGGAGCCCTCGCTATCTCGCATCCATACTAAATGACCGCAAAGTTTATCCCCGCAAGGTTGAATTTCAATGGCTCCTCTTCCAGAATGATCCATCCAGATGCCAATGGGAGTTTGCCCAGCGATCGCTGCAGAAGTTGACTGTAACAATAGTGCAATAAAACCAACTAAAAAGGCAAAATGAATACTTGGTCGGGTCATTGGCAACTCAGAAACTTTGAAGAGGATTACCATTTTAAAAATGGGTCTCAGGAAGGTAGAGTACACATCCTAATACAAAATAGATTATGATCATGTAAATAGTCTTACAGATTTCAATAGCAAAAGCATCATAATAAAAAAGGCCAAATCGCCGCTTAGGTGATTTAGCCTTTAATATCAATTTTGAAGAATAGTTAGAGACCTTAGTTTTGAGTGGTTTCGAAAGTTTCTGCAGTTTCTTTCTCTTGCTCAGTTGGAGGTGGTGGATTTAAGGAAGATGCCACAGTCTCAGTTATAAGGCGATCTCGGCGACGGGATTGAGGCGGCTGAAAGGCGCGACGAGAATGAAACTCGCAATAGGGTAGTCCAGAAACTTTTGTTTTACCGCAGAAATGAAATTCGGGTGTTTGAGGATCTCCAATGGGCCAACGACAATGACATTCTCCCAAAGTTTGTATGGTTTTGCGCTCATGAAGTGGAATAACAAGTTCTTCGGCGGCAGGTTGAAAAGGTTCTGCATCTGGTTGATAGAGTGCGCGAAGGGCAGGATTTCCTGAACTGCCAAATCGAGATCGGGCCAATCTTTTTGCTGCTGCAGCCGCAGTCACGCGTGGCCGGTGTCGGTGAGATTTCATTCGTGATGTGGTCGCGCGTCCTGATAATCCCAATCGATGGACTTTGCCTATGACAGCATTGCGTGTCACACCCCCTAAACGACTTGCTATTTGGCTGGCACTGAGCCCTTCCAACCAGAGTTTTTTGAGCTGCTCAACTCGCTCTTCATTCCAGCCCATCGGATTAAGCTCCATTGTGTAATATACCTCCTACAGGGCGCTCAATATGTGCGGAGCGCCAATACTAAACATCTTGTCAAAGCTCAGGCTTTTGGCAGAAACGTTTATGAAACGCTTAAGTCAAAGAACGCGAGACTTTAGACACTCAATAGTGATGAACGCTGAACTAAAACGCGTGTACAGATAGGGTTCGTCCCAAGGGACTTTTCCCATTTACGCAAAAACTAACTGGCCTCAGATTTCTTAAAAAATACGGCTCGCTATATACTTGCGATTGAAAATCTGAACTTAAAGCCGACCTTACAATAAGAGGATTTCAGCCCACAAGACTGCGCATAGTTCTTAAGAAGCCCTTTCGCTTTTAAGTTGCGAATGAGCAACAAAGCGATTCTCCAAGCCCGAAAAACGAGGCTCTGTTAATAACTGTCCCCGAAAAAGAAAAAGGTTTCTAATAATAATTGTGGGTTTTGTTCCGTTGACAGTCGGTGAGGGGACGCGTAAGGACCCCCTTTCTGGAAATTCCGCGCTTTGACATTTTTTTTAAATCTTTATATGGGATGATCGCGATGGCTGACCCGCGCGAAGCGCCAACTTTCTCTAATTTAGCTGAGAGTGAGACCATCTCATCTCCTGTTATGAACACCTACGCACGTCAAAATGTCATTTTTGAAAGGGGCGAGGGAGCATGGCTTTTTGCAAAGGGTGGAGAGGCCTATCTTGATTTTGCTTCCGGTGTTGCGGTGAATGCCTTTGGCCACTCTCACCCGGCTCTCGTCGCAGCTTTAAGCGAACAAGCCCAAAAGGTCTGGCATACTTCTAATCTTTATCGAGTTGCCGGCCAAGAAACTGTAGCAGAAAAACTAACAAAAGTGACTTTTGCAGATAGAGTCTTTTTTTGTAATTCAGGAGCTGAAGCTTGCGAGGGGGCTATTAAAACAGCACGACGCTTTCACTTTACTGAGGGTGCTCCTCATCGATGGAAAATTATTACTTTCGAAGGAGCTTTTCATGGACGAACTTTAGCTACAATCTCTGCAGGGGGAAATCGAAAGTATATGGAGGGGTTTGGAGAGCCAGTTGGCGGGTTCGTTCATGTTCCTTTGGGGGATATCAACGCTGTTAAATCCCTCATCAACTTCGAAACAGCAGGTATTATGATTGAGCCAATTCAAGGTGAAGGGGGAGTGCGAGAAGCATCGTCTTCTTTTTTAAAAAGCTTGCGGGCTATCTGTGATGAATATGGGTTGCTTCTTATTTTTGATGAGGTGCAATGCGGGATGGGACGCACAGGTCGACTTTTCGCCCACGAATGGTCATATGTTAAGCCTGATATTATGGCGATAGCTAAAGGACTTGGAGGAGGTTTTCCTGTAGGAGCATTTCTTGCAACCGAGAATGCTGCAAAAGGAATGACCCCAGGAACACACGGATCGACCTTTGGTGGTAATCCTTTAGCTACTGCGGTCGCCAAAAAAGTCATTGACCTATTGTTAGAGAAAGATTTTTTGGACACCGTATGCGGACGCGGTTATCAGCTTGCCAGTGGGCTCAATCAAATACAGAAGGACTTTCCAAATATTCTCCTTGAAATTCGAGGCAAAGGACTTCTTGTGGGTCTAAAGATTTCTCTACCTGTTTCCGAAGTAGTAAAGCATGCGTTCGAACAGAAATTGCTGTGCGTTGGAGCAAGTGATAATGTCTTGCGTCTTTTACCCCCCCTGAATATCTCTGAAACTGACGTCAATGAGGGTTTGAGCAGATTGCGTAGGACTTTTGTGCAGGTATCAAAAGTCTCTTGATAGAATTTCAAAAAATAGAGTTTCTTCAAGAAACAAAAAGAGATTATAAAATATGGCGAAAGAGAAAGCCGTCAGACATTTTTTGGATTTAGATCTACTTGACAGCGTAACTCTGCGACGCATTCTTGAAAATGCACGTACAATGAAGGCCGCTGGTCGAAATATGCCTGCCGCCCTTAAGCCTAAGAATATTAGCAGTCTTGTCCTCATTCTTATATTTGAAAAACCTTCGACGCGGACGCGTGTCTCTTTTGATATCGCTATGCGTCAACTCGGTGGGACCTCTCTCGCCCTCAATCATACAGATTTACAACTTGGCAGAGGCGAGAGCATTGCCGATACGGCAAGAGTGTTATCACGCTATGGCGATGCAATCATGATAAGAGCCAACTCTCATAATACGCTTGTTGAATTGGCAAAAAATGCAACTATCCCAGTTATTAACGGTCTCACGGACAAAACACATCCTTGCCAGATTATGGCGGATGTTTTGACATTCGAAGAACGTCTTGGACCCATAAAGGGAAAAACGGTCGCGTGGGCTGGAGATGGAAATAATGTGGCTGTTTCTTGGATCCATGCAGCGGCAAGATTTGAATTTTCTTTGCGTCTCGCCTGCCCAGAGACTTTGAAGCCTGATAAGGCTATTCTTGCTTGGGCTAAAAAAGAAAATGCAGACGTCAGGGTTTTTTCAGACCCCAAGAAAGCCGTTGAAGGAGCGCATTGCGTTGTCACCGATACCTGGGTTTCTATGGGGCAAACAGATGCTGTGCAACGAAAAAAAATTCTCAAACCCTATGCTGTTACAGACAACCTCATGGCAAAAGCTTCAAAGAATGCTATTTTTATGCATTGTCTTCCTGCATACCGTGGACTAGAAGTCACCCAATCTGTCCTTGAAGGACCGCAATCTGTTGTCTTTGATGAAGCTGAAAACCGTCTTCACGCTCAAAAAGCCGTACTCGCTTGGTGTCTTGGTGTTGACTAAATTTTAAAAGTCGATTTTGGAAATTATTGATTTTTTGCTTTAAAAACTTACACTAGTAATTTTAGGCATCTTTGGACGAAAATCCTGCAACTTTTTATACTTGTTCAGGGCTGGTTTTAAGATTGTGATCGGCAATCATATGTGAAACTGCCCGCTCCGATAGCGCTGTAATTGTGAAGAGGGGGTTGACGCCTAGGGACCGAGGAATAATAGAACCATCAATCACATAAAGCCCTTCATGTACCGCAGTATTGACACCCCCTTTTCTTGTGTCAAATACCTGCGATTTATGATTTACGACACCCTCAGCTGCCTCGCATCCCATTGAGCATCCTCCAAGCGGATGAGCAGTTGATGGCTGCGGTCCCATTACTGTTCCTGCGAGGGGATTTTTTACGTACTCGCCGCCGCACTTTTCAATAACAGATCTCAGGGCTTCATCAAGACGTTGAAAACAGGGTTCCTTATGCGCTTCTGGCCATAAGATTTTAAGCTGGTCATTCTCTAGTTCGAGAATTCCTGAAGCACTGTCATGGGAAACAGCAAAATATGTCAGGAGATTTGCAAAAGGACCCCTATAAACTCCGTTTATGAGACTTTGTAACGCTCCAAGCAGGCGTCCATTTGGAAGAAACATCACAGGGAGAGAGGGAGCAACTGCAGAGGGAAGAGCCCCCTCCTGAATAATTAGTTCTTCCTCAAGAGCATCTGTGTTACGTAATTCGAGTTGACCCGTTACAGCAGCGCCAATTTCAAGATTGGGGAGACGAGGGGGATGCCCCACGCCAATTGCATTGACCACGCTCTGAGCCCCGTAACCGAAGGCTATGATATCCCCGTTTGCAGAGAAGCGATGACCTAATTTGTCTGAAACTGACAGGCCCTTTTCTCGCGAGCGAAGGAGTATTTCTGTTGATCCAAGAGACCCCGCAGCCAACACAACAGTTTTTGCGCTGAGTTCTATTTCCTTCTTGGTATCCAGAGTAGGAGTGGCATGCACACGCCACTCTCCCCCCGAAGTCTTTTCGACGTACTTAACGGTTATTTCCGTAAATATTTCTGCACCATGCCTTTTAGCGTCAGGAAGATAGGTCATGGCAACAGTATTTTTTGCGCTGACATTACAACCTGCACAACAGTCCCCACATCGCGTGCATGCTGCTTGCTCTATACCTGCCGGATTAACGGTACTCTCAAAACTGACCGCAACCCTTGGAGCGACAATCTTATGTCCAAGCTTTTTACCAGCTTCAGACAGAACACCATATTTGGTTATTTCAGCGGCTCGAGGATCTTGAGACGGTCGCAGCCAATATTCGGCTCGGGCGTATCCTTGATCAAGAAGCCCATCTTGTTTGATTTGACCAGGCCAAACAGAATCTTGAAAAACCCGATTGTCAGGTCGTAAAGCCACGCCTGCATTAACCAGAGAACCACCTCCTAAACCTCTTCCGGTCAAGACATGCATATCGCGTCCTAAGCGAATATCGAATAAGGCTAATTCGGAACCACTTTTGAAACTCTGGCTTTGAAGCTGAAAGTCGTTCTTTAATTCCTGAAATTTTCTTGGAAATTCTCCCGTCTGTATCTCACGACCGCGCTCAAGAACCCCAATTTTCCTTCCAAGTCGGGCAAGACGAGATGCAGCAACCCCTCCACCATAGCCTGAACCTATAATAAGAACATCATAGTGCTTTTTAAGATGATCATGAGACAGCGAAAGACGAGACATGTGAAATTTTTCTCGAAAGGATTAGAAAAAAATATCGTAAAACTTATTTGAAATTCCTTCAATAAAGAAACTCATCAGGTGATGAAATACTGACTGAGTTTCGCAGTAAATGAGTTACAAAAAAGTGACAATTTACCTATGAAGGGGGTGTGATTTTTAGTTAATTTTGGGAGATGAGCGATAATCGTAAGGTCAGAAATGTTTCAGTAAACATATCTCTATTTGGAGATGTTGCAGGGTAAAAATTTAATCAATTTGAATTAACTGCGGAACAGTTAGTTTATAAGTGAAACAATTCGATCTCTAAGATAATAGATTTTCTTAAGATTAGATAATAAGAACTTTGTTTTTAAGAGAAAAAACTTATTTCAAAAGTAATTAAGATATCTCATTTTGTAATACAAAAAAAATTAAAGCCCAAAGAGAAGTGCCCCTCCCGTGAGTCCAGCGCCAGCCGCACAGAGCAAAAGCTTGTCTCCAGGGCGGAACTCTCCATTTTTTGCATGAAGTGATAATGTTAGGGGAATTGTTGCTGCAGAGCTATTTCCATAGTCGGAAATGCTTGAAAGTATTTGGGCTTCTGTGAAACCCAAATTTTCCTGAACGGCCTTCATGATCCGCGCATTTGCCTGATGGGGTATGCAATAGCGAATATCCGATGTTTTTAATCCAGTCGTTTCTAGAACTTTTTTTGAGCAAGATGTCATCATGCGAACTGTTTTCGAAAAGACCTGAGGTCCATCCTTTATATGCATAAGCGTTTCTTTCATTTGCACATCAGGATGAAAAGGGCGCGAACTGCCACCTGCTGCAATTTGTATAAGATCATAGTCTTCTCCTTGGGATGCAAGCTCTGTAGCAAGTATACCAGAATTTGTTCGTTTATCTGGAACTATAAGAACTGCTCCTGCAGCATCGGAAAAAAGAATTACACTTGCTCGATCTTGGAGATTGGTCCGTCGTGATAAGATGTTCGCAGCTATGAGTAAGACAGGTTTGTTGTGGGCTCTGACATAGCTATCAGCTAAGACAAGTGAGTATAAAAAACCGCTGCAAGCTCCAGCCATATCAAGAGCCCCAGCATTAAACAGTCCTAGTTTGTGGGCGATCAAAGGTGCGCTCGGTGGAAGCATATGATCAGGTGTTGAAGTCGCTAAAAGCAGAAGGCTAATTTGGTTTTTATCAAAATCTACCTGCGATAAAGCCATTTCTGCCGCACAAACTGCCATTCCAGTTAAAGTTTCATTTGGAGCAGCATATCGACGTTCCCGAATTCCTGTGCGCTGGAAAATAAATCCTTTCTCCAATTCCAACTGCCTTTCCAATTCATCATTGGTTATGCGTCGCTCTGGCGTATAGTGACCGATTGAAAGTATTGTTGTCCCCATAAACCCATCTTTTTGCAAATAATTAAAGTCAGACTTTCATTTCAGGCAAATCATCTATTGAGCCATAGACAAGATCTAGGTCTTGCTTCTTAGTACAATAAGGAGGAAGAACATAAATAGTATTTCCTAAAGGTCTCAGGAGTACATTTGTTCTAATAAAATGATCATAGAGTTTCGAACCAACCTCAGACAGATATCCAGGATCAGAGACATCTAAATCCATGGCAGTAATTGTTCCTATTTGACGTAAATTTTTAAAATAAGGTTTAGGTTTTAATTTTAAAATATGTTCTCTCTGAATTTTAACAAGGTCAGAAATTCGATCTAGAACGGGCTCTTCTAACCAAATGTTTAAATTTGCCGTGGCCGCAGCGCAGGCAATCGGGTTCGCTGTGTAACTTGAGGAATGAAAAAAAGTTTTGCGTCGGTCAGAGGAAAGATGAGCTTTAAATATTTCATTTGTGGCTAGTGTCACAGCAAGGGGAATTGATCCACCTGTCAAGCCTTTTGCAAGACAAAGAATATCTGGTGAAATTTTGGCTTGTTCGCTGGCAAGAAATGTCCCTGTTCTTCCAAATCCTGTCATGACCTCGTCGCAAATCACAAGTGTACCGTGATCTTTAGCGATATCATGCATTTTTTTTAACAGGAGTGGAGAGTAAATAAGCATTCCCCCCGCTCCTAAAATGAGTGGTTCCAAGATCAGCGCGGCAGGTGGCTGTTCTTTGAAAAACGTCTCAATTTTTTGTAAAATTTCCCCTTCATTCTCTAGCTTAGGAAATGGTAATCTTAAAACATCAAAAAGAAGTGGAGCATAAGGAGCATTAAATACTCCGCGCATACCTAGCGACATTGTTCCGATTGTATCCCCATGGTAGGCATGTTCAAGAACAACAATACGCGTGCGGGTTTTATCAAGATTACGCCAGTAGCTGAGTGCCAT
>JBJTOZ010000151.1:0-7961 GCA_046074825.1 Hyphomicrobium sp.
CAGCCAGCGAGGCCCGGCAAAACGACGGGGAGCGGCAGGACGAATTGCCGGGCACCGCCTCACCTGCCCCGCGAAAGGTGATCCAGCGACCTGTCCGCACGACCGGAAAGTTACGTCCGGAGGATCGCCCGGTGGCGACGCAGATCATCGAAGTCCCCCAGGTCTTCGGTTCAACCTCCAACACGAAGGGCCAACCGGCGACCTTCTGGGTAAGGACCCTTGCCGGCGGCTGTGACTTTGAGATCATTTCGCTCTCCTTTTTGCCGATCTTTGCCTTAGAGGCCCAAGAAGGCCGCCTTTTTCATCCGCTCGCCTTCACTAAATCCTTTTCTATGGCGGCAGCAGCTCTTTTATCAATTACTGTTGTTCCTACGCTGATGACACTTTTTATCAAAGGGAACATTCTTCCAGAGCAAAAAAATCCTATAAATAGAAAAATTATTTCTCTTTATAAGCCTCTTATTGAAAAGGCCCTCAAATCCAAAAAAATGATCCTTGGAATTGCCTTTGTCTTGCTTCTGGCAAGCGCTTGGCCTGCAAGCAGACTTGGATCTGAGTTTATGCCAAGTCTCAATGAGGGAACACTTTTGTACATGCCAACGACACTTCCTGGTCTTTCAATAACAAAAGCAACTGAACTTCTTCAAACCCAAAATAAGATACTCAAATCTTTTCCAGAAGTGGAGAGTGTGTGGGGCAAAGCGGGTCGCGCAGCAACGGCAACAGATCCTGCTCCAACAGAAATGTTTGAAACGATCATAAATCTCAAACCTGAAGAGGAATGGCGAAATGGTCTGACGCTTGAAAAACTCATTGAAGAGATGAACCAAGAACTTCAATTCCCTGGGGTTTCTAATGCTTGGACTATGCCAATTAAGGCCCGCATAGATATGCTCGCAACAGGGATACGAACACCCGTAGGCATCAAAGTATTAGGCCCAGATCTCACAATTATTAATAATCTTTCTCGTGACATCGAAGTGGCCCTTCGGAAAGTAAAAGGCACGTCCAGTGCCTATGCTGAAAGGATTATAGGCGGATATTTTATTGATATTGAACCAGATAGAAAACAGCTTGCTCGTTACGGAATTTCAATTGGCGATTTTCAACAAGTCATTGCTTCGGCTGTTGGGGCTGAGACAGTGACAACGACCGTGGAAGGACGCGAGCGGTACGGAGTAAGCCTGCGTTATCCTCGGGATGTCCGATCTGATCCTGACATCATCGCTCGCGAGGTATTAATTCCCATGCCCAATGGCTCCTCTGTCCCTTTGGGACAAGTTGCCACCATTAAACGTCTTCAAGGGCCCTCTACTATTCGTACCGAAAATGCTCAACTGGCTGCTTACATCTTTGTTGATGCGAGAGACCGTGATCTTGTCAGTTATGTCAAAGAAGCTCAAAAGGCGGTTGCAGCGGAAGTAGACTTACCCACGGGGTATTCCATCGTTTGGAGTGGTCAATTTGAATACTATGAGAGAGCAAAGCAGAGGCTTTACTACGTCGTTCCCTTAACATTGCTTCTCATTACTTTATTGCTTTATCTGAATTTCAAACGCCTAACAGAGACTTTTATTGTACTCTTGTCACTTCCTTTTGCGTTGATTGGTGGCCTTTGGCTCATGTGGTGGCTTAATTATAATCTTTCTGTTGCTGTAGCTGTGGGATTTATTGGTCTTGCAGGTGTTGCTGCAGAAACAGGCGTGATTATGTTGGTGTTTCTAGAACAAGCCTTCGAAACACGGCGAAAAGATGCAATAAAAAACGAAAGAAAACTCACAGTTCAGGATCTTCATGCTGCTATTATTGAAGGGGCTGTTGAACGCATTAGACCAAAAACAATGACCGTTCTAGCAATAATGGCCGGGCTTTTTCCTATTTTATGGAGCCATGGAACGGGCTCAGAAGTTATGAAGCGAATTGCTGTCCCTATGGTGGGAGGTATGATTACATCAGGGATATTAACATTGATCATAATTCCGGTAATTTACTTCATAGTTAAAAGTAGATCCGAACTGAAAGGATTATGAGTAATATTACGCATTCTGACGCTCAACAGGGATGAGGCAGGCGATCAATTCGGACAATAGCAGAGATAAAAACATAAACTAATGCTGCTCCAGAACCTTGCACAAATAAGCCCGTATAGAGCCTACATGAAAATTAATTCCATGAACACTAGAAGAAGAATTTAATCAGCTGATTTATTGGAGTTCCTTTCTAGACATCTTTTCTCCAGCGCCTACTGCGTAAAATTAACCGAATTAATTAGGCATGATTTTAATTCTCTTTTGATTTTTAGAAGAAAATTTATAGAGGATTCACAACTGTCTTCGGAATCAGCTTCCGTTGTCAGCTGTTTGAAAGGGAACTCTTGCCACATCACTAATAGTTAAGAAAAGAAACGCCTTGTTTCTTTGAACCCCTATTTAATCCAGAGCCCTCATAGCCTTATAAAAATTGAGAAAAATATGAAGAATAAACATTATTTAAAGACACAAATAGTACTGTTCTTATTAATGTTCTTGAGTGTTTTTGGGTTAAATATCAGATTTTCTGAGACTGTTAGAGCGCAGCAAGCCAGTAGTGTTTCAACTCAGATGAGTGAAAAAAATGGTTTTCTTTCAACATCCATAACACTTGATACTAAGACCTCAAATTCAAAAGCTAACGCCGCTTTTGACACGACACGTGTGATTGTGCGTTTTAAGAATGGAACAGATTTTCTTCCTGGTTCTGGCAAAGTAATCTCTCTTCTTCCTAAACAAAATGTGCATCTTGTTACAAATCCACCAGGGCTTTCTGTAAAAGAAACTGTGGCACAATATAAAAGCAATCCAAATGTGATTTATGCTGAGCCAGATTATTTAGTAAATGCTATCCTCACCCCAAATGATCCCTCCTTTGCAGGCATGCAATGGGATATGACAAAAATTGCAGCACCTAACGCATGGGATCTTCAAACAACGGCCTCAACGACTGCCCCTGTCGTCGTTGCTGTGGTTGATACAGGTATAGATCTGACGCATGCTGACCTTAAAGACAATTTATACCCTAATGGTGGCTATACTTGTATGAATGGTGCTTGCATTTCTGGTGGGCAAGATGATCATGGACATGGGACACATGTGGCAGGAACAATCGCTGCTGTTACGAATAATGGCTTAGGAGTAGCAGGCGTTGCGGGGCCGAACTGGAAAATTCAGCTGCTCCCTATAAAATTTCTAAGCTCAAGTGGAAGTGGTGCGATTTCTGATGCGATTTTAGGCTTCCAACAACTAAAAACTATAAAAGATACTGGCGCTAACATTCGAGTAACGAACAATTCTTGGGGCGGAGGCGGATATAGCCAAGCACTCAAGGATGCGATGACGGCACTTGAGGATGCAGGTGTTCTCAACGTCTGCGCTGCAGGAAATAGCTCTGTTAATGCGGACGCAACACCGATGTATCCTGGTGCTTATGACAATAGAGGAATTGTCTCTGTTTTAGCGACAGATTCAAATGATCTGGGTGCATCCTTTACAAACTACGGCATATCTTCAGTTGATCTCGGTGCTCCTGGTGTCGGGATTTATTCCACTTCTCCGATAGGAACATGTTCTTTATGCGATGCGACTGGATATAAATCCTTAAGCGGGACATCAATGGCTTCTCCGCATGTTGCAGGTGTTGCGGGCATTCTCTTGCTTCGAAATCCAACTTTAACTGCGCCTTTGGCCCGTGATGCTCTATTGCATCAATATAGCTACGATCCACTAACCGATACCAAAGCAAAAACAACATCAACAGGCGGTCGCCTGAACTTCTCTAAGGTTCTCGGAAACACCACCTTTTTATCAAACCCAATCCTCAATAAGTTTCCAACTGTAACAGTTGGCCCTGACGTCTTTGCTTCGACTGGCCAGACCGTGAATTTCACGCAATCATTTTCGGATCCTGACACTACAGATATTCCAACACTTCGCACATATATTGGTCGCGGAAGTGTGAGCTCCTTCACAGCTTGGCTCTTTGGATGGCGGGCTAATCAACTTTTCCCATCAACAGCTCCTTTCACTGCGCCTTCTCTAGCCCGCGTTGCAGCGATGCCTTATGACATAAGTGTTACGGACAATCGCGGCGGTGGGGCCTCTGCTCGTAATTGGGCTGTGGTAAATGAATCTGCTTCCAAAGGTCTTCCTCCTACGGGAACGCTAACGGTTCCCGCCACTGGTACGGTTGGAACTCCCGTAACCATTAATTATGTTGCTACTGATCCAGAGGGCAAAGGTGTAGCATGGGATTTCAATGTCTCTCGAGCGGGAGGCTCAAGTGGAGCGTGCTGTTACACAGGTTCAGCTGTGTCTTGGACACCAAATGCAGAAGGCACTTATCGCGTAACTGTTCAAGGAATTGATCCTGAGCTTAACACAACAGAAGTCTCTACTGGTGTGATAACAATTGGTGCCGCTACGAATATTCCTCCTATCTCTGTCACAAAAGTTCTACAAAAAACTGGGACTGCGCCTTTGACCGTTGCTGTTGATGCAAGCGCAAGCTCAGATCCTGATGGCACTATTCAGACCTATTATTTTGATTGTGGCGCTGGATATGCTGTGGGCCAAAGCTCTAGCCAAGGAAGCTGCAGCTTCACGAAACCTGGAACCTATTGGGTTCGCGCTCTGGTTTCTGATAACAGCGGTAATTTGGGAGTTTCTGCAGAGTACGTTGTCGTAACCCCGTCAGGAAATACACCCCCTGATACGACACCGCCCACTGTCTCCATCACTAGCCCATCGCCTAGCACAAGTGTTTCTGGCGGTATCACAGTAGCAGCTAACGCCTCAGATAATGTTGGCGTCCAAGAGGTAAGTTTTTATTTAGATTCAACCGCAACATTGTTGCGGACAATCAGCTCTGCTCCTTACTCTTTTCAATGGGATTCAACAACTGTCAGCACTGGACCACATACTATTATTGCCATTGCCAAGGATGCTGCTGGAAATCTTAGTTCTTCTGCAACCGTTGATGTATCGGTCTTAAGTGTTACCCCTAATTTTGGCCTAGCCTTAGGAACTGGATCTCAATCAACAATAAGTGTCAAAAGAGGTAGCACAGGGTCAAAAGTATTGGTTGATCTCACGCCTGTGGGAACGGGAAGCACGGTTACTTTGAGTGTATCAGGTTTACCAAAGGGAGCGACCGGCACATTCACCTCGAGTACAATCTCTCTGTCAACGTCAAAAGCCTCCACAACACTTACGTTGAAAGCCAATAAAACGGCACCCTTAGGCACCTATAAAGTTTTGGTCAATGGTACAAACAATTATGGAAATTCGAATTCGCTTCCTCTTACGGTCTCAATTACTCCATAAGTTATAAATCTAAGCAATAAGGGCCAAAGGTCTTTTACTTCTGCAAGTAAAACAAAGCCTATGTTTGATACGACTGGGAGGCTTTTAGACAGAACGCGTCATCGCGCCTTTAGAAGACTACTGTTTTCCTACATTTCTTCTCTTAAGTATTGTCTTTTCGGGTAAGATCCTTGTCAACTTCCATCTTCCCTCTTGAGAGACACTACAAATGAAAGTGAGTGTAATTTTATTAGCCGCAGGCTCTTCGATACGCTTTGGAGAAAACAACAAACTCCTCGAGGATCTTGAAGGCACACCCCTCATTCGTAAAACCTATAAATGTCTTCTAAACGCTGGTATTGAGGATATCATCGTTGTTACAGGACCTGATGAAGTCTCCATCTTACAATCCCTTAAAGGATATCCCTTTCGTTATGTGTCAAATCCTCGTCATGCAGAGGGTATGGGGACATCAATCAGTTGTGGAATTTCGGCAGTTTTGTCTTCGACAGAGGCTGCGTTGATCCTTCCTGCAGATATGCCACTCATGTCTGAAAAAGTTATCACAGAATTGATCCATGTATTTCATCATTATCAATGCCAGAAGATTGTCTGCCCGAGAGCTCCTGATGGTTCGCAAAGAAATCCTGTTCTATGGCCGAAAACATTTTTTCCTCAATTGGCTGCTCTAAAGGGGCCAAGAGGAGGTAAGCATATTCTCAGTCAATACCCTGATATTGTTGCCTATGTTTCAATTCAAGAAGCTGAAGCTTTTCTTGATATAGACACAAGAGCAGATTTAGAAACATATCATACGATAAAGTCTTCTTCAGTCTAAGAGGACCAGAATACTCCTTTATTCTTAGTAGAATAAAATGCATACTTTGTGTTGCAGCTTTAGAGAAGGCTTAAAAGCTAGAATGCGAAACAGTATGAATTTAGATAAACATATAAAAACAAAATCTTAATGTTAAATAATAAGAATCGTTCCTCTTAACCGAGGATATTGGCTTCTTTTCCAACAGAGAGAATTTCGGCGAGGATGCCTACGGCTAGTGTCGTTTTACTTTTTGCGTTTTTTATGGACCCAATAGGTGCTGAAATTCTCCCTAGATCCTTCTCCCCAAAGCCTCTCTTCCTCAAATCTTCTAGTCTTCGCCGATGAACATCGCGATTACCAAGAACACCAATATAAAAACAAGATGATTTAAGAACCTTTTCCAAAATATCTGACTCGCAATCATGTTCATGAAAAACAAGAACAACCGCTGTATAAGGATCAAGACTTTCGAACAAGGTTTGAGGTGGAGCAGATGTCGAAAGCGTATGAATGCCCAATTGCTCCAAGCTCTCTCTCGAGTACACATCAGGACACCAAGCCTGAAATTCCAAACCTATTGTTTTGCTAAGCTGGCTTAAAGCGCTTATTGTTGGCCCGCTCCCTAGAAGAATAAGGCGTGGGGCTGGAAGATACACACGATTAAAGAGATCCTCTTGGCGACAACTAGCCTTAGAATTTTCTTTCCAGATACTAAATTCTGAAACCCCTGTTTTGAGGTTTGTTGTCAAAGAATAAGGGATGCGGGCTTCATGAGCCTGAAACATATCCCTAAGCACCTTGGGATCTAAATGAGAATTAAAATAAAGATCAAGGCCGCTGCCACAAGGGAGCTTCACGTCAAAATAGGGTGATTTCTTCCCATATCGCACTAAACGGTTTTCTTTTTTCTGAATGAGGGACTGGGCTTCGATAGAAATAGATTGTTCAAGACATCCACCCGAGAGATATCCTACGTAGCGGCCATCCTCACGTACAAGCATTTGAGCGCCAATTTGCCTTGGAGAACCACCTTCAAACGAGACAAGTGTAACCAAGCACGTTTTAAAACCTTGATTGTCCCATTCAATGAGGGTGGGAACAAGATAATCGTCTTTCATAATTCCGAAAGAAGGAGAATTATTTTGAGCCATATTTTGATGCTATTAAAATGACCCTAAGGAGGTGATAATTAAATTGTACTATACTTTTATAGGAACCACGACGAACATATATTCGAAGAACAAGGAACTAAAGCATAAAGAGGATGTCTGTAAAAGGGTGCCAATTTATAATTAGCGTGCATCCAGGATCAATACGCACACTAAGCCTCGTCTCAGGAGATGCAATCAAGGAGAAATAAAAGTTTAATTTTTAAAAGAGAAATAAAAGGGGTAAACTGATATATTTATCATTCTCGACAAAAAAGGACACATACAATGGAATGCAGTATTAACAATTAACTAAGGGAGCATCCACAGCACCCCGCAATAACAATGAACCTTGTTAAGGCTATGTACGTAGAAAATATTTTAAAAATTAAGGGGATCAAAACATATTTTAAATAAACTGATCAATGATACTCTCATTTTAAAAATTCAGGCTTGAAAAATAGTTTTATGGCGTGTCTCAAGACTCTAAATTGATTAGATTTTAAAATATCTCAGGATTTAGTATTTATCCAAGTCCAATTTATTTTAAAACATACGAGCTACACGATTGCTCGCATAGAGAAATAATAAATTTTCAACGAATAGGTTACTGATCTGTTCCTGTTGAAAATGTGCATGACACACCATTAGATCCTA
>JBJTOZ010000152.1:0-6497 GCA_046074825.1 Hyphomicrobium sp.
CAAATCTGTTCCAAAGACATCGCTTTGTAACATGCGGGCTGCTTTGAAATCGAGACCAGACAAATCAAGATGCGATAAATTTTGATGAGATAAATCAACAGGAGTATGCGGTGTTGCTTTAAATAGAAGTTTGGTGACTTCCCCCGTTGTGAGGCCGTCTGCACTTAAAGCATTTGGCTTAGGGCTAAAAAGAAGAAAACCTGAAAGTACAAGATAAAAGAACTTTTGTTGACAGGAAAGAGACGAGAATTTATTTCGCATAAAATCTTTATTCTCCATTTCCCTTCAACATCACATTTTTTACGTTTACCATTCACAGCTCGATCACGCAAAATTCTCTGCTTCGCCCTTAGAGCCAAATGAAAGTTGTTTATAGAATGAGGGCTAAAATTTACATGAGTATCCCCCTTTAATTTAATCCATTCTTTCCTAGTGGGCAGACTGAAAAAGTTATGGTGGACTTGAGTTTCAGAGGAAGCATAAGCAGATCTTTCTTATGGGCGAGTGGGCCAGTAAGATCAGAGGCTTAATCGCATTGGTGGCCTGTTACGAGGTGAGTTGATGCTACATAATATCCTAACGAAAATCTGTCTGCGGTGTTGCGTAATGAGTAGTGTTCCAGTAAGAAGCCGCAAAGCATATTAGAAAGCAAGACCCGCAAAGTATAAGAGATACTCAATGCGGCTTTTTTATTTCGGAGATTGAAATGCCTGCTGAAATTGTAGCTCTTCATGCGAAGTCACGTTCTCGCGCAGGCAAAGGGGCAGCGCGCCAAGCACGCAGAGCTGGCTCTATCCCTGCCATCATTTACGGAGATTCACAAAATCCAGAGAATATTACTCTCAATTACAACGATCTTTGGAAGCAAATGCTAAAGGGCCGTTTTACAGCAACGGTTTTTGACATTGATCTTGAAGGCAAGAAAAAAATTCGCGTCATTCCAAGAGATGTGCAAGTTGAACCTATTAAAGACTTTCCCATTCACGTTGATTTTCTTCGTATTGGTAAAGATGGTATAATTCGAGTTGCTATTCCTGTTAAATTTTTAAATGAGTCATTGTCCCCTGGTCTAAAACGCGGCGGGATCCTAAACATTGTGCGACATGAGATAGAAGTTTTATGCCCTTATGATCAAATACCAACCCACTTTGAGGCAAATCTTGAAGGTTTGGAAATTGGTCGCTCTGTTCATATTTCCGCTATACCCATGCCAAATGGGGTAAAACCTGTTATTTCTAATCGTGATTTTACTGTTGCAACCATTGCGGGGGTCAGAGCAGAAGAAGAAGTTGCTCCAACAGCAGAAGCCGCAGCGGCAGCTGCTCCTGCAGAAGGGGATGCAAAAGCTGCAGGCGCTGCGCCGGGCGCTCCTGGCAAAGCTGCACCGGCAGCGGCAGGTGCTCCTGCAGCAGCAGGCAAAGCTGCAGCCGCTCCTGCTGCAGCTCCCGCGAAGAAAAAGTAAGTTTTATTCTAACAACTTGAGTTTATTCTTCATCGGACCCCTCAATAGAGTTGGAGCGTGGCGCCCATGAAGCTCTTCGTTGGCCTTGGAAACCCAGGCGAAAAATATGCAAGTCACCGTCATAACATTGGCTTCAGGGCGGTTGATCACATCGCTGAAACCTATCACTTCCCTCCTTGGAAAAAGAAGTTCAAAGGGTTGTTAACGGAAGGGATCATTGGTGAAACAAAGGTCATTCTTCTCAAACCCCAGACCTACATGAATGAGAGTGGACAAAGCGTTGGAGAAGCGGCTCGTTTCTATAATTTTAATGAAAAAGATATCCTCATTTTCCATGATGAGCTTGATCTTCCTTCTGGGAAAGTCAAAGTTAAGATTGGAGGTGGGAATGCAGGACATAATGGTTTACGATCAATCACAGCCCACGTTGGAAATGAGACTGTACGTGTGCGACTTGGAATAGGTCATCCTGGCTCAAAAGAGGCTGTTGCCTATTATGTTTTATCTGATTTTCCAAAAAAGGAGGCTGCTTTTTTAGAACATCTTCTCAACATCATTGCAAAGAATGCATCTTATCTCACTTCCGATGATCTCCAGGGCTTCATGAACAAAGTTTCTTCTCTGCTTAACACGCCCAATGATAAGGCAAACAACTCGCTTGAGGAGGAGAGTGCATGCGAAACCATCTCAAGCAAAAAAGAGGGAAGCCTCAAGAGTACCTTAAAGGGCTTTCTACGCCGTCGCAAACCTACTCAGTAAAAATAAACATGGGGAGTAGATTGTACTTGATGTTTATGATGGTGCTTTTAGATAAATTAAATCCTTCCACCTCTTTTCACCTCTCATTTAACTATCAATGTGCGCATGCCTCATACACAGAAGTAGAAGACATTCCATTTATGTCTTGATCTTGTGAGGTTTAAGATTTAGCGACACTCATTGTTTTTCTGAAACAGGGATATTGTTTATTATGGGATTTAAACTTGGAATCGTTGGTTTGCCGAATGTTGGCAAATCAACCCTCTTCAATGCGCTCACACAAACAGCTGCAGCAGAAGCTGCGAACTATCCCTTTTGTACGATTGAACCCAATGTCGGAGAAGTCGGTGTTCCAGATCCCCGTCTCGAGACACTCGCAAAAATTGCGCACTCGGCACAAATCATTCCAACACGCCTGACCTTTGTTGACATAGCTGGTCTTGTTCGTGGAGCCTCTAAGGGCGAAGGGTTAGGAAATAAATTTCTTTCTCATATCAGGGAGGTGGATGCCATCGCTCATGTTTTGAGATGTTTTGAGGATCCTGATGTGACGCATGTTGAAAATCGGGTTGATCCTTTAGCTGATGCCGACGTGGTAGAGACAGAACTTATGCTTGCGGATTTAGAGAGCCTCGAGAAACGCGCAAGTGCCATTGAGAAAAAAGCAAAAACGGGAGACAAGGAAGCCAAGACTCAATTCGCCCTATTTGAAAGAATTCTCGTTGCCTTGCGTCAAGGACAACCAGCACGGACTGTTTCTGTAACTCCAGAGGAAATACCGGCCTTTCATGCTCTGCAATTGTTAACCTCAAAACCAATCCTGTATGTTTGCAATGTGGAGGAATCGTCTGCAGCCATTGGCAATGCCCTTTCCAAGAGAGTTGAAGAGAGGGCCAAAGATGTTGGTGCAGGGGTTATTATTATTTCAGCAAAAATTGAATCGGAGTTTGCAGGCCTTCCGCCAGAGGAACGGCAAGAGTTTTTAGCATCTATGGGCTTGAAGGAGGCCGGTCTTCATCGATTGATACAGGCAGGCTATGGACTTCTCGATCTCGTGACTTATTTTACGGTAGGTCCCAAGGAGGCCAGAGCATGGACTATTTCTCGAGGAACCAAGGCTCCACAGGCTGCAGGGGTTATTCATACCGATTTCGAAAAGGGTTTTATTCGTGCTGAGACGATTGCCTATGAGGACTATGTGGGTCTTAAAGGAGAAGTCGGGGCCAAAGAGGCAGGAAAAATGCGGCTTGAAGGGAAAGAGTACATCGTGAAAGATGGCGATGTTATGCATTTTAGGTTTGCAAACTAAATCTTCATCGCAAACCTTGAAACATAAACTCTAGTGAACGAGTGCTGTAATGGTAGAGAAAGAACACTGCCTTTAAGGTCATTGATAATGGTTAACGTTCTGGGAATTCAATTCCATTTTTGGGAATTTTCATAATTTTCGAACGATTTTAGTACACAAGCAGATCTTTCTAAAAATCAATTTGTTTATCTTTCTTCCCTCAGCAGATGAGAAAGAATGCAAGAAAACCCTTGGCCAACTTACAGTTTGAGAGAGTAAAGCTACAGTTTGAAGTCTGTTATACTCAGGGTCGTCTCTGAACCGAAATACACTCGGTATGGTTAAGTTAGGCAAACTTTTAAAAATTATTCTCTGCCCTGCTCCACAAAGACACCATTCAGAGTTATCTAAACTGTATGTCAGATCATAAACGTAGTTATTGGTGGATCCTTCTGGGCCCTCTTTTTGGGGTAGCACTTTCCTTTTTTATTATACTTCTGATTAATACTCAATCTTTGACACTGTCACCAGAAGAGTTAGAGAAAAATCCTCCTCAAATTACGAACTCCCATATCTCTTCTATCAGAGATGACAATCTCATTGAAAATTTACTTAAGAAAGAACGCCTTCAAATTGAAGACAAGATAGAGGATCTCAAAAAGCGTATTGCACTCATACAGCAAAAAGAGGAGCAATATACTTTACAACAAGCAAAAGCCTCAGATCCTTATCTTGCAGAACTCAAAAAACAAAGGGCTGTTGCCCGCTCCGAAACCGCAAATGCTACTGCCCAACTTGCACTCCTAGAAACACTCCTGAGGAGCAATGAAAGAATTAGTTTGTCTCAGTTTCCTAACTTCCCATTATTTGAAAAAATGAAAGAGGACTATTACGCGCTAATGCGAAGGGAAGCCGCGCTTGCAACATCCTTGGGTGATCGACATCCGAACCTCATCGAGGTGCGTTCTGAAATCAGTACTATCACATCTCAACTTCATAAAGAATTAGGGGATCTTGCTTCTAGTTCACGAAATCAAAAGGATCTCTCTCTCGCAAAAGAACGAGAAATTGAGCAAGCTATAGAGGAAGCTGAAAGAGATAGGAATAGTATTACCTCTTACCAGTTCGAGAGGAAGGCCTTGGAGGAGGAGCTTGCTTCACATCAAAAGATGTATCTCTCTCTCTTAGAGAAACAACAAGAGTTTGATATTAAACCAGTTCTTTCTCCACCCGTTCAAATACAGAGTCCATTACTACACCCACCGACAGATATACGAATTATTATTTTATCCCTTATGATCCTTACCCTTGGTTTGCTTGGAGGATTTGGGCTTTCACGATTTGGATTTCTCTGGTTGGAAAAAACTCCTTCACAACCGCAAGTACATTCGATTTCTCAGGTGCAAGATAAGCCCTTCATCAAAACAAATATCCGAGATCAGCTTCCAGAGATATCCTCAGGTCCAGCCCTTTTTTCTAGAACAAGGCATCAATTAAAAAAGATTTTAGAGGCTTTGTCAGCCCCAAAGACCGATGAAAACCAGACATATAGAAATAGAATAACTGATCTTGCAAAAGAAATATGTCGTACGGCTCAGGGAAAAAATTCCTATATAGCATTTGTCACATCGGCAAAAAAGGGATGCGGTGCATCCTCATCTGTCCTCGCACTAGCTCAAAGTGCTGCGCGGGAGGAGAAGAAAACACTTTTAATTGATGCCTCTTCACGCAGCCATGCTCTGACAGAGTATTTTAAAATCAAACCTGACCCTGAATGGACAATTGTTCTTGATCGGAAAGAAGATTTGCTGCGGATTACAACCTACAATCCAGAGACGGGACTTTATTTTCTTCCCATTTCTTTGACCGAGATTTCTTCCCTTCGTCCTAGCCAGCTCCGTCGGCTCAATCAGGGTTTAAAAGAGGTTGCAACATCTTTCGATGTAGTTTTTCTTGATGCAGGATGCCTTCTTGAGGACGACGCAGCCGAGAATTTTGTTGAGATAGGTGACGAAGTGATTGTTGTGTCGAGTTCGTCTGCATTGAATTCTCAAACTCGAGCAGAAATTGAGAGCGTTCTTACCCAAAAATCAAAACCTTATTCGGTGATCGAAAATCTTGTGAGAGTGGTGTAGAAATCGCTTTGAGACTTTAAAATCTCTGAAACAACCCTAAATTTCTGGAAAAAGGGAATTTATCTCTTTGAAAAAGAGTGCCCCTAGCCTAAATACTTTATAAAGAATTAGGTACTATGAAAGAGTTTCAGGGTTTTTCCATCAAACTCAGCGTATAGAAAAATAAAGAAAGCCGACTTAGCACAGTGGTAGTGCACCTGATTTGTAATCAGGGGGTCATAGGTTCAAATCCTATAGTCGGCACCAATATCTTCAATAGGTTACACCTTTTTCTAAAACTAGTTTCTTACTCATCGCCTCTACTGGGCTTCAATTGGGCTTCACAAATCGGTCGACATCTAAATAGGCCCTTTGACTTTAGCCAAAACCTCCTTGAGATGTTCCCAAAGGCATCTGACCCCTTCGAAATTACAGACCTTTCCAAATTTCCCACTTCTAGCAGCGAGATTTTTCGGAACTCAATCTCAAGCCGTATAAAAAAACTACTCGAATATTACCCTCTAACAAATCCTGAGTGGGGCCGAGCAATTTTTCAACCCTTGCTGCTAATAGAAACGCCTTCCGATTATCACAGATAGGAACTTTGAGCGCTAATTTTCATGCGAACATCAAGAGTAGCAGAGGGCTCTACAAAAGAAACTTCTCCAGAAAAGACATAGCCAACACCCCGAACGCTCTTGATCAGACGTGCGGCTCCTTTGCGCTTAATCTTACTGCGTAACCTGGTAATATGGCCATCAAGAACCCGATCCAAAGGCTTGAACTCAAATCCTCGAAGTTTCATCCACATTTCTTCACGGGTCAGAATGCGTTGCGCATTTGTGACTAACATCAGGATAAGATTGTACTCAGT
>JBJTOZ010000153.1:0-4333 GCA_046074825.1 Hyphomicrobium sp.
CTTTCCTGCTCTGTAGTAAGCGTATGCTGCTAAAACCATCGCCCGTCGGGCTTCGGGAGAGTACGGATGAGACCGATCGAGATCTTCGAATTTACTCGCAGCAGCATCGAACTTTCCTCGAGGCATCAAATTATCTGCATCCGCATACATTTTCTCAGGCGGATCCGTGTTGAGCGCACTTGTTGTATCAACTGAGGAGGCACATCCTGCAAACAAAAGAGTAAGCAGAAATATTAAGTACGTCAGGAAAATCTTTCGTGTGCACACAAAGAAGTCCACCAGGCCCGCCATTATGTTCGACATCTAAAATTGCAGCTTAAGAAAAAGTACTTCAAACCACGATTGAACCGAGAATCTATAGGAAAGAAAAAGGGCAAAAATAGTTATACAATCAGGAAAGGAAACCTGATTAAAAACCCGAACATATCAATTGCATTATACTAAAATAAATTGATCTAATTTGAGTGCGCTCAAATTATGGGAATATTGCATCAAAAATAAGGTGAGAATTGGATGAAAATCCAAAAACCTCAAGAATGACCTGTTGGAAATTCCTTAGGCGACGTTCAGCTCTGGAATACGGGATAAGAAGGCCGTCTCAAGAGAACTAAATAAACGAGAATTAGTTTCTTTAACTAAAGGAGTTTGCACAATGGTCCATGCCGTTTGATCGGCAAAGAGAGACTGAAGAATGAGAGAATTCAGTCGATGCCCCCCGCGAACAGATTTATAGGAGCACATCAAGGGAAGACCAGAGAGAGACAGATCACCGACAGCATCAAGCATTTTATGACGAACAAATTCGAGTGGATCGCGCAATCCTTCCGTGTTCATGATGCGACCATCTCCAATTGCAACTGTATTGGTAAGATTGGCACCAAGAGCAAGGCCAGCCTTCCACAAACGTTCCACATCCGACATAAAGCCAAAAGTGCGCGCTCGGGATAATTCTTTACGAAAAACGGAAGGGCTTATATCTAAGGCTAAGTGTTGATTTCCAATCAGTGAGGAGGAAAAATCAATTTCAAGATCAAGATGGAAACCATGATAAGGTGCAATTTCACCCCAACAATCTCCCTCAACAACGCGAATAGGTTTCAAAACCTGAATATAATTGCGTGGCGCTGAAAGCTCAGACACACCCACGTCATCAATTGCATCAACAAAGGCAGCAGAACTTCCATCCATAATTGGAACTTCTTTACCATCAATTTCAATAATGCAGTTATCTACGGAAAGACCACGAAGAGCTGCCAAAAGATGCTCAACAGTAGAGACTGTGACCCCCTCAGAGTTGCCTAAAACTGTGCAAAGAGTGAGATTGCTGACATGAGAATAATGAGCAGGCAGCTCAGCAACAATTTTATTTCCATCCGTGACAGCAAATTGCAAACCTGTATTTTCGCTCGCAGGGTGCAGAATAATATTTACAGGCGTTCCTTTGTGAACACCATTTCCTGAGATCTGTATTTCACTAGAGATCGTCGTTTGCAACGCCCCAATAAAGCGTTTAGACATGATCAGACTTCCCCTCTATCCTATGTTGCAAGTAGAGCTAATCGCCTGAGATTTGGCTGCTACTTTTCCCCCTACTTGCTCGTCGACGCTTTTTACTATTTATCCTGAATGAAAACTTTTAATTATGATCAGGATATGAACGCAGGCCGTACGGAACAAATCACAACATCCAAGAGTGTAATGAAATAAATTAATTCCTCAAATCACGGTTTCTTACAAACTGTTACGGATAAATGAGGCAGCTTTTTTTATTAAAAAGGTATGCGCTTTAAGGAGCGGATTATCTTTATTTATCGAAGTGATTTGCTAAAAAATGCAGGAATTTTGGGTCTATTCTCCTCACAAAAGCCCTCCGAGCGGTTTGCCACATTTATAGACGAATCACCTCTAGAAGATGCCTGGCTTGAGTGAGATTGTGGCGAATCATAGGAGTGCAAAGAATAAGACCTGCCACTCTCCACAACCGAATCACTTGCAGGCGAAGATCTTCCCATGAGGCGGTCCACCAACCTTCTCCAAACACTTTTCGTTTCCATCCTCTGAGAGACCATATCCGAAGAATAGCCTAAAGTATCAAAAGGGGGCTTTTGTGATTTTGCATAATATTCTCTTTGCCCCACAAGTGGAAATTCGTTCACCTCAGGAAATCGTCGTGAACGCAGTTGTTCTGATGAAGAGGCAGAGGGTTTATCATTGTGTGAAAAACGACTGTCTGAAAGATTTTGGGACTCACTATTTGAGGAACTCCCCTGCACAACATCGATAAGAGCGTCTGCGCTTATGTCTTCCATTTCAATATAATCTGGAGTTTGCGTCTCATGAGTCTGTGGAACAGGAGGGGGAGAATTGAGTTCCTCGGTCGACTGTTTATCGGCGATTGAGGAGCATAAGGATTGTATGGCTCCAATAAGAGATCGCTGCTGCTTTTCATTCTGCTCAACATGGACTTTACGTGTCGGATAAGTTGGTGAAGCTTGAACATCTACGGAGGGATAATTCGGAGTTTCTAATTTGTTTTTTGACGTTTCAGAATGCTCAAAACAAGGATCAGCTGAGCTGTTTTTTGATGATTGAGAGACTTCAGAACTTTGCTCAACTCCTGAGGCTACCAAAGAAACACGAATACGATCCCCAAGACTTTCATCAAAGGTTGCCCCAACGATAATATTTGCTTCAGGGTCGACTTCTTGGCGAACTCTTGTGGCGACTTCGTCAACCTCGTAGAGAGTGAGGTTTGATCCCCCCGTAATGGATAAAAGTAAGCCCTTTGCTCCAGACAAGGAAATATCATCAAGAAGAGGATTTGTTATCGCATTTTCCGCGGCTCGAATTGCTCTGTTTTCACCAACACCTTCACCAGTGCCCATCATCGCATTACCCATGCCGCTCATCACGGTGCGAACATCTGCAAAATCAAGATTAATCAACCCCTCTTTGATGATCATTTCAACAATGCATGCAACACCTGAATAGAGTACTTGGTCAGCAAGGATAAAAGCCTCTGCAAAAGTTGTCTTATCGCTCGCTATACGAAATAAATTTTGGTTGGGAATTACAATCACAGTATCAACGTTCTTGCGAAGATCGACTACTCCCGCTTCCGCAATTCGCATTCTCCTTGAACCTTCAAATTGGAAGGGCTTTGTTACAACCCCAACAGTCAGAATACCTAATTCTTTTGAAATTCTTGCAATGACTGATGCTGCGCCCGTTCCCGTCCCCCCGCCCATTCCTGCAGCGACAAAAACAATATGAGAGCCGTCAATGACTTCTCTAATCTCCTCTATCACTTCCTCTGCTGCAGCCGCACCAATTTCTGGTTTGGCACCTGCACCAAGACCTTGAGTGAGTTTAGCTCCAAGTTGGAGCTTATAATCTGCTCGTGAGAGAGCCAGTGCTTGAGCATCGGTATTAGCGGCGATAAAATCGACTCCGCTAAGATTGGCATCAATCATATTGTTGACAGCATTGCTGCCTGCGCCTCCGACCCCGATAACTGTAATTCTCGGTCGTATCGCTGATACATCTGGTAGCGGCTTGTTGATCATATGAGCCTCTGTCTCTTCAAATCGATACAACAAGTTTTTATGGAAAACATTAAAGTCTGGTTATCAGATTTTAAAAACCTTCCCTAATCCATTGCCCTACGCGACTGAAGTATCCATGAACAGTCTTCCTTGAAAGAGTAGATAAAGAAACACCAATTTCACTCTCAGAACGCGCCTTCAAAAGGCCAACAGCGCACGAAAACTCAGGAGAAGATAACATGGGGGGGAGCCCAGATACGTGCTTTGGTCGTCCCTCTCGAACATTACATTTAAAAATACTTTCGGCTAAGGACGTCATCCCAGGTAGTCGGCTGGTTCCGCCACACAAAACAATACTCCCAAGGAAATTATTTAACAGACCACTCGAAGAAAGATGTTCATACGCCAAGTTAAGCAGATGATTCCCTCTCGAACGAATAATACGAGCCAAATCAGAAAGTGTTGCAGTCTGCTCAGCAAGCTCCCCACCTTCTCGACTCATATAGGTGAAGAGATCATGCTGATTCGATTGCGCACTTAAGATAGTGCCATAAAGTGTTTTGATTCGCTCGGCTTCTTCGAGTGGTGTGCGCAACACATGGGCAATATCAAGGGTAATTTCGCCTCCGCCCATCGATACAGTTGCAGAATTAATATAGCGCCCCCCAGTAAAAGCTGAGATGCCCGTCTGACCAGAACCGATATCGATTACAATGACGCCTGAGTTTATTTCGTCCTCCTTAGTAACAGCCAATGCACTGGCTAATGGGCCTGGAAGGACTGTATCA
>JBJTOZ010000154.1:0-2721 GCA_046074825.1 Hyphomicrobium sp.
AATTGGAATAAAAACTATAAGGAGGCCTGCGTACATTCCAGGACGTGAAAGAGGAAAATTACTTTTCCTCTTTCACGTCCTGGAGTGTACGCAGGCCTCTTTATAGTGTTTATTCCAGTTGTTGGGGAATTTGTTATTCCCGACCTCCTCGGAGGAGCCAACACGCTCCTGATCGGAAAAACACTGTGGAATGAGTTCTTCACTATTCATGATTGGCCTGTAGCCTCTGCTTGTGGAGTTATTCTTATTGTCGTTCTGAGATTTCCGACCTTTGTATTTGAAACTCGTTTTCGAAAACAAAGGGATGCAAGATCATGAAGAAAGTGTTCACGAAGTTTAACATTCTTTCTCTGATTTTCGGTTTTAGCTTTTTGTACATTCCTATTCTTCTTCTTATTGTCTATAGTTTCAATGCCTCAAAATTAGTATCGATATGGGGAGGGTTTTCTACGCAGTGGTATACTGCTGTGATTGAAAATAAAAATCTTCTAGAAGCTGTGGCGACGTCCTTGAAGGTGGGCCTGCTTTCAGCAACCCTTGCAACCACACTTGGAACATTAGCTGCTTTTGTAGTTGTACGTGGGGGCCGGTTCCCCACGCATACTTTTTTTACTTCGATGATTTATGCGCCTCTTGTGATGCCAGAAGTCATGACGGGTCTTTCGTTGCTTTTGTTGTTTGTCGCAATTAATCTCGAAAGGGGCTTCCTAACCATCGTTCTTGCGCATTCGATTTTTACAATGTCTTTTGCTACTGTCGTTGTGCAAGCGCGGCTTCGTAACTTTGATATCTCTGTTGAAGAGGCAGCCCTTAACTTAGGCGCCACACCTCTTCGCACTTTCTTCTATATTACTTTGCCTTTAATTGCGCCCTCGGTGATTTCAGCATGGCTGCTCTCGTTTACGCTCTCTCTGGATGATCTTGTTATTGCGAGTTTTACAGCAGGTCCAGGTTCTATGACATTGCCGATGAAAATTTATAGTCAGGTGCGCATGGGTGTCACCCCTGAAATCAATGCGATCTCCACACTCATGATTACGGCAGTTACGCTGATTGTGTGTGTCAGCACATATCTTTCAAAAAAACCTCCAGTTCCTTAAAATATCTTACGAGTGAACAGAAATTTAGAATTCCAATTCCGGACTCACGCTCAATGAAGATTATAAAGAGCAGAATTCTCAAATTCTATTTGCTTTCCTTATGTGGTGTCCTTTTTTTGGAGATCCCGTAGAGGCTCTTCAACGTCACCTCAAAATCCTCAATTGGTCCGAGTATATTGACGAAAGTATTCTCTCCGATTTTACCAAGGAAACAGGCATTAAGGTTCTTTATGATGTCTTTGATAGTAATGATTTGCTTGAAACAAAATTGCTTACAGGTGGAATAGGGTACGACATCGTTGTTCCTTCTGGAGCGTATCTGTCGCGAGAAATATCTGCAGGGGCTTTTCAGAAACTTGATAAATCAAAGCTTCCTAATTTATCCAACATGTGGGAGGAAATTTCTCAACGAACGGCTGTTTTTGATCCAGATAATTCCTACTCCATCAATTACATGTGGGGTACAACAGGAATAGGGTACAATGAAGCAAAAATTAAAGAGCGCTTACCTTCTGCACCTTTTGACTCGTGGGATTTGGTTTTCAAACCAGAAATTATCTCCAAGTTTAAAGACTGTGGAATTTATTTTATAGATGCGCCCGACGACATCCTTCCTGCAGCGTTGAATTATCTTAGTCTTGATCCTAACAGCTCAGAGCCGGAAGCTTTGAAAAAAGCAGTAACTCTTTTAGAGACCATACGACCAAATATCCTAAAATTTACACCAGGGGATTACATTGGTGCTCTTGCTGACGGAGATATCTGTTTGGCAGTGGGCTATTCAGGCGATATACTCCAAGCGCAAGCCAGAGCGGAAGAAGCCCAGAACGGTCAAATCATCAAGTACTCTTTACCTAGGGAGGGAGCACAGATGTATTTTGACCAGATGGCAATCCCTAAGGATGCTGAAAACGTCGAAGAGGCACATGTCTTTTTAAATTATCTCATGAAGCCTGAGGTGATTGCAAAAGCTTCCAATTATATCAAATACGCCAACGGCAATAGAGCCTCGCAGGCTTTTTTAGATCCTCAAGTGAAAGATAATGTTTCGATCTACCCCAAACGTGAGATATTTGAGCATCTTTATGTGATGAAGACCTACGACAAGAAAACACAACGCCTTGTTCTGCGCCAGTGGACAAAAATTCTTCTTGGTCAATAGGATTAAAAAGAAGGTCCATATACTCAAGAGCTTTTCTTTAATTGGATTAATTTTTCATCTTATTTTGATCATAAAGTCTAAGATTGGATACCCTCTTCGAGATCAGAGAAAAAAGGAGTTGAAGCCATTTAATAAAAAGGCAGGTATGCATGAAAAAGGAGAAAATCATTATCTATCACAATCCTCATTGCGGGACATCGCGCAATACGCTTGCGATGATCCGCCAATCTGGAGTGGAACCGGATATTGTAGAGTATCTCAAAACACCTCCAACCCGAAAAGAGCTGATTAAGCTTCTCAAATCACTTAAAATGAAACCTCGTGACTTATTAAGAGAAAAGGGCACTCCCTATGAAGAATTGGGCCTTGCCAATCCGTATCTTACGGAGGATCAATTACTTGATGCCATGCTTGCTCATCCTGTGCTGATCAACAGGCCTATCGTTGTTACGCCGAAGG
>JBJTOZ010000155.1:0-11683 GCA_046074825.1 Hyphomicrobium sp.
AGGTTTGCTTAAGCGGCTTTTTGAGCGGCGACTTTTACAGCATCCACGATATCGCCGACGATGGAGTTGATGAGGGTTTCATCTTCTCCCTCTGCCATAACGCGGATGACAGGCTCTGTCCCTGAGGGGCGTATGACGACACGTCCCTTTTCACCGAGTCTGACCTTTGCGCCTTCTATGGCCCTCACGACATTGTTGTCTTCAAGAGGTTTTCCACTGGCATAGCGCACACTTTGCAAGACCTGTGGGCACGGCGTGAAACGCGCACAGACGTTCGACACAGGTTTGTTGGAGGCCACGACACACGCAAGAACTTGAAGAGCGGTTACCAGGCCGTCGCCTGTTGTGGTGAAATCCGAGAGAATAATGTGCCCTGATTGTTCGCCGCCGACATTGTAGCCATGTTTGCGCATGTACTCGACTACATAGCGGTCTCCAACGGGTGTGCGCACCATACTTAACCCTTGGGTTTTAAGATAGCGCTCCAGACCGAGATTACTCATCACGGTCGCCACGATGCCGCCTGCTGAGAGTTTTCCTCTGCGATACCAACTTTCTGCAATAACCGCCATCAGTTGGTCGCCGTCGACAATCTGCCCGCGTTCATCGACGATCACCACTCTATCGGCATCTCCATCCAGCGCGATGCCGATGTCGGCGCGATATTCTTTGACTTTCTGAACGAGGTGTTCGGGATGGGTCGATCCGCAATTGTCATTGATATTGCGCCCATTGGGCTCAACTCCAATTTTTATAACTTCCGCACCCAGTTCCCACAAGGCTTCGGGCGCAACTTTGTATCCAGCTCCATTGGCGCAATCGATGACAATGCGCAGACCATTTAGTTTCAGATTTCTGGGCAGTGTGCGTTTGGCAAATTCAATATAGCGCTCTTGGGCGCTTTCAACGCGCGTGGCGCGACCAATTTTATCAGCGTGAATAAGAAGAGCCCGCGAGTCACACTCAATGAGGCGTTCGATTTCGAGTTCCATATCATCGGAGAGTTTGTATCCATCAGGATCAAAAAGTTTGATGCCATTGTCTTCGTAGCGGTTGTGTGAGGCTGAAATCATGACTCCGATGTCGGCGCGCAAGGAGCGGGTAAGCATAGCCACGGCGGGCGTGGGCATGGGACCTAAAAGAAAGACATCCACACCAACCGCGGTAAAGCCTGACATGAGGGCGGCTTCGAGCATATAACCCGAGAGGCGGGTGTCTTTTCCGATCACAACACGATGGCGGTGGGATCCTGTTTGAAAGAGTTTGCCTGCGGCCATGCCGACTTTGAGAGCAATCTCGGAGGTCATTGGGGGCGTATTGGCACATCCGCGAATGCCATCTGTGCCAAAATATTTTCGGGTCATGGGGCGCTCATCAACTGAATTACAAAATAGAAAAAGAAGACTTCATTCCTGACTAGGGTATAGAAAAAAAGGACATTAAAAAAAGGTTTTTTCAAAACAATTTGTCTAAATTAGAGAGATCCTTTTAAATTACAGCAATTTAAAGAGTGGGGATTTTATTATTGGTCAAGGTAAATGAAGAAAAACAGGCCTTTGGTCACTTCTTCTTTTTGCCGTGTTTCATGATCAAGGCTAAATTGTGCCTTGCTGACATTGGTGACCTCGTTATCCTAACCTTAAGCCTTACAAGGATTGTTTTTAAATCATACTTCATTAACCATTCAAGAAATGCGTGACAATGGCGATAGCCTGAAGACGAATACAATTTCATAAAAATAAAATTCTACAAAGACTACAGAGCGCACGGCTCTTCCGCGCCCCTTAAAATTGCCTGCCACACGCGCACCGCCTGAAGAGTTTCTGCAACGTCATGCACACGTAAAATTTGAACGCCCTGCGCAATCGCAGCGAGCGCGGCCGCCAATGAACCAGACACACGCTCCTTGGGATGTTCTTCTTTGCTCAACTGACCAATGAGTTTCTTCCGCGAAACCCCTAACAACACAGGCACGCCAAGACCATGGTAGAGACTAAGAGATGACAAAAGCGCAACATTGTGCGGCAGATGCTTTCCAAAGCCAATGCCAGGATCAAGAACAAGACGCGCGCTTTCAATACCTGCCCTCAAACAGGCGTCGATGCGTCCCTCTAAATAATCAAAGACATCAAGAGCAACATTCTCATAAACTGGCTTTTCATTCATCGTCTCAGGCAGACCCTGGGCATGCATCAAAAGAAGAGGCCATTTTTTTTCGGCTGCCACCTCTAACGAGCGCGGATCAAAGGTCAAAGCAGAAACATCGTTCCACAGATCAGCCCCCGCCTCTGCCGCCCGCAGCATCACTTCAGATTTTCTGGTATCAATGGAGATCTTGGCTGTCGTCCGTGGACGCAGTCCTTCCAGAACGGGCATCAGACGCTTTAATTCTTCTTCCACCGAAATCGCGCGCGCTCCAGGGCGCGTGCTTTCAGCCCCAAGATCCAGAATGTCAGCACCACTCTCCGCAAGGCGCAACGCCTGAGTGATTGCTTCTTGAGGAGAAGAAAAACTTCCCCCGTCCGAAAAGCTGTCGGGCGTGATATTTACAATGCCCATGAGGCGCGGCCTCTCCATCGACAAGCCCGCAAAATCTGCGCGCTGAGAAGTGAGGTTGGCGATGAGCTTCTGAAAATCCTGAAACGCTTCGGGAGACACCTTCATCTCGCGTGAAGAAAAGTCCTTCAATTCCTCAAGATCCAAAAGGTGGACTGCCGTTTGTTTGGGTGCGTGTCGCTCTAAAATTTCCACATGCGAGAATAAAAGATCGTCGCGTGCGCACAGTTTGGCAAACATGCCGTGCGAAGCCCTTTTCTTTTCAGGATCTTCTCCCCCCAACGCAAGGAGGGGGCGAACATAAAAACGACGCTGATCCATTTTTCTTCTCGGCCACCCAACTCTTAAAAAACAAAAAAGCCTCCTCAAAGGATAAGGAGGCTTTCAGAAAGAGGAAAGAAAGAAGTTTAACTTTGCGGTTGGGGCGCCATGTCGCCTGCTTTAGGTTCTTCACGCCGTCTGGGTTTTCCCGCCGTCGGAACAGCCGAACCAATTTGGCTCTTGGGTGTTTCCTCATCGTCAGGGCGCACAATCCTTTCCCCTTTGAGAAGGGATTGTACTTCCTCCCCCGTCAAGGTTTCATATTCCAAGAGGGCTTTAGCAACACTGTGGAGGCCATCGAGTTTCTCGCGCAAGATGGTGCGGGCTTTGCTTTCACCTACTGTGATTAAGTCACGAATTTCTTCATCAATAAGTTTGGCTGTTTCATCAGAAATATTCTTGGTTTGCGTCACCGAGTGCCCAAGAAAGATTTCCTGCTCATTTCCATTGTAGCGCACGCGTCCCAACTTTTCCGACATGCCCCACTCCATGACCATGGCGCGGGCAAGCTGCGTTGCCATCTGAATATCTCCTGTGGCACCATTGGTGACATTGTCAGGACCACCCAGAATAATTTCTGCCTCGCGTCCACCAAACAAGACCGCCAAGCGTGCCTCACACCATGAACGGGTGCGACTGTAGCGGTCTCCTTCGGGAAGGTTCATTGTGACACCCAAGGCGCGACCACGCGGAATGATCGTTACTTTATGCAAGGGATCATACGGGACTGAAAGACCCACAATAGCGTGTCCGGCCTCATGGTAGGCTGTGTTGCGTTTTTCTTCTTCGCTCATGACCATGGAGCGCCGTTCGGCTCCCATCATCACCTTATCTTTGGCATCTTCAAATTCTTGCTGTGTCACTAGACGTTTGTTGCGACGAGCAGCCAAGAGCGCGGCTTCATTTACGAGGTTGGCAAGATCCGCCCCCGAAAAACCAGGGCAGCCTCTAGCTATGGTCTTTGCGTCCACATCGGGAGCCAGTGGAACTTTCTTCATATGCACGCGAAGAATTTTTTCTCTGCCCTGTACATCGGGATTGGGGACTGTGATCTGGCGATCAAAACGACCAGGACGTAACAGAGCAGGATCCAGAACATCAGGTCTGTTGGTGGCGGCAATCACGATGATGCCTTCATTGGCCTCAAAGCCATCCATTTCCACCAGCAACTGATTGAGCGTTTGCTCACGCTCGTCATTGCCTCCTCCAAGACCTGCACCGCGGTGGCGCCCCACCGCATCGATTTCATCGATGAAGATAATGCAGGGCGCATTTTTTTTTGCCTGCTCAAACATATCGCGCACGCGGGAAGCGCCCACGCCCACAAACATTTCCACAAAATCAGAGCCTGAGATTGTAAAGAAAGGGACGTTGGCTTCCCCTGCAACAGCACGTGCAATGAGTGTTTTACCAGTCCCAGGAGGTCCCACAAGAAGAGCGCCTCTTGGAATCCGCCCACCTAGACGTTGGAACTTTTGCGGGTCGCGTAAAAACTCGACAATTTCTTCCAAATCGGACTTGGCTTCATCCACGCCTGCAACGTCTTCAAAGGTAACGCGCCCTTGACGTTCGGTTAGAAGCTTGGCGCGGCTTTTTCCAAATCCCATCGCACGACCAGAGCCCGATTGCATCTGGCGCATGAAAAACACCCACACCCCGATTAACAGCAACATGGGAAACCAGTTGAGAAGAACGCTCATAATCGAGGGAACATCTTCCTCCGAAGGGCGCGCTTTGAACTTGATACCCTTTTTTTCCAAACGCTCGACAAGTGTACGATCGTCCGGCGCAAAGGTGCTAAAAGTTTGGCCACTATCGCGCAGGGTACCGAAAATTCTATTGCCAGCGATTGTCACCTCTGCCACCTGATTGCCATCAACAGAGGTGAGAAAATCTGAATAGTTAATTTCTTGCCCCCTTCGGGTCTGCGAAGAGCCACTGAAGAGATTAAAAAGGGCCGCTAACAGTACTAAGACAGCAACCCAGATTGCAAGTTTTTGGAAGTTGGGATTCATTAAGTGTCTAATCCTTCAAGGGACTTTCTAAGGGAAGAGAAAGATAGGAGTTTAACCTTAACCCTACACGGAGAAAGAATTCTAAGCATAGGGGGTAGATAGGCATCAAGGAGGAATTTGCCAAGTCTTTGTCCCCAAATATCAATTTCTGCTGTTATTCCTCTCAAACGAAGACAGAAGGGTGAAAGTTTGGCGTCAGTGATTGGGGGCTTTCTGCCGTGCTCCCGCATACTGGTATCTGAGAAACTCTGCATGGATTGGATGTTCTGTCAAAGGAAAAGAGCCATGTTGCAGGCTCTTATCTGAGCCAAGACCGCAAATTGTGAGCAACTTTTCTCCCCTCCACACAGACGGCAATGTTGCAGCTGCACGAAGGGGGATCTGGGAGTTTTTAAAAATGTTTTCGCGAAGCGCGCGATAGAGTGTCGGATCCAGAGGGCGCACCCAAAGAGGCACGGTTAGAGAGGATGAAGAGGCACAGTGTTTCTCCTGCGGGGACTGAGGAAGAAGAATCCGAAACCTTTGATCCCACACAACAGGCATGCCTGGGAGAAGAGGAAGTGCCGGCAACGATGCTCTGCCGACCTCTCGATATATATGAATAACTTTTTTCTTAGCGTGAAGTTCACATCCGCCAAGTGTTCTGCGTAAAAGAGGCCTTTTGTCCAAATCTTCCACGAGGCGTTCCACCTGTTCAAGCTGTGCAGGAGGCGTTTCTCCTCTAAAGATATTTAACACGCGCGCGAGCAGACGAATGCGCAATTCTTCTGGCGATTGTCCGAAAACAGAGATATCAAGACTGCCGTAAGCACCCCCCTGTAATTGGAAACACGCCTTTTGCAAATCATCCGTCGCTACCTCGAGAGCATCAACAGCTCGGTTTTGACGATGGGCGGCGAGCGCAAGTTTATCGGCATTAAGACCAAGTGAGCGCAGAGTGGTGGCCGCAGTGCGAAGACGCACCCGCTCAAAGAGCGTATTCAAATTACTCGGGTCTTCTTCCCAAGACAGGTTTTGAGAAGACAACCATGCACACAGATCTGCGCGTGACACACGCAGCAGGGGCCTTAAAAGAGCAATACGCGAAGAGGAAGAAAGAGGGCGTTTGGGTGTGATACCCTTGAGACCATCAGGGCCACTGCCCCGTGCAAGACGCATTAAAACTGTCTCTCCTTGATCATCCATTGTATGCGCCGTGGCAATCGCAACTTTTTCTTCCTTCCAACCCAGCGCTACCTCTTCGAGAAGAGCGTAACGCTCTGCGCGCGCGAGCTCTTGAAGAGATGTTTGCGGTTTTGGCCCCCGCCACGGGAGAAGATGGTGTTTCAACCCAAGCCCTTCGGCATGTGTGCGCACGCGACAGGCTTCCTCATACGAGCCTTCGCGCAAGCCATGATCAATGGTAGCGACTTCAAAGTGGGGAGTGATTTGTGGGTATGTCTTTGCCCACTGCGCCGCAAGATACAGCAGCGCGAGACTGTCTGAGCCTCCAGAGACTGCAAGCAGAACACGCTCAAAAGATGAAAAGCACTGCACATGCGGATTAAGGTCCTCAAAGGTCAGACGTTGCACCTCTTCCATACGCACCTACTCCCAACACTCTATTTATCGTGCTGTCGACGAGCAACCGATACGACTGCGCTCTCCCTCTGCTTTGGTCTTTAAAGCGGCAGCGGCACTGGGATATTTAACTGAAAGCTTGCCCAACACATCGCAAGCATCCGCTTTTTTACCCAAAGCCGCAAGAGCAATCCCTCTTTTCACCAGACTGTCTGGAGCCTTAGGACTATTGCCATATCCTTGAACGAGAAGATCAAAAGCCTCCGCCGCGTCCTCAAAGTTACGTTGGGCATTATGGGTTTCCCCAAGCCAGTAAAGGGCGTGGGGCATCAGAGCATCTTTGGGATGCGCTTTTATAAAAGCGCGAAACCCTGCAAGCGCTGAAGCATAGTTCTGCTGAATAAGAAATCCATACGCTCGCTCATACTCTTGCACAGGATCATTGGGTGCGCTCAACGGATCGAGGGCCACAATCTTGTTGCTTTCAGGCTGCTCTGTTTTGGGTAAAAAAGAAATTTGTGATTTGTCACCTAAAGCACCCTCCGAAAGGGGTGTTCTTGACACTGCAGGAGCCACGAGCCCGTCTGTGCCTTGAGAAGGATGGGTCTCCACTGTTGATGTTTCAAACGATCCCGTTTCTTTAAAGGAGGCACCATTACTTTCTCCACTCTGCTCTTTGTTGATTTTTTGCGCAAGATGATCCGTCTTTAACGCAAGAGCCCGCACTTGTAATGCGAGCTCTTCAAGCGTGGCCCGATGAGGCGAAGCCATCTGATCTTCGGGAGAGGGATAAAGCGGATTTGCTACCTCGCCCACCTGAGACTTGAGGAGACTTTGAAGAGTGTCAAAACCAACCTGAAGAGCGCTGAGCTGTCTTTCAAGTTCCTTCACTCTCTGCGTGAGTTTAACCTCGCTTGAAGGATCCTTGGTTGGAGACCCTTCTCGGTACTGCTCTGCTGAGATCGGCTTTTGATCCTCTTCTTTAAAAAGAACATCTTGCGCAAAAGCAGGGGCAATCAAAACAGAAAAAAAACAGGTGATTGAAACAAAAAACAACATACGTAAATGTGGAGGGTGATCGTTCATTGTTGAGGCTCATAATGGTTTTTAAAAAAGAATATCTTGAGATGTGTTTCCTGAGATTTGGTTATCGTCTTCGTAATATAGCGCTCTCAGTGAACGACGACGAGACGATATGCTTTTTGTTCGCTAAATTCTTGTTCACTTCATGTTTCTTTCATAAAAAAAATTATAAATACCAAAACGCAAAAAGAAAATGTGTTAAAAAGTAGACTTGCCCCTTACCACCTCACACCTTGGAACAGAGATGAAGTCTGTTGTTTGTGATCGCAGCCATGGGAGAGGCTTTGTGAGTGCAGAAGATAAAGAAAAACAATCGCGCCTTAGAGAACTAAACGGGTAAGAAAAGATGGAGAGAGAAGAACATCAAAAAAGAGGGCAAGAAAAAAAGGAGATTTATTTTTTTAAACGCGCACTCCTAAACACGCAAAGCCGGCCCCTTCTGTCTTGAGAGATATTCATTAAGAGGCGACGCGGCTATTAAGGACAGTTTGCGAACGACGATTTTGCGCCCAGCACGAGATGTCATCGCACACAGCAACGGGTCTTTCTTTCCCGTAGGAAATAGTTTTCATCCGATTGGCTGCGATACCGTTTTGCGCAAGATAATTTCGAACCGCGGTGGCGCGACGCGCGCCCAGGGCAATATTATATTCGCGTGTTCCTCTTTCATCGGCATGCCCCTCAACCGTCAGAGTGTATTGAGGATACTGTCTGAGCCACTGCGCTTGCTTGGCTAAGACGGTTTGCGCTTCAGGAGATAAATCCGAGCTATCCGAAGAAAAATAAACGATATCTCCTACATTGACGCTAAAGTCACGATGCGATCCAGGCGTCACAGGCCCCTTCCCATCAGGACCGAGTTGGGCAGCGGGAGAGACCTGTTCTTTGTTCGCACACCCAGTAAACAGACCCGCACCGAGAAGAAGGGCAAGGGTTGAAATGACTACAGACGACCGACCAATCGAAACCATTATGACCTCATATGTCCGTCAGAGCCACTCTCGAAATATTCCAATCTTAGGGCCAAGACCGTCGTGGCTTAAAGAGGACTAGAACAAGAGACTCAGAAAAACCTCATGGTGTACGAAGTCAGAGACTTGGAACGAAAATGTGGCCAATTGGAAAAAAGGGTCAAATAGTTCTCAATAATGGGGGAACTTCCAAAGGAGCGACCCCACAAAAGAAAATAAAAATGGCTTTGTGTGGACCGCAAAAAGGGATTGCGAGAACAAAAGGGGGGAGAATAACACTGAGAGATGAGAATGTTAGAATTCTTTGAGGAAGAGAATTGAGGGGGAGTCGCGCGGCGAGGTGCCGATAAGAAAGAGAATAAGACGTCTTAAATAGGAAAAAAAGACCAAAACACATCCTCAAATCAGATGGAGCACTTTGGTCTTAATCTCAAATTTCCTAACAAAAAATAAGTTAGGATGCAATCAGTTCGCAATTAGCGAGCGACATCTGAAGTTGCAGGAAGGTCAGCACCGAGCTTCATTGGAGCAGCTTCTTCACGGCGGCAAGCACCGAGAGCAACAGCAACGATAGCGGCAGCAAGAACGATAGCGCCTTTCATAGTTTTATCTCCTTTAAGTCCCCAGATTTCTGGGATTGTTAACAAGTCACTTTCGTGACGACCAAATCCAAAGCACCAAATAATTCAGCGCAGGTTCTTCGCGAGGCAAGCGCCAAACGCAAAAGCAACTTACAAGGCGGCCGATAAAACGATTAGCCCCTGATACGCACAACACTAAAACCTAAACGTTAATCAGCAGCGAGCCAACTACTTGGGTACCGATATGGCATGTTTCAATCAAGAAGAGAGGTAGTTTTGAAACTGTTTTCCCCTCTACTAGATGCGAAAATGCCACGCCGTGCTTCACGCTCCTCAAGTCAAAATAGGGCTCAAACTGAGTCTACCTAACTATCAGAAAATACGCAAAAACTTACCGGAGTCGTGACGTTCCGGCTTCCCTTAATTTATGCCTGATGTTGGTTAATCGACAATTAAGGCGCGTTTTATTTTAAGAGGGGGGACCAGGCCGGATCGGAGGCAAAATTGGGGGTTGAGACGACTCGCTCGTTATAACCAGTGATGTCGACGGAATAGATTCGCGGGCCACTGCCCTGCACTTGGCCCTCGCGAAAGAACATCAAAACTCGTCCATTAGGCGCCCATGTAGGTCCTTCGTTATGAAAGCCTTCGGTCAAAACGCGCTCTCCTGATCCATCAGGACGCATAACACCAATAATAAAGCGGCCCTCCAATTGTTTTGTAAACGCGATGTAATCCCCTCGTGGAGACCACACAGGGGTCGAATAACGCCCCTCGCCAAAACTCAATCGGCGCACCTCTGATCCATCGCCCTTCATCACGTAAAGCTGCTGATTCCCCTCCCGATCGCTTTCAAACACTATTTGCGAGCCATCCGGAGAGTAGCAAGGAGCCGTATCAATGGCATTAGACTGCGTGAGCTTGCGCAGGTTTTGGCTCTGCAGATCAAGATCATAAATAGAACTCGCCCCTTCTTGTTGGAGGCTCATAATCACGCGCTCCCCATCAGGTGAAAAACGTGGCGCGAATGTCATGCCTGGAAAGTTGCCGACAACCTGATTCTGTCCCGTCTGCAGGTTCATAAGCAGCACGCGGGGCTGATCTTGGGAATAGGACATATACACAATTTGATTGCGGACGGCAGAAAACCTCGGGGTCAGAACGATCTCAGAACCTTTTGTGAGAAGTCTGACATTCGCCCCATCTTGATCCATCATAGCAAGGCGCTTGACACGTTTTTCTTTCGGACCCGTTTCATCAATATAAACGATCCTCGTGTCGAAGTAGCCCTTTTCTCCAGTCAGCCGTTCATAAATTTGATCGGCTATAATGTGGCCTATTCGACGCCAATTTTGTTCTACGGACGAAAAGCGCTGCCCTGAAAGTTGTTTTCCAGTTGCCACATCCCAAAGACGAAACTCTGAAGCAATTGTTCCATCCTCGGATTTCATCACCTTCCCTAAGGCCAGAGCATCCGCTCCTATCTGCCGCCAATCCACAAAGCGTGGAGCGCTATTAAAATCTAAAATATCCTCCAAAAAAGAGGTCCGATCGAGCGATTTAAAAAGTCCAGAGCTTTCTAAATCCTGTTCAACTACGCTGGTTATTTGCGCACTTAATTCAGGATTATCTCCGAGAAACAGGGGCAGAGCGATGGGAATAGGAGCCAAAGACCCTTCTACTTGTCGGCCCACAAGCTGAGCTCCGACAGAAGATGAAAAGAAGGCGCAGAAAAGAGAGGGAAGGCTAAGAAGAAAGCCTTTGAGAAAATGTTTCAAAGTTGCACGATAGACAACTCTCTTCAGGTTTATAACAGCCAACATACGCAACAGCCCTAGGATTGAGGACAGATCAGAAAAGGAATACAAGACATCAGAGTTTTGGTTTCTTGTCTCGGAGAGACAGAGACGTCATGGGCTTGTCCTCCCGAGACAGAAATGTCATTTGTTTGTTTTGAAGACACAGTTGATATGAGATTGCGCTTTCTAAAGCATTTGCGAGGGATCAAACTCCCAAATAATTTCTTGCCATCCGTTTGCATATAAGTCCTGCGGAAGATCATAAGGCTGACAGCCGGTTACTGCTCTTATCGCGGCTTCGGTTGCTAAGGAAGCGAGAGGACCAGAAGCAGGCTTTTCAACCTGTGGATCGCCATCAACTGTGCCATCTGGCCTCATACGCCAGCGCAGGGTCACAATCGGGGTTTCCGTTCCCCCTCCGCCCCCAGGCAACCGCCAACATCTTGCGATCTGCGTTCGCAACATCCCTCGCAACAGATCCTGTTCCCGCAGCGAAAGCACAGTATCATTTCCTTTTTCTGATCCTGCTGTGGGACCCTTTTTATCGGTAGGTTCAACCGTCTCACTGCCTGCCTCAGGGGCTCCTCTCTTTGTAGGATCCTTATCTAAGAGCGCCGCCAATCGATCAGAAACTTCTGCCTTCTTTTTTGCTTCTAGCTTTTTCTTTTCATTCTCCTGTTTTAATATGGCCTCACGCGCCTTTCTTTTTTCGTCCTCTATTTTCTTTTTTTCCTGTTCTGCTTTTTTCTTTTCTTCTTCCTTTTTTTGTTGCTCCTCTTTGAGCTTCTCATCCGTCA
>JBJTOZ010000156.1:0-2703 GCA_046074825.1 Hyphomicrobium sp.
CTCCAATTGATCCCCGGCGAGCTGACCCTCTTAATGGGACCATCAGGTTCTGGCAAAACAACACTTCTGTCCATCCTCGGTTGTATTTTAAAGCAAACGTCTGGCGAAGTGCGTCTAGCAGGGCACTCAACAACAGGACTAAGCCCTGAAGCTTTAGCCGAGCTTAGACGTAAACATATCGGGTTTATTTTTCAGAGCTATAATCTCTTCCCGACTCTTAACGCTCTGGAAAATGTGCGTATTGCACTCGATGTTCTAGGGCAAAAGGGCTATCCGGCTGCGGCACGATCAGAGGAAGTTTTAAGGGAGGTAGGACTGGGTCATCGCCTCATGAATTACCCTAATAATCTTTCCGGTGGAGAGCAGCAACGTGTGGCTGTTGCGCGCGCAATCGCCGCTTCACCTTCGATTGTTTTAGCAGATGAGCCGACGGCAGCTCTTGATAGTGAAAATGGGCATGCCGTAATGGCCTTATTAGCTCGCATTGCAAAAGAACAGCAGCGAAGCGTTCTTGCAGTTACACATGACCCGCGCACGCTGAGTTATGCTGATAGGGTTGTGAAAATTGAAGATGGCAGAATTGTTGGTGAAGAGCGACGACCTGAGGGTGTTAATGCTCCAGAGATAACGGACCTTAATAAAAAGAGGCGGAAAGCAAATGCGTAAAATTTTTCATTTATTTCGTTTTTTATTCGTGTTTGGAGTAATCGTTGCGCTTGGCTTCCTTGTTAAATTCGTCATATCTTCGTCAACCTCTCTCTTGTCAAACGCTTCCTCCTCTAGCAGCAGCGAGGCATCAGCTCAGGCTGCGTCGACCGCTAACCCTCAGGTTGCAAATCCGGTAGCGGCTCCTTCTGCTTCGTCATCTCCGAAAAACATGTGGGCAGCCTCCGCAACAGGGCGTGTTGAACCCAAAGAGGGAGAAATTCGGATAATTTCTCAATCTGCTGGAGAAATTATGGAAGTGATCGGTAAGTCTGGAGATCGAGTGGTCGCTGGTGATTTAATTGTCCGTCTGGATGATAGCGATTTGCAAGCAAAGCTCGTTTCTGCACGTGCTGAGGAAGCCGTACGCATTTTGGAGCGAAATGAGGATCCAGAAAAAAATAGTTTAGCACTCGATCGTCGTAAAGCTGAAGATGCTGTAGCCGATGCAGATCGGTATGTTTTTAATGCTCAAATCGCTTTCGATGAAGTGGCTCGCAAGGTTCGATCTGGAAATTCCAATGCTGATGATCTAGCAGCTGCCCGCAAAACCATCAACAATGCCCGAAAAAAACTTGATGATGCTAAATTAGCATTAGACAAACTTTCTTCCTCTGAAGATATGCCTCTCCCCTCTCGATTAGAATCCTCTCTTACTCAAGCAAGATCTGATGTGGTTCAAATTGAGAACGCCATTGAGCGAACACGTATCCGAGCTCCCTCTGATGGAACGATCTTAAATGTTTGGGCCAAACTTGGTGAGGTTGTTGTTTCTTCTCCTGATGCACCCCTCGTTTTGCTTGGGGATTTGTCATCAATGCGGGTGAGAACAGAAGTTGAAGAACGAGATGTTGTTAAGGTTCGCATCGGACAAAAAGCTATTATAAAGGCGGATGCATATCCAGGTCAGGAATTTACGGGAGTTGTCACCTCAATCGCACCGGCTCTTGGTGCACAAAGAATTATTTCCCGAGGTCCAAGACGTCCAAATGATATCGAAGTTTTAGAGGTCATGGTTGTATTAGACGGACAATCTTCCCTTCTAACAGGTATGCGGGTTGATGTGTTCTTTAAAGCTGACCAAGAAACTTCATAAGATTTAACAAAAAACTTTGAGGTCTTGAACATGCCCTAGGTCATGAAGACTTTGAGGGGAGGGGCGTGGCCGTACTGCACTTAAGTTTCCGCAGATTAGAGGCAAGCCCACCAATATTTAGATGTCTTTATACTTAAGTAAATAATAGAATTTATTTGGTTTCTTGATATCCAAGTTGAGCGATGGCTCTTGGTGGAACCCTCAAAGTCGGGATGACATCCTCTTCATTTTCATCTTTAGGATTTGGATGTATAAAAAGTCCCGTGAGCCAGAAAAAAAATCTTGAAACATCGTCCATTACCGTAAAAAACGATGGAACAAAAACTAATGAGAGAATTGTAGACAGAAGCAGTCCTCCTATAACAGCGATAGCCATGGGAGCACGAAACTCTCCTCCATCACCTAAGGCGTAAGCGCTTGGCAGCATGCCTGCAACCATAGCAACTGTTGTCATCACAATAGGTCGAGCACGTTTGCGCCCTGCTTCGAGTAAGGCTGTTATACGATCTTTACCCGCCGCAATCTCTTCAAGTGCAAAGTCAACAAGCATAATTGCATTTTTGGTCACTATGCCCATGAGCATGAGAAGGCCAATATAAACGGGCATGCTTACAGGATTTCGCGTCGCCAAAAGGGCAATCACAACGCCTCCAAAAGAAAGGGGTAAGGAGAGGAGAATGGTAATAGGCTGAAACAAGCTACCAAACAAAAGTATCAGGAGACCTAAAACAATTAAGATCCCCGTTCCCATAGCAGTGATAAAACCTTGAACAACTTCATCTTGGATTTCAGCGTCTCCAGTTGCAAGTATACGCACTCCTGAGTGAAGGCTTGCTTTTTGGACTTCAAGTAGAAAAGCTTCACGTGCACGGCTTAAGGGATACCCTTTTTCTAGATCCGCA
>JBJTOZ010000157.1:0-3795 GCA_046074825.1 Hyphomicrobium sp.
CTCTGTATCTTCTTTAACGCTCATGGGGACTGAATTGCACCATGCTTTGAGGATTGCTTCTCAACTCAATAAAGTTTGAGAAAGCAGGTGACACTCTCATTGAGTTATAAAACTGCTGAAAGCCATTTATGCGTTTGACAGTTCTGTTAAGCCTAGTGCAGCAGAAAAATTGTGTGACGCTGTAGAAAGCAGATAAATTAAACAAATGTTTTCAGGTCATTAAAACTAATTGGCGGAGACGGAGGGATTCGAACCCTCGATACGCTTTTGACGTATAACGCTTTAGCAAAGCGCCGCCTTCAGCCACTCGGCCACGTCTCCATACTTAAGCTTCAAGTTTCCTATAGAATGAGCAAAATGAGATGGCAAGCAGCTGACAGATGAATGCTGAGTGAATATGTTTAAAAGTGCGTTTTATGTGCATATAATTTCTGAATTTAGTCCTTTTGTGGTTTTAAGCTGCTATATTCTTTAAGAATCAAATTCATTCTCCTATAAATTTTAATCGATGTTTTTATATTTCCAAAAAATTGGAATTCTGAATACAGCCCTTCAGGTTGTTTTCTTCTCTTTGTTTTTTTACTCTTTTTCTGCCAAATCAGAAGGATATTGTGTAGCGTGTTATAGCCCTGACGTTGTCTACCAATGCGTGATCGAGGGAAAAAAAAACACATCTTCAGTTGATCCCCGTCATCAAATTTTATGTATTAAGCTTATAGCTCAAGATGGAGGTCACGAGCGCTGCAGTGTCGAGCGTTTTACAAATGAGGGTTGCAAAGGGACGGTAAAAATAGTTGATGCTGACACATCAACTTTAAAATTGGAAACTGGAGCTAAAACTGCTTCTAGTTCCAATAATACTCTTCCAAAAAGTGCACCATTAGGTACAGATGCAGAAATAGAAGGGAATGCTACGGATGAGTCCAAAGAGATGTCTTCACCAGCTTCATCTTCAACTGGTTCTACTGGCCCTGTAGAAAATCTCACTAAGTCTGCATTGCAGACAACCAAAAATGGATTTTCAGCTGTAACTGATGCTATCAAAAACACGACAGTCAAGACTGGCGATAAAATTAAGAGTTTTGCTGGTACACTTGGTAATGCCACCAAAAAAACTTGGCACTGCGTGACGTCCCTGTTTACAAATTGCTAATCTATATTTCCAATACATGCCATCTCTTATCCTGCTTCAAGGGAAGGTTTTTAAATTCGGAGGGTAATAATTGTTTGCAGGACCCAAAGAATGCAATCGACCAGATACCACTTCGCATTATTCGCCATTACGCATATCGCCTAGTCACGCGTGAGGACAACAACGGTTTGACAAGGATGACTATCGAAATTGATGACCATTAGGGTACAGGGTCACTCAATGAGGTCAGGTCTTTTTGAATTTTATATTGTTACTCTCGTCCCACCAAAAAACAATCCAATCCTTATTTCGGTTTCGATCAATACACCAATGATAAAACTGAGGCGTTATGGATTGGCTCTTATTATAAACTAAGCACAACACATCAAGACTTTTCCCAATTTCCTTGAAAAGTTGAGAGATACACTCTCCTGTATCAATGATATCTTCGACGAGCAAACATTTGTTTTCTAGTACAATTTTTCGGGCATCAGGAGACAGATATTGCTGTTTAAAATCACGAAGAGACCAGTGAATAGGCAATACTGGAATATTTAATTTATATGAGAGCACTATTGCGGGAATCATTCCTCCGCGGAGCACTCCACAAAGATAGTCATACTTTTTGCCAGAGTGAATGACCTGATCTGCTAGCATTTGTATGCCAGCGTCGAAATTCTCATACGAATAGTACATCAGGTGCCTCAACAATCATTCTTTCAAGATTTAAATTGCTGCTCAGCCGCATGTAGTCTAGTTTGCACGGTTTAAATAAAGGCCGCGTAGGAAATTATAACATGTCTAAAAGTGGGACAAGAGATTCAAAGCACGTTAAGCAAATCCTTGCGGCCGTGATTGGAAACGCTTTGGAATGGTATGACTTTATTGTCTTTGGGTTCTTCTCCACAATTCTAGCGCCTCTCTTCTTTCCTAGTCACGATGAACATGCGTCCTTAATGCTGGTCTTTGCGACCTTTGGCGCAGGCTTTTTTACGCGCCCTCTAGGAGGTGTTATCCTTGGAATTATAGCAGATAAAAAGGGACGCAAAATCGCATTACAGTTGGTCATTCTTTTAATGACCATTGCTATTGCGATTATTTCCTTTGCGCCAACGTATGTGAGTATAGGTTTGAGTGCACCACTCCTGATGTTGTTTGCGCGTTTATTGCAGGGATTTGCCACAGGTGGTGAGTTTGCAAGTTCAACAGCCTTTCTTGTTGAAGCCGCCCCCTCAAACAAAAGGGGCTTTTATGGCTCTCTTCAAATGGCAGGTCAGTGCTTTGCTGCAATGCTGGCCACACTTGTTGGAATTCTTGTAACACGATATTTTACACAAGACCAAATTACAGATTGGGCATGGAGAATTCCTTTTATCGCGGGATTGTTGATAGGTCCTGTTGGCTTATTCATTAGAAGGCATCTTGAGGAAACACGGTCTTTTGTCGACTATTCAAAGAAGCAACAAGCAAAACTCACCTTCCTCGAGCTTATCAAAGCCAATAGCAGTGGTGTCATCGCTTCATTCTTCGCAACCATATGCGCCACAATCTATTTTTATATTATTCTCATTTATATGCCGACATATGGAAAAACAGAAATGGGACTTTCCTTGGAGGAGGCATTTTTAGCAGAAGCTTCAGGTCTTCTATTTTTGATTCTTTTGACTCCTATTTTCGGATGGCTGTCCGATAAATATGGACGTCTCCCCTTCCTGCGCTTTTCTAGTGGACTTTTTCTTGTCTTCACCTACCCGCTTTTCTACTGGGCACTACAAGACACGACCTTCCTAAAATTCACGGCTTTGCAGATTGTTCTTTCCATCCTTATGTCTGCAACTGTTGGGGTCTTCTCAACAGCTCTTGCCGAACAGTTTGAGACTGGCATGAGATCGACGGGTATGGCTGTGGCTTATAACTTTGCAGTAATGATATTTGGAGGTTTTGCTCCCCTCATCGTGACATCTTTGATATCAACATTAAACTCTCCTATCGCCCCAGCCTATTATGTCATGTTTGGGGCAGCAGCTGGCCTGATGGCGAGCTACCTTCTGAAAGATAAATACCAAGCCAAAACTCTTTAGTACTAAAATTACTCTCGTTCAGCTGAGGGATTACCCTTTTTAATAAGAGACCAATCGAACCTTCAGAAATTCCTGCGGCTCTCAGAAAGATTTAATGAAACATAAGAGTGTAAATCAAAAGTCAATAATCTCCATAAAAACCAGCAAGACAAAATCTGCAGATGTCAGTGGCTGGATCTTCTATGCAAAGAGAGCCCCATGCGAGGCATTAATTGTTTGACACTTTAAGAGGGAAGTTCTGGTAGTGGGATGGAAAAATGCAGAACCCCACTTGAAATTTCAGGAGGACACCGAGAATGCCTACCTTCAGTTTTGTCTAAGAGTTTATATCTACAGGGCTGGCGAAAAGAATGGAATTATGATTTGAGTTCTTTGGTGTCAACCAAATTCCGATGTCAAAACTAACTCATCTTCTGTCATAAGCTCTAAGCTAGCGTCCTTCACAAATAAGCACACGCTCTGGAGATATATGCAATTCAAAACCATCAAAACTCCTTACTCTTGGATCTAAATAATAAGGTTCAGTTTTCCGCAAAAGGGCATAATGTACTTTAGAAATGCTTTGGGGTCTGTTGACTCTGG
>JBJTOZ010000158.1:0-2747 GCA_046074825.1 Hyphomicrobium sp.
GTAGAAGTAGAAGTAGACGTAGACGTAGAAGTAGAAGTAGAAGTAGAAGTAGAAGTAGAAGTAGAAGTAGAAGTAGAAGTAGAAGATCTGGAACAATAAAACCATATCCCTTCGAGACATCGAACCACTTAATCGTTCCAGCGATTTCAATAACCTCTACACCCTCTTCAAGGTGACCGATTTGTCCAGCGGTCACCGCACCGGCATCTTGTATAGCCGTAGACCCCTTGGAATCCCCCATGTTTACCCCGCTCAACTTTATCTCTCCAAAAACAAACTATATCTAAACTAGATAATTAAGCTTAAGCCTTCGAAATCTACCCTCATACAAATTCGAATCTGAGCTCACATTTGTCCTATTAAATGCTTTGTACACACTGCCAGCATTAAATGATAAAGAAGCACCCACACCCTCTTCAAATCAGGATCTATCAACAAAGCACATAGGTTGTATCTATCAGATTTTATTATGAAATTTTAAGTTTATCCCAGGGTATTATTTTCTTGGGAAAATCGATGGCAGCGAAAAAATTTCGACCAAAAAAAATACAAAAACAGATCTTTACTCGAATCATGCTCATCCGAAAAAATCAAAAACTCTCAACGCACCTTATTTGAGACCATGATTTCGATACGATTTTTTTTCTTGAGACATTTCTACTAACCAAAACAAAAAACTCATCAAAAAAATCCCTATTCATAGAGCACAAAACTGCAACCTCATGTATAAAAGGTCACCTTTGGAGAGGTCAAAAGCATAAGAATTAAAAAAGATGCAAATGTAAAATTTACCCGCAAAAGATGTATGATTTGTTGTTATTACATAATCAACGGATTTTTAAGAATTGAAGGACAAAGAAGACAATGCGCTATCTTCACACGATGATAAGAATTACCAATATTGAAGAAAGTCTTGCCTTCTTCTGCGGCCTACTAGGTTGTCACGAAATACGGCGCATAGAAAACTCTAAGGGGCGTTTCACATTGATTTTCCTTTCTGCTCCTGATGACAAAGAGCAAGCTGCAGAGCGGTCCTCTCCCCTTATCGAATTCACTTATAATTGGGATCCAGAAGAGTATGGTTCAGCGCGTAATTTTGGGCACTTGGCTTTTGAGGTCGACAACATCTACGAAATATGTTCTCGGCTCATTAATGGAGGCGTAAAAGTCAATAGGCCCCCAAGAGATGGCCACATGGCCTTTGTTCGATCGCCGGATAAAATTTCAATTGAATTATTACAAAAAGGACGTCCGCTGAAACCCCAAGAACCTTGGATCTCCATGCAAAATGATGGCACTTGGTAAAAATGATCCCCCCGTTAATTTAGATCAAAATTCACCCCTCCCTTGGAAAAAGAACCACGGAAAAGGATTTAAACCTGGGACACGGATGCTTATGCTCGAATTCGAGCAAAGGGTAAAATTTTCTCTTATAAACCAAGATTTTTTGAGAAAAACGTTCTTTTTTCCATAAAAGGGTTCATTTTAGGATTGTTTTCCCTTATTTTCTAGGAATCGGAGGACTGATGGGACAATCCTTTTTTGAAGTACAACACACATCAAACGCGCAAGTGGGCAGCTCCGCTTCAGATATTTCCAATTCCCCTAAGGAAGATAAAAAACTTCTTGATCTGAACACTGCTCTAGCGGCCTCCTCTTCTCTAAGTAAACGTCTACACATCATAGCAGAGGAACTTAAAGGAAGGACTGCATTCTCTACGAGCCTCGGCCTGGAAGATCAGGCTATCTTTGCTGCTGTTGCTGAAGCAGAACTTCCTTTTGATGTTTTTACTCTTGATACAGGGCGACATTTTGCAGAAACCTACGACATCTTGAGTGCCACAGAAGCGCGTTATAAGCGCCGCATTCGCATTGTTTATCCAGAGGCACAAGAAGTAGAGAGCCTTGTTGCAAGAGATGGTATACTTGGATTTCGGGAGTCCATAGAAAATCGTAAATCCTGTTGTCAAATCAGAAAAGTCCATCCTTTACAGCGCGCTCTCAAAGGGGCTACCGCATGGATTACAGGTCTGCGGCGCAGTCAATCACTCAATCGCTCCGAAGTCCCTTTTGCACATTGGGATCAGGATTACAACCTCATAAAACTAAACCCAATTGCAGATTGGTCTTTGGAAACTCTCAATCTCTATATTGAGAAACACGCAATTCCTATAAATGCCCTCCACAAAATGGGCTTTCCATCCATTGGTTGCCAGCCATGCACTCGAGCAATTCTCCCTGGTGAAGATATTCGCGCTGGACGATGGTGGTGGGAAAACAATGATGGAAAAGAATGCGGGCTACATCATAGAGGCAAATCTCAGGATAGTCTCACATGACACCACACTTTTCCCACCTCGACCTCCTGGAATCTGAGAGTATCCATATATTTCGTGAAGCTGCAGCGCAATTCAGAAAACCTGTATTACTGTACTCTATAGGAAAAGATTCGACAGTTCTTTTGCATCTCGCACTTAAGGCCTTTTGGCCTGGCAAACTTCCCTTTCCCATTCTTCATGTGAACACAACATGGAAGTTTAAAGAGATGATTGAATTCCGCAATCTCACAGTTCAAAAATTTAATCTTGATCTGATTGAAATGATAAACGAAGAAGCGATTGCCAGTGGCATGAACCCTTACGATTACTCCCCATCCGTCTACACAGACGTTATGAAAACAAAGCCGCTCAAAATGGGCCTTGATAAATATGGATTTGATGGAGCTTTTGGCGGAGCTCGTCGCGACG
>JBJTOZ010000159.1:0-5244 GCA_046074825.1 Hyphomicrobium sp.
CCCAGTGGTAGTCTAGTTTCGCTTTTAGATCCTTTGCTATACTGGCAGCAATTTTGTTCTCAAAACCATTCCCCTCTTTATCTGAGTAGGGAAGGTTCGAAGGATCCGCACACACGCGCAATGAAGATGGCTTGTCTCCTGTTTGAGTGACCTTCTCCGCCATCACAGCACTGCAAAGAAGAAGCACGCTTGCGGAAATTGCACCTAGAAAAACAAGACTTTTTGAATGTATTTGCATGAATATCAGCCGTCTTTGATTGTGTTCTTGAAAGATTATCTCATTCAAGTATCTACTAACTTCCAACCTTGAACACATGAACTTTGCCCGTGCACTTAGCTTGACCGGCAAAAGCTGAATTGAGCCATCCTAAACCGGTTGTGATCGCTACGCGAGGTTTCCCATCACCCGCAATATAGGCGATTGGGGCTGAAACGATTCCACACCCAAGTTGCTTTTCTGCTAGTAAAGCCCCGTTCGTGGCATTGACTGCACGGAAACGACCATCTCCTGTGCCATAGAACACAACATCACCCGCCGTAGACAAAGCACCGCCAACAACAACCTTAGGTTCACGGATGGTCCACTTCCTCTCACCGCTTACTGGATCAAAAGCAACAAACTCTCCCATCATGAAATTATCGTTTGTTCCTATTGAATTTAATAAAGCTGAACCAAGGATAGGATCTGAACTTGTTGTGGATCCATTAGTTGTATTTTTAGGCCCATTGTAAGCAGTACCACCAAAGTTTGGAGAAAGACCAATTTCTGCTCCGACAAAGGGTGTTCCTGCGATATAGTTCACTTTTGTTGGACGGTAGTTCTGACAAACATTGAATGCTCCAAAGTAGAGATATCCAGTATTTTTTGAATAGGTAGAGTATCCCCAATTTTTTACACCAAAGGCTGAAGGACAAATATTTGTCGTCAGAGAATTTTCTGCCGTCTTTTTGTCTGCAAGAATACCATAATTCGTATAATTATGAGCTGAGGCATCGTAAGAAACTGGCAAGCCGTCCGTAGTATTAACGCTTCCACCTGACCAATTTTCATACCCAAAGTGTGGAGCCTGAATTATCTCTCCTGTTTTGCGATCCATAACGTAGGCAAAACCATTTTTATGAAGATGAACAATAACTTTTCTATCTTGATCATTAATTCTAAGATTTAGAACTGTGTTTTCATTCATTGCATCATAATCCCAATTATCATGAGGTTGGGTCTGATACTGCCACTTACCCTCACCAGTGTCTGGATCACGAGCAAATATTGTTGAGGCCCACTTATTATCACCAGACCTCATGTCTGGATTAAATGTTCCAGGTTGAGATGTACCGTAGAAAATTGTGTGTGTTTCAGGGTCGTAAGTAACCCATGTCCAAACAGATCCACCCCCGTTTTGATAGGTTGTTGGACCTCCCCAAGAAGTTACACCTTGATCTGCATTCGGTGAAACCTTGTCCTTAGGGTAAAAACTGTTTGATTTTGTGATTTTAACTTCAGAATCTGGTCCTGTAGAGTAAGCCTGCCAGATCAAAGCCCCTGTTGCTAGATTAAGTGCACGCACTGAACCTCGAATACCCATTTCAGATCCTGAACTGCCAAAAATAACCTTGTCAGTTCCAGAATAAGACCCATCAAGTTTTTTTCCCTTAACAACAATCGGAGCAGTATTAAGAGTTTCTCCCTTCCATGGATCGGCCACTTTAGTTCGCCAGACTTGTTGGCCTGTTTTAGCGTTCACAGCGACCACGTTACCATCAAGTAGGGTGTAAACAATTAAACCAACAGTTTCATTAGTTTTTGTCTTTGTATTTCGCACCGTCGCTTCAGCGTAGGCTGGTCCACGATTCACGGTATCGCAACATGTCAAACCCTCTGCATACGAACCAGGGTTTGGTGAAAACGTCCATAAAGGAGAAGGGTTAGGTCCTGGATTAGTGACATCAAGAGCGATTAGTTTATTTGGGAAAGGAGTTACGATATACATTGTAACTTTTAACGAGGCCCCGCTTCCAGTCCTTACAACGAGAGGGCTTCCTTGGTGACTGTGCAGTATATTTGTTGCATACTGGAATTCCTGCGTTAGTGCAGCATTCGTATTACTAATATTGCCGAGAGCAGATGTGTTAGGATAATAGCGAATGCCAGTATCATTTCCATTCTCATCGCCTCCTGGTGACAGCCAGCAAGACCCAGGAGTTGCGGCACAAGAATTCAATTGAGCATAAGAAGCACTAGTGTAAAGGGAACACCCAACAAATAAGGCTGCAGTAAACCTTGATGCTTGGGGCAAATATTTCAAAACTGATTGTGAAAAATAATTTTGGTCATTCTTCGGAAAAAGGATCAATTTTAAAAAAGTCACGACTACACCTCTCATTAAAATTCCAGATAAGAATTCAAAATTAAACGCCAAGATTTTTCCCTATTTCAATTGATATAGATCAACGCAAACAATCGATTTGTATCAACTGTCATAAAGATAGAATGATAAATAAGCATTGACGATCATTTTGATAATTAGAATTAAAAGAACTTTAGTATTAGTTCTATTTCTATATCTTTAAGCGTATCTAAATTTAGAAATTAGTCTAGATTAAATTAAAAAATCTGAAAGCATTCTGTAAGGATCAGAATTGGGAAATTTGAAATAAATTAATTATGTCTTTTTTTTAGGATATACTGCGCAGGTAGATTATTTTGGGGTTTTTTAATTTTTATCTAATTTTTGGGATGATCCCACAAATAATAATAGGCGCACGCTACCTAGAGACTTTTATGCGCGCCGAATTTCTATCGATCGTATATTTTTAATATGTGAGAGATTATTTTTATCTGATTAAGAAAGACGAAACTTTTTCTTGGATTTTAGATATACAAGACACAAAAGATCAAAATCAGCAGGTGAGAAATTAGAATATAAATTTCAATTTATCTGCCGTTTGGGACGCTGCTTCATGGCTGAAAGGGAGGCTGATAGGAGAAGATCATTTTATTACGCATGATCTCTGCTACATCCTGAGCGTCGCTACCGGTCTGTAGGATTTTTGGACGAATGAAAACAATAAGTTCTGTCTTTTGGCGTTTAGCATCTGTGTGCCCAAACACATCACCGATAATATCAATATTTGATAGGATGGGCAGACCTTGTCTTTCGGTATTATGAACATCCCCAATCAAGCCACCGAGAAGTACGGTTTGTCCAGACATGACCGACACCGAGCTTTTGATTACTCTCTGCTTTACTGTAGGTGTCAACGAGCCTGAACCAATAGCAGTCAAGTTAGCAACTTGGCTTATCTCCTGTTCGACATCCAACATCACGTGTCCGTTTGCTGTGACGCGTGGCAAAACCCTAAGAATAACGCCAGTGTTTCTGTACTCAATATTGTTGGCAACAGGGAAGGCGCCTCCTGCTCCGCTTGTAGTGCCGACAAGTGACACCTGCGATATCGTAACTGGTACCTGATCGCCGACCTGGATGGAGGCTACCTCATTATCACGAACAACTATGGAAGGATTAGACAAAAGCTTTACACTAGTGCGTGTATTCAAGGCATCGAGAACAACTCGGGGATCCGTTGAAGATCCAAGAATAAAGTTAAAACCAGGATTGACAGCCTTGAGAGCGCCAGACGCAAGAGTGCTGAAACCAATCGAGCCAGGATGAGGATTTGTGTTTTCAAGATAATATTGGACGCCATATGCTAAACCATCATTCAATGTGACCTCAGCGATAGTTGCTTCAATAGCAACTTGAAGGGCTGGCTTGTCCAATTGCTCGAGTACCCGCTCGATCATCTTCATATGTTCGCGATCTGCAAAGATAAGAAGAGAGTTTGATTTCACATCAGGCGTTATCTTGACTTTACCAGTAGGTCGTCCCCCCATTCCATCATCTTTCTCTTCTTGGCGCGCAAAAGTCCCTACAAATTGCGATCCTGAAACGGACCCCGCCGCTTCTCCCATTGTTGAATTCGCTCCACCTACCCCAGATGGTGTTCCAGCAGGACTTTGTCCGCCTGCCCCAAGTCCTGCTCCACTAATACCAGCATATCCTCCACCACCTGTTGTCCCTCCACCAGTGGTTGAACCAAGACTTCCACCAGACAATCCCCCACCCGTTGTCCCCATTGACACGCGGGACATGCCAGGCTCTGTGGAATCAGCGGCACCACCAGTTCCACCTGCGCCAAAAGCATCGTTTAATATTTTAGCTAGATGTTTTGCGCTTCCATATTTAACACGATATACCCTTGAAAGACTGGCTGTATTGTCTGCCTTATCTAATCTTTCAACCCATTGCTTAACAGATTTTAAGACTTCAGCACGACGCGTTATTGCCATCACCGCATTCAGTCTCTCAACAGGTTGGAACTGCACAAGACCTCTTCCCGCTCCACCTTCACCGCTATCCATTATGCGTTGTAATTCGACAATGATGGTTGCAGGTTCAGCGTTGACGACAGGATAAATGCCAACTGACTGTCCCCGCATCCAATCCTTGTCAAATGATTTGGCTGTTTCTAATGCGGCTTTTCTCTCTTCGCTGCTTCCTAAGATCAGAAGAAGATTTTGCGTTGTCTCAACCCGAACAGCCCCAGGCTTCGTTGCAAAACTGTCGACGAGCTTCATAATCGTGTCCGCAGAAACATAACGGAGTGGAAGAACAGTTATCCCATACCCTGGCGCAGGAGGCGTTGCCCCATCAACAGCAGCTGAACCCAATGTCTCTCCAGCTGGAACAACACGATACCCATTTATGTCTTTCAGCAAAACCGCATTTGCAGTTTTAAGGGCATTCTCTAAAGCTATTATAAGTTCATCTTTTTTCAGCGGTTGGCCTGAAGAAAGGCTAACAGTTCCGCTCACGCGAGGATCAACCGTGAGACCGAGTTTTAGAGTTTCTGCAATTATGGATTTGGCCACTGCGCCCACTGGAGCATTTTCATACTCTATCTGATAGCCTTCTGAAGACTGTGATATTGGCCCCGAAGACGGACTTGCTCCTGGAGAGTTGCCTTCTGTACCTTCCCCAGAAATACCCTGCGTTGTGATCCCCGAAGTTCCACTCTTGGGGGCATTCATGTCTGTTCCGTAATATGTGGCTCCTGGAGTGGAACTTCGGGGATCACAACGCAGGGTATTTCTGGAGAAGGTACAGAAGGCAACTCTCCAGGAGCAAGTCCGTCTTCGGGGCCAATATCACAGTCTTCAGAAGGCTATCAGATAGAGTATGAAAA
>JBJTOZ010000160.1:0-10169 GCA_046074825.1 Hyphomicrobium sp.
AGCTCGCGAGGTAGATCTAGTTTAGATTGATCTAATAAATTTCTTAAGGATTGAAGAGTTCCAGATTTGTCATTCTTATATTTATTTCTTTTATTTTCTGAAATTATAGTGATTGCAGCTTTATCGCCCTTGGCTTTCCAAATGATATCGGGATCATACCCTATAAATGAATAGCGCCCTTTTGTAGCTCCACCTTCTACAGATTCAAAAAGGAAACTCGGAATAGCATCCTTGCATAGCTTGAGATAAGCAGAAACAGGAGTTTCTAGATCTGCGACTAAACGGGTCCAAATGACTTGCGATTGACGATCTTTATAGCAAGCATCGAATTCTTCAAAAGATGGGTTAACTTCAAATAGATACTTTTCAGATCCCTTTTTTGCTTTATTTTTTTTCATTGATGAGTGTGGAGCCCTTAGTTTACGTTAACATCAGCTCCAATTGCACGACGGAATTCATTCTCATTTATTATAACACCTAATTTATCCTGCAAATCCTGTACATAGGTTAAGAGTACATCATTTTGCAACTCTTGCCCCAACTCAGCTGAAAGTTTCCCCTCGTCTTGCTGACTGAGTGCGCTTGGGGGTGTTATCTTTGTGACCTTTAGAACAGTTCTTGATGAGCGATCCGTTGTTGGGGCAGAGGAGGAGCCATTTAAAGGAAGAGTAAAAGCAATTTTGACTGCTTCTTCTGTGAGACCTGGTGGCACAAGATTTCTTTTGACATCCTCTAATTGATCTAATTTTGTGCCTTGTTCTTCTGCTAATTTAGCGAAACTCTCCCCATTTTTTATACGTTCTAATAGCTTCTCAGCTAATTCCTTTATCAGGCGTTTCTTTTCACTATCTATAAATGCAGTCTTTACATCTTGTTTTGCAATATCGAAGGCTTTTTGTTGAGGTGGCTCTATATTCTGCACATCAATCCAAGCATATCCTGATTGACCAAGTTCAATAGGTTCAGTTTCAGTTCCAGGGTCAGTTTGAAAAATCTTTCTAAGTATGCGCTCAGAGTTTTCAATATCAATGAGATTTGTTCCATCAGGCGATTTTCCCGATTGATCGCTCAAAGGTACTTCAATAAGTTTTAATTTTAAATCTTGAGATATCTCTTTCATTGTTTTCCCGGCATTTCGACCCTCTTCGACAAGATCAATACGCTCTTGGAGTAGATTTGTTGCTTGCTTTGTTACAAGCTTATCTCTCACTTTATCTTTAACTTCTTCGTAGGTACTTAAGTGACCAGGTTCAATTTCTATAACGCGAACTAAAACGGTAGAAAATTGTCCTTCTATTGCATCTGAAATCGCGTCTCTTTCCAATTTGAATATTGTTTCTGCAATTTTTTTATCTATCAGTTCCTGCTTTGATAATAAACCTAAGTTTATATCACTTTCTTTGGCACCAAGTTCTTTGGCAATTTCATTGAAATTCTTTGTGCCGCTCGTAAGTGCGTTTTTCGCTTCAAGGGCTTTATTTTTCTCCTTAAAAGATAGTTGTTGAATTCTTCTTTTTTCAGGAACATCATAAGAATTTTTATTTTCTTCATAATTCGATTTTATTTCATCTTCGGAAATAGAAGCCTCATTTTTAAGATCATCAATAGATGCAACAAGTACGCTATACTTTCTAAACTCAGGAGTCATAAACTGACTTTTATTTTCATCGTAATACGATTTTAATTTCATTTCATCAGGATCAGAAACTTTAATATTTTTTGTGAGATCTATATTAAAGAATTCTATTGTTCTTGTTTCATTTTTAAATGAATTCGTTATGTCTATTATTGGCTTAGGCACGTATATTGAGGAAACAAGCGCGGTTGTTATTTGCTGACGGAGTTCATCTGATCTTCTTAAAGATAGAAAAAAATTTTCAGAAATTCCTAATCGAGATAGTAAATCATCAAAACTTAAACGGGAGAATTTGCCGTCAGGTCCAAAGAATGTTGGATCTGATTTGAGTTCATTTGCAACTCTATCCATTGTAAGGGCAAGCCCCAGATCTTTAGATTGCTGTTCTAAGGCTGACTGGGTAATCATTTTTGAGAGTACTAGTCTATCAATGCCCTCTTTTCTTGCTTCTTCTTGGGAAATCCGACGCTCATTTTCAATCGAAAGACTGTTGATTTCTGCTCGATACATACGATCAAAACCTTCAATTGTAATTTTCTCTCCTCCTACAGAAGCAACGTCTCCCGCACCATATCCTCGAAAGACATCCGTTATTCCCCACATCCCAAAACTAATAATGAGCAGACCCAAAAGTAACTTAGCTATATTTCCTGATGCAGCGCGTCTTAATGTATCTAGCATTTCCTTATTTCCGATTGTGAAGTTTAGACTGGAATATTGGGTTATTTTGCAATAATAAAGTCATTTTGTTATTTCTGGCAGCGTTAAATAAATTTTATAATTAACTCATAACCGATCCTAGAGAGGCTCAACTAGCTAATGATGGCAAATAGACCATTATGTCTTCAAAAAAAATGAGATCAGAGGAATAATAAATTGAAAATAAAGCCTCGTCGATTGGTTGTTGGTAACTGGAAGATGAATGGTTTGCGAGAGACGCTAAAAGAAGCTCGTCATGTAAATGATGCCATATCCGCATCAAATCAACTCAGCTTGGTGGATGTTATACTATGCCCTCCCGCAACATTGTTGATTTCAATGTCAAATGAATTGAATCTCCAAGTCATCAGATTAGGGGCACAAGATTGCCATACCTCCCTCTCTGGTGCTTATACTGGTGATATTTCTGCAGAAATGTTGGCGGATGCAGGTGCAAGTGCTGTCATTATTGGACATTCAGAGCGGCGTGGCGATCATAGTGAGACAGATAAGGACGTTCTTTCTAAACAAATCGCGGTTCATCGCGCTGGTTTACTGTCGATTGTGTGCATAGGAGAAACTTTGGGCCAAAGACAGGCGGACTTAACCACAATGGTGGTGGAGAGACAACTTGAGATGTCCTTAGGACAACAATCGACATCTCAAAATACGGTCGTCGCCTATGAACCTGTTTGGGCGATAGGATCAGGAGTAACGCCCTCATTAAAAGAAGTGTCTGAAATACACTCTGTAATTCGTGGCCATCTTAAGCTTCGGTTTAAAGAGGATGGAACAAAAATGCGCATTTTATATGGAGGATCTGTTAAACCGCAGAATGCGCGTGATTTAATGGCATTAGAGAATGTGAATGGGGCTTTAGTGGGTGGGGCGAGTTTAAACGCAGCGGATTTCCTCAGTATAATTTCTGCTAGTCTTAATTAAATTTAAAAAATTTAAAAAATTGACGAGTTAATAAAGTAGAAAGTTATCGGTGAATCTTGTAAAAAAAAAAAAGATGAGACATCCTTTATTTAATTTAACTCTCTTTTTTTCGCTCTTTTTCTTTATAGGTCTCCCTATATGTTACTCTTCTCCCTTAACACTGGAAGAGTGTTTAAAAACGAAAGCCGAGCATCAGGCTTTAGTTGATAGTGGAGTAGCTGCTGATATAGAAAAAGGGTATAAAAAGGCATCCTCAGGATTGTCCAAAGACCGTCTTTTAAAAATTAAAAGATGGTTCGAACTGCAAGAGAATATTCTGTTTCGTTGTCCTAGATTAAAAACGCAGAAGCAAGATAACGCAACATTAAAAGAAGCGGCTAAGACGTTGAGCGGTAACAAATCTACCCCCCCTAACAACGCATCTAAAACGGAACTCAAAACTGCACAGCCCACCTCAAAAAAAGATAGTTAGACTTCTATCCGAATTTTCTTTGAATAAGCTTGAATAACTGCTTATAGATTTATTTTATCCTATAATCTTTTATATACATTTATTTTTTTGAGAAAGTTTTATTCTTATGTCTTCTGTATTACTTGTCCTCCATATCATGGTTGCCTCAGCTCTTGTTTTTATTGTTCTTATTCAAAAATCTGAAGGAGGAGCCCTAGGTATTGGAGGGGGTGGTGGCCTTTTTGCTGGACGAGGTAAAGCAAATCTGATGACACGAATAACAGCCGCTCTTGCTGCTGCTTTCTTTATAACAAGCCTTTCTCTAACTATTTTATCTCAGAGAAGTGTTCAGAATGGTTCTTTACTTGATATTCCCTCTTCAGTAACGCCAGCCGCTCAAGATACTAAGCCCGCAGAAACACCCTCAAAGACGGATAATGCAGAGCCTCGTGGAGGAATTCTCGATAAACTGCGATAAATATATAAATTTGCTCGTATATATCCGGCGTCTACTAGAGGGCGCAGCAACATTTGATCAAGCAGAGAAAATTCTTAAGGTTGTCGTGCATATATTTAAAATCATGCTTCGAATCAATTAAAAGATCGTGCTAGGTTTATCTTCCATGCAACGGTACATCTTCATTACCGGAGGCGTGGTCTCCTCTCTTGGAAAAGGATTAGCATCAGCCGCTCTTGGCGCGCTCCTTCAGGCAAGAGGCTACAGTGTCCGATTAAGAAAACTTGACCCTTATCTCAATGTTGATCCTGGGACGATGAGTCCTTATCAACATGGAGAAGTGTTTGTGACTGATGATGGAGCTGAAACTGATTTAGACCTCGGTCACTATGAACGGTTTACAGGTGTTCCAGCAAAACGCTCTGATAACATTACGACAGGGCGCATTTATCAAGATATTCTCATTAAAGAAAGAAGAGGCGATTACCTAGGCGGTACTGTTCAAGTCATACCACACGTGACTGATGCGATAAAACAATTTGTTTTATCTGAAAATGATGATGTCGATTTTGTACTAGTCGAAATTGGTGGGACAGTTGGTGACATCGAAGGTCTACCGTTTTTTGAAGCAATACGACAGCTGGGAAATGAATTGGCCCCAGGTCAAGTCATCTATGTTCATCTCACACTCATGCCGTTTATTCCTTCTGCGGGTGAGCTTAAGACGAAGCCCACACAACATTCAGTAAAAGAACTTCGTTCAATTGGTATTCAACCAGATATTTTACTTTGTAGAACAGACAGAAACGTTCCACTTAGTGAAAGGAAAAAAATTGCTCTTTTTTGCAATGTTCGAGAAGAAGCAGTCATACAAGCATTAGACGTTTCATCCATTTATGATGTCCCTCTTGCTTATAGCAGAGAGGGTCTAGACCGAGAAGTTCTTGCCGCATTTGGCATCACGGGTGCTCCAAAACCCGAACTTTCACGTTGGGAAGGAATTTCAAAAAATATATCCTCCCCAGAAGGTGAGGTTAGTATTGCAATTGTAGGAAAATATACCGGTCTCAAAGACGCTTATAAATCTTTAATCGAAGCCCTAACCCATGGAGGCATAGCAAATCGCGTCAAAGTTCGACTTGAGTGGATTGAAAGTGAGGTCTTTGAAAGAGAAGATCCTTCACCATACCTTGAAGGTGTTCATGGAATACTTGTTCCAGGAGGTTTTGGTGAACGAGGTTCTGAAGGAAAGATTTTAGCAGCTAAGTTCGCACGAGAACGAAAAGTGCCATACTTTGGAATTTGTTTTGGAATGCAAATGGCTTGCATTGAGGCAGCTCGGAACTTATGTGGAATAACGGGTGCAAGTTCTACTGAATTTGGACCAACAGCAGACCCTGTCGTTGGCTTGATGACAGAATGGATGCGAGGAAATGAATTAGAATCCCGTCGTCTTGGAGGAGATCTAGGTGGGACTATGAGATTGGGGGCATTCCCTGCTATTTTAGACTCTCGTAGTCGAATTTCTTCAATTTATGGTGAAACAGTTATATCCGAGCGTCATCGGCATCGTTACGAAGTTAATACGGAATATAAAACCCGTTTAGAACGCGCTGGTTTAACTTTTTCAGGCTTATCACCTGACGGACTTTTGCCAGAAACAATTGAGTATTCCGATCATCCTTGGTTTATAGGTGTGCAGTTTCATCCTGAACTTAAATCACGCCCTTTTGAACCGCATCCTCTTTTTCGATCCTTTATAGAAGCAGCAATTGATCAATCTCGTTTAGTTTAAGATCTTTTAGACAATCAAATTGAGAATATAGAGCAGTCAAGCTCTCGATTATCTTCTTAAGATTGAGAAATATTTCCGCAAAGGGTGAAGTGCTATTTTTTGTATAAAAATTTCTCAAACTAATAACAAAGAATAATAAAAATTAGGAGATCATTCTACTCCACATTTTAGTATGTAAAATGTCTGATGCTATTTAGTTAGACGAGCTATCTCCTCTAATCTAAGCTCCTTCTTTGAAAGTTTACCAATCATTGTTTTCGGCAAGGTATCTCTAAATTCTATTTCAGTTGGCATTTCAATTCGTGAGAGTTTTGCTTCTAAGAAGCTTAGAAATTTATCTTTTGTTACTGTTGCACCACTTTTGAGTTTAATGAAAGCTTTTGGAGCTTCTCCTCTGTATGCATCAGGAATACCAATGACCGTTACTTCTTCGACTTCAGGATGCTGGTAGATGGCTTCTTCTATTTGACGAGGATAAACTTTATAGCCTGAGCATATGATCAAATCTTTTATCCTATCTACAATTTTAAAGTAACCTTCCTTATCCATAACAGCGACATCACCCGTTCGAAGAAATTTATCTAATGTGAATTGATTGGCTGTATCATCCTCTCTATTCCAATACCCTTTCATCACCTGGGGCCCCTTAACACACAATTCCCCTCTTTCACCTTGAGGTACTTCAACATTGGGATCTGTTAGGCTTCTTAAAGATACGACGGTAGAAGGTAAAGGAAGGCCAATAGATCCTGCGCGTGGTATTCTTCCAATAACATTGCATGTCACAACTGGAGAGGCTTCTGAGAGCCCGTACCCTTCAACAATATCGCATTGTGTGACGTTTAGAAACTTCTCCAATAACTCAATTGGAAGTGGGGCTCCACCTGACAGGCAAAATTTTAAGGATCTCAGATCATATTTTTGCAATTCTTTATGTATTAAGATTGCATTTAAAAGGGTTGGAACCGCCGGCATTATAGTAGGACGACATCGATGAATAAGTTTTAAAACACTGTCAATTTGAAAGCGAGGCAGCATTATAATTTCTGCTGCTTTTGCAACACCTAGGTTCATAACAACGGTCATTGCAAAAACATGAAAGAATGGCAAAACTCCTAAGACTCGCTCCTGGTCGCTGCCAAGTGTTATTGTCCAGAGTTTGAGTTGGAGCGTATTTATGTAGAGATTTGCATGCGTAAGCATGGCTCCTTTAGGGGTGCCAGTTGTGCCTCCAGTATATTGTAGAACTGCAATGTCCCCCTCGGGTTCAATTCTTACTGGCAGAAAAGGTTTATTCTCTTTTAAGAGAATTTTATGATCAATAATACGGGACCGATTTTTCGAAGATTGCCAAAAAGTAATTTCATTTTTTTTAAAAATTTGGAAAAGTTTAGCTTTAAAATAAGGAAGCTGGGTTTGAAAAGAACAAATGATGGCGCGTGGCAATACATTTAAATCGAGAAGTTTATCAATTTTTTCAAAAAGGATTTTAAGGTCTAATGAAACCATTAATTCAGTGTTACTATCTCGCACCTGAAAGCTTAGTTCCTCAATAGTGTAGAGAGGATTATAATTGACGATTGTTGCCCCAGCTTTGAGCGCAGCATAATAGTAAATAATGAATATTGGACAGTTCGGAAGAAAAAGACCGACTTTTGTGCCTTTAGCTACACCTACGCTTTGTAGGCTGGCGGCAATTTTATTGATATATCGTCCGACTTCCCTATAAGTTTGGACACGACCAAAAAAATTAGCACAAATTCTATCAGGATGTTCAGCAACTGCAGTATCAAATAATTTAAAGAGAGGTTGAGAAGTGAATGTTTCCTGCCATGGGATCTCTTGAGGGTAATTTTTAAGCCATAGGTAAGATGGCTTCATGGAAGGCTCTTCGGTCATGCCACCCTCAATGCTAGATTGTTTTGGTACACTAGATCCATTGAACTCGGCTAAAATGGGTAATTACTTGAGATGAATCACTCCAATTATTAATATTTTTGGGCGGTATACAGAAACTTCAAAAATCTCTAATTGCAATCTAAAAGGGGTCTGCCAGACAATTTCTTAATTCGTCTTGAATGTGAATCTTAATAATTTACTAAAGTTAATTAAAATAAGCTAGGATTTCTAGACTTTTCTGCATTTTAAGGATATTCCATCCGTAAACTTGAATTCAATTCCTAACTCAAGTACATAATTCTTTTGAATTTATTAACCAACTCAGATGCATGTCTGTTAAGATTAAAGTGTTGGTTTGGAGAGCGACATGGACGAAGTAGCAACTAAAATAATTGGCATACTAAAAAAACACATGAAAGAGCCTCGCGATGATATTTCGCTTTCAACACAGCTTACAGACCTAAAAATTGAATCCTTAGATCTTGCAATGATCGTATTTGATATAGAAGATACATTTGGGATCGAAATTCCCTATAATGCAAACGAAGATGTTGAAGATTTCAAAACTGTTGGTTCTGTTGTTGATAGGGTGAAAACCTTGATTTCTTCTGGGCCATCTGCAGCTGGGGCTAAAGCCTAAATTCTCATTTTGTATTTAGAAAGATATTCATTCAACAAGGGGTCTGCCTCCTAGGGTCAGACAAATCATAAGTTATGCCAGTAGAAGGTCGAAAAGGGCATCGAGTTGTTGTAACTGGCATGGGTGTTGTTACGCCCATTGGAACGACGGTCGATGAGTTCTGGGCCAATCTAAAAATTGGAAAATCTGGTGTAAGCCCTCTAGAGGGTTTTCCTCTCGAGGATCTTAAAATTTTAATTGCTGCTCAAATAAAGGGCTTTGATCATAAAGCAAGATTGAAACATTTTAAAAGAGATCGAATTATTACCCTCGCAGATAGATATTCCTGGTTTGCTGCTGTTGCTGCTGATGAAGCTGTAAAAATGTCACTGCTTTCTATGCCTATATCTGATCCCTATCGTTCGGCCTGTATCATTGGTTCTGGAGCTGGAGGATTAGTAACTTTTGAAACCGCATATCGAGATTTATTTATAAATAACAAAAGAGCGACCCACCCTCTGACGTTATTGAGGATTATCGGTTCTTCTGCAGCAGCACATGTTGGAATAGAGTTTGGAGTTAAAGGGCCAACATTTGCCACTTGCTCAGCGTGCTCAACCGCTACTCATGCAATTGGAATTGCGCGCGATTATATTCGCGATGGTCTTGTGGATGTCGCCCTTGCAGGTGCTTCAGAGTCAGTCATCAATTATGGGACTATGAAAGCTTGGCAAGCACTTCATGTTTTGTCTCCAGAGGGTTGTTTTCCTTTTGCCAAAAAGCGAAATGGCACTGTTTTGGGGGAAGGTGCAGGGGTTCTTGTTTTGGAAAGTTATGAGCACGCTAAAAAGAGAGGCGCTCAAATTCTTGCTGAACTTTGTGGATATGGAATGGCGTCTGATAGTCAAGATATGGTAAAACCCACTGTTGAAGGCCCCTCGGTCGCCATGCAGAATGCTTTAAACGATGCTAACCTTAGACCAGAGATGATAAATTATTTAAATGCACATGGAACAGCAACTGCAGATAATGATATTAATGAAACTAAAGCGATAAAAAATGTCTTTAAGGACTATGCCTATAAATTAGCAATTTCCTCTACTAAATCTATGCATGGTCATCCTCTAGGAGCAGGGGGAGGGATAGAGGCGGTTGCCTGTATCAAAGCAATTCAGGAAGGATGGGTTCCGCCAACAATAGGTTTAGATGTTCCCGATGAGGATTGTGATCTTGACTATATTCCAAATCAAGGAAGGTTTCTAAGCGTTAAATATGCCATGTCAAATTCTTTTGCTTTCGGTGGACTTAATGCTGTTCTTATTTTTGGGCCGCCCCCATCAGATTAGGGTCGTATAATCACTGACGTCTGTTTATTACCAGAGGTTTAAATAGAAAACTATATCCTGAAAAAAAAATAATTTTTCATTTTTAACCTCGATTATTTTCTTATTAGCTTAGAAAACAAAAAGGATGATAATTGTTGTTGGTGGGCCCGCCAGGACTCGAACCTGGAACCAGGCGGTTATGAGCCGCCAGCTCTAACCATTGAGCTACGGGCCCTGAACAAGGGCACACTCTCCTTCTACACGAGACAAGATAATCATCAAGTCTCTGTGTAAAGAGTATGGTATCATTCTTTTAGTCTGACACTATGGAGAGGATATATATAAT
>JBJTOZ010000161.1:0-3451 GCA_046074825.1 Hyphomicrobium sp.
CAATACGCAAATTATTTCTGATCGCCTGACAGATAGTCCAGATCCGACAGTACAGAGGTTGGCTCCAAAACTTATTTCATCTCTGGATAAGGCTATTAATTTTTGTAATGAAACTCTTCGTTTTGGCAGGACTGATGAGAGACGGCAACGAAGAGAAATATTTTTACTTCGCCCTCTTCTTGAAGAGGTTGGAGAAACTCTTCGACTTGAAAAAACAGGTCCTATTCAATTCTTTTTAGAGATGGAAAATTCTCTGCAAATCGACGCAGACCGCGAGCACTTGGTCCGCATTTTTACTAATCTTTGTGGGAACGCTATTCAGGCTCTTCAAAGTCGTGAAGAGGGACCAAAAGAGGGGATTCTTCGTATTTCCGCGCGACGTGAAGACAAGCGTGTGCTTATTACAGTCAGTGACAATGGACCTGGTATTCCAGCTTATGCTCGTGAAAAGCTTTTTCAGCCCTTTCAAGGCTCAAAAAGGCGCGGGGGGACCGGTCTTGGCTTGCCCATCTCAGCAGAACTTGCGCAGGAGCATGGAGGAAAGCTTTGTCTTCTTGACACCGAAATTGGTGCAAGTTTTGAACTTGAAATTCCAGATCGTTCAGAAGACAAAACATAGTATAAAACAAAAAATGCCTCCCTAATTCTTTCTTCGAGGAAGTCCTTGAGTAATTGAGAAGGAATGAAGTTTTAGTTTAAAGCAGTCTAGGGCTTTTTCTTGCCTTAGAAGGAAGGGATGAGTAGAGAAAGAGTAGGTATGGCTCACTTTGCCTCGTGCAAAAGGTTATACCCAGACCATTGACGATCTTTCTAGAAAAGACGAAGAAGGGACTTAAGCGCCCGTAGCTCAGCTGGATAGAGCACCAGACTACGAATCTGGGGGTCAGAGGTTCGAATCCTTTCGGGCGCGCCAATTTTCATCGAAATAGCGTCTTGTCACCGAGCTAAACCCTCAGACTACTTGAAGTGTGTACAGGTGAGTTTTTCTTAGGGGTTCTGCCTAGCATTTTAGATTTTTTCTAAAACACCTCAAATATTTAAAATCTTTCGTGTCTCATTTGGATTTTGTATTTTCTAAGTATGTGAGATAACAGAAGTTGCGGAACATCTTTTATCTAGCACAACAGATTATAAATTTTTTTCCAACTTTGCGTGTGGGGTACACTTATATGCTGCTTAAAGACAGAAGCGCTTCTGAAGTGGTGCATTTCTTTGAAAGTTGTTCTTTAAAGCCTGATACAAGAACAGATTAACTAAAAATTAAGAAATCATGCAATTTGAATAGTATTTGATCTTTTGAATGCCGAGGCGTCAGCGTTAGACACCTGCCTTAAGAGAGAAAAAGCAAAAAGTGGTGAAATTGAAGTGTTTCATTTTTCTCGCAACAAAGGGTTTTTTCAAGATGTCTCTTACAAAAGTTGTTTGTGGGGATGTACTTTGTCTGGTCGTTTTCTGATGAGAGCGGAGTGAGAATCTTTTGTCTTCTGTTGATCAAACACTGCTTAAGGCACAAGGTCATCTCAAGAGAGGAGGTTTCAAGGAGGCTGCGCATCTTTACGCTTCCATTCTTGAGAAGTATCCTTTCAATCAGAGAGCACAGGACGGATTGCGTAAGCTTGAAAAATTAGGCGTCATCAAACTCAGGGTTCCTTCTCCTCCGCAGGATCAAATCAACGCTCTGATTTCCCTTTATACTAAAGGCCAGTATCATGACGTATTGCAACGAGGGGAAAGTTTACAACAAGAATATCCTGAATCCGCACTCCTCCTTAATATTCTCGGTGCCACCAATACAGCCTTAAAAAAATATGATGTTGCTGTTCTTTGCTTTCAAAAAGCATTAGAGTTCCATCCCAATTATGCTGAAGCCCTGAATAATTTGAGTGTTGTTCTGAGAGACCTCAAGCGGTACGAGGAAGCAATTAAAACTATTCAAAAAGCTCTCGCTCTCCAGCCTGATTATCCAGAAGCCCATAATAATTTAGGCATTATTTGTGATGATCTAAAGCGTTATGAAGACGCAATTTCTTCGTACACAAAAGCTTTACAATTAAATCCCAAATATTCCGATGCTGCGAAGAATCTCGGTAACACCTGGAATGTTCTAAAGCGGTATGAAGAAGCCGTTGCCGCTTACACTAAAGCTGTTGTACTCAACCCACGTAATGCAGAGGCCTTTGCGAAGAAGGTGCATTTACAGTCGCATATGTGTGTTTGGGAAAGTCTCCTCTCAGATCAAGAAAAAATTTCAGAGCTCGGTCTTTCCAGTCCCTCTGTTTCACCCTTTTCTATGCTTGCGTTTGAAGATAATCCTTTGCATCACAAATTAAGATCGCAATGTTATGTTTCAGAGAACATTAAAAATCGCAATGCGCTGCCAATCTTACGGCAAGACAGAAAGCATGAGAGAATACGTGTAGGGTATTTCTCATCAGATTTTTATGATCATGCCACCATGTACCTTATGGCAGGTCTTTTCGAAAAACACGATAAGAGACGATTTTCCATTTACGCCTACTCCTTCGGACCAGACAAAAATGATGGCATGCATCAACGTCTTAAGAAGGCGGTGGACGTTTACAGAGATGTTCGCGCTTTAAATGATTTGCAAATAGCTGATCTTGCACGAGAAGATGAGATTGATATTGCCATAGATCTTAAAGGATATACTCAAGATTCTCGCTTGGGGATTTTTTCTGCTCGCGCAGCACCAATTCAGATCAATTATTTAGGCTATCCAGGGACGCTTGGTGCTTCTTTTATGGATTATATCATCGCTGATAGGCAGGTTATTCCCACCGAGTACCAAGAGTATTATACTGAGAAGGTCATTTATCTTCCACACAGTTATCAGGTGAATGACAATAAGAGACAGATCTCAGATCGTTCCCTCACCCGATCAGAAATGGGTTTGCCCGAGAACGGGTTTGTGTTTTGCTGTTTCAATAATAATTTTAAAATCTCGCCGCAAGAGTTTGATATCTGGATGCGCCTTCTTTGTCAGGTGGACAATAGTGTTCTATGGCTTTTCAAAGGGAATGAATGGGCGGATCGTAATCTCAGGAAAGAAGCAGAAATGAGAGGTGTTAATCCTTGTCGTCTCGTGTTTGCAGACAAGAAACCTCTTGGGGAGCACCTTGCCCGCCAGAGATTGGCTGATCTTTTTTTGGATACGTTCCATTATAATGCCCCCACAACTGCCAGTGATGCTCTTTGGGTTGGTTTCCCTGTCCTCACAAAAGGAGGACAGGGCTTTGCCGCCCGCGTGGGAGCAAGTCTTCTTCGTGCGATCGATGTGCCTGAGCTCATTACAACAACAAAGGAGGAGTACGAGGCCAAAGCGTTGGAACTCGCTCGTGATCCTTGGAAGCTCACAGCCCTTAAAGACAAGCTCGCAAGACAGAAAGATTTAGCGCCCCTTTTTGATACGGCACTTTTTACAAAGCATCTC
>JBJTOZ010000162.1:0-12327 GCA_046074825.1 Hyphomicrobium sp.
TCTCTTAAACTCTCCTCATCTTTTTTCATTCCTATGAGTATAAATCTTAACAACTTCATATCGGCTAGAAAATAAAATTGTCCAAATAGAAGAGTTCTTATGTTTCCCCTTTAAATGAATTCACTTTTCGTTGACAGCTCTTTTTTACATTGAATATGTGATATTTAAGAGAACAAAAAACTCTCTACCCCTCACTAATGGTCTTGACCTGCTCATATAGTGCATCTCGAGAGACAGGCTTTGTAGTTAATTTTACTTTTGTTATCAGATGATCGATGATTTTGTCCTCAAAGAGTGGCGCCCTTAATTCCTGCAAGGCGCCAGGGGTTTTTTCAAAGTACTCGTAGACAACCTTCTCTTGTCCAGGGTAGCGACGAGCCTGCTCCATCAAAGCCTTGCGCATTTCTTCTTGAGTAATCTCTATCTTATTTTGAGTTCCAATTTCACCCACCACAAGAGCTAAACGCACGCGTCTCTCAGCAATTAATTTATATTCGTTTCGAAGCTCATCTTCTGTCTTGTTATAATCGGGATGTTTCTGATCTGGATTGTCTTGACCTTGTTGTTTTCGAGCCAGGTCAACCCTCTTCCAAAGAACTTCAAATTCACGATCTACTAAAGACTGTGGAAGTTCAAATTTATGGAGTTCCTCAAGACGATCCAAAAGTTCCTTTTTTAATTTAATGCGCGCAGCTTTATCATACTCGAGTTTGATTTGCTGAGTTATAAGGTCTTTCAAATTTGGTACATTTTCAGCCCCAAAAGCTTTGGCCAAATCATCATTGAGCTGAGCTTCAACTGGCTTTTCAACATTTTGGACTACAACTTTGAAAATAGCTGGTTTGCCAGATAATTTTTTATCAGGGTAATCTTCAGGAAAAGTACAAGGAATATCTCTTGTGTCCCCTTTAAGACTACCTATAAGTCCATCCTCAAAACCAGGTATAAATCCAGCATTTCCTAAAACGAGACTTAAACCATCACCACTTCCTCCTTCGAAGGTCTCCCCATCTATAGACCCAGCATAGGAGATTGTAACTCTGTCCCCTTTTTCAGCTTTTCTATCTTCTATTGGTTCAAAACTTCCCGCGCGCTTTAATAAATCATCTATGGATTTTTGGATTGTCTCCTCGTCCACCTGTGCTTCAAGTTTTTCAAGTTCTATTGCTTCAAATTTTGTCAGAGTTATTGATGGAATAACCTCAAAACTTAAGGAATAGGCTAAATCCTTCTTCCCCTCTAGGATCTGATTAATTTCATTTTGATCCTCAGATAAAGTAATAGAGGGCATCGCAGCTGGTCGCTCTTTTCGTTCCTCGATAAGTTTTTGGCTTGTATCTCTCAAAGTATCCTGAATTACTTCGCTCATTAAAGAACGTCCGTACACTTTTTTTATATGATTTGCAGGGACCTTTCCTTTGCGAAAACCTTTTAGCTGAACAGAACCTTTGACTTGATCGAGGCGCGAAATATAGCGTTGTTCAATTTCTTTAGAATCAACAACAACTTTCAAATTTCTCTTCAAGCCCTCTTCACTGGCTTCTACAATTTTCATTCAATCCTCTTAATCTTTTTATTTCTTAGATTTGGAATACCTTTTAGGTCGTTCAACAACTTTAATTCAAACTTCAAATCTTTGTTGATCTTCTCTCCCTTTATAAAAGTAAGTTAAACTGGTGCGGGCGGAGGGACTCGAACCCCCACGGCCAAGGCCACCAGAACCTAAATCTGGCGTGTCTACCAATTCCACCACGTCCGCACAAGAAATTAAAAGACACCTTCCTTGAGGATTAAATTACCACAAATTTTGCTATATTTCATATTTCTGAGATCAATATATTTAAGAATGCAGTTTGATAAGATTGATTTTGTTTTCTAACAAATACAATAACTCGGCCTTTTATTTTTTTCTTAGATATGCATGCTGTACTTCCGATTACAATGTCATAAGACGTTAAGCCTAAGTATCCTTTGTCCTCAAGAATACACTTATGTTTGATTAATGATGATTGAGGTGTAAAGACAAAAACGTAGATGTTCTGGATTATATCAAACTTTTAATGTTAGATGCTTTCAATATTTATAACAAAATGTCTGTGTTATTTACACTTGAATTTGAATGTCTTCTATTTTTCTGACCAAGAAGTGGCCCTGAGAAACCGAAGTCGACTGCACAATAAATAGAAGATAGGCGTGAAGATGAGACCAAACAAGGTCACCCCAATCATACCAGAAAATACTGCTGTACCTAATGACTGACGCATTTCTGATCCTGCTCCCTTGGCTATAACTAAGGGGGCGACACCTAAGATGAACGCTAGGGAGGTCATAACAATTGGTCTTAACCTCGTTCGGGCAGCAGTTACAGCTGCTATGAATGTTGGTTTGCCTTGTTCATGAGCCTGTTTTGCGAATTCAACTATGAGAATTGCATTCTTAGCAGCAAGACCTACAAGAACAACAAGACCAATCTCTACAAGAATATTGCGCTCCAAGCCTTTAATGGAAACACCAATCATTGCAGCAAGGATGCACATAGGTACTATTAATATAACCGCAAGTGGAAGTGTCAAACTTTCGTAATGCGCTGCTAGCAATAGGAAGACGAACAAAACGGCTAGACCAAAAGCAAACCCTGCTGTACTGCCTGCAAGTTTTTCTTGTAAGGCAAGATCGGTCCATTCAAAACCAAAACCAGACGGTAGTTTTTGAGATGTAATTTCCTCAATCTTTTTTATCGCCTCACCCGAAGAGAAAGAAGGTAACAGGCTGACTTGAAGCTCCGCTGAGGGATATAAATTATAGCGTGGAACACGATAAGGGCCTGTTGTATCTGAGAACGTTGCTACTGAACCAATAGGTACCATTTCTCCAGTATTAGATCTTGTACGAAGGTTAGCGACATCAGATACTGATAACCTAAAAGGATTATCCGCTTGGGCAGTCACGCGATAGGTGCGTCCAAGAAAATTAAAATCATTCACATATATTGAACCCATATAAACAGACAAGGCTTCAAAGACCCTTGAAATTGGAACTCCCAACTGCTCTGCTTTAGTACGATCTATATCTGCATAAATTTGAGGTGTTCGAGTATTAAATAATGTAAAAGATTGGGCGATCCCTGGAATTTTTTGAACCTCAGAAGCGATTGATAAACCAACCGTTTCAAGTTGGAGCATTCCACGACCAGCTCGATCTTGAACAAAACCTTTAAGTCCTCCACTTGTCCCCACACCAGGAACGGAAGGTGGTTCAATGACCAGAATAAAGGCTTCTCGAATTAAAAACATCTGAGTACGCAGATCCTGGAGGATTTGATCGTACTTCAATCCAGATTTTATACGCTCTGCGAAAGGTTTAAGACGAACAAAAAGTACTCCTGTGTGAGGTGCGTTGCTTCTAGTAGCTCCATTGTAACCTGCAAAGCCTACTGCCGCATCTACTCCAGGGCGTGACCTTAAAACACCTGAAGCTTTCTTAAGTACAGCATCCGTTCTTTCAAGTGTTGATCCTGGAGGAAGTTGAAGGGCAACTATGAAATATGCTCTATCTAATTGTGGAATTAAACCAGTTGGTGTTTTTATGAGAAAAATTATAGTTATAATTAATAGAATACAATAGACACCCATCATCAAGAATGAATGTTTAAGAAAACGAAGTGTTATTTTAGAATACAGATAACTGAGGTCCTCAAACTTTTCATTAAAAAATGTTATAAAAGTTTTAAATGGATAAAGAATTTTTTGAAATATTCTTTCTAATAATGGTTTTGTTTGAATATCATGCAAAGACTGATCTTTTAAAAGAAGGGCAGACAAGGCTGGAGAGAGCGTTAAAGATACAAAAAGCGAAATAGCAGTTGAGGCAGCTATAGTAATTGCAAATTGTTTATAAAAGCTTCCCTGTAAACCTTTTATAAAAGCAGCTGGTAAAAACACCCCTATAAGAACAAAAGAAATTGCTGTTAGTGCTCCTGACACCTCATCGACAGTTTTATGTGCTGCATCTCTAGGACTAAAACCTCGCCGAACATACCGTTCTACATTCTCAACAACAACTATAGCGTCATCAACTACTATACCAATTGCAAGTATGCGACCGAATAGCGAAAGTGTATTAAATGATATCCCAACAGCAGACATGACTGCCCATGTTCCAATAATTGAAACAGGAATAGCCACAATTGGAATAACAGCTGCCCTCCAGGTTTGTAGAAAAAGGATGACCACCAAAACAACAAGTAAAAGAGCTTCAAAGAAGGTAAGAATAACTGCATCAATAGAATACTGTATGAATTCTGTTGGATTATAGATGATGGAATACCCCACACCTTGGGGAAAGTTTTTACTTAATTCCAGCATTTTTAATTTTATGGATGCTGCTGTAGCTAATGCATTGGAGCCTGGACGCTGGAAAATGACAATTGCCGTGGCAACATTGTCATTAAGGTAGGCATTCATATTGTAGTCTTGGGACCCAAGCTCAACACGAGCTATATCTTTTAGGCGGACAACTTCTCCATCCCTATCACTCTTAATGACTATATTTTCAAATTCCTTTACTGAACCTAATCTTCCTAAGGTTTGAACAGGGAGAGTAAAACCTGCATCTGAGGTTGCGGGTGGCTGATTGATCGCTCCTGCCGCAACCTGAAGATTTGCTGCTCTCAAAGCTTGGAGGACATCTCCCGCAGCTAACGATCTTGCCGCAACTTTTGCCGGATCTAACCATACTCGCATAGAGTAGTCGCGAGAGCCAAAAATTCTGACATCACCGACACCATCAATACGGCTAATCGGATCTTTAACGTAGAGAGATGCATAATTTGAAATATATTGTTGATCCCTGGTGCCATCAGGGGAAGTCATATGGACAACAAGCATAAGATCAGGGGATGCTTTTCGAACTGTAATTCCTAAACGCCGGACATCTTCCGGTAATCTTGGAAGAGCAATGTTGACACGGTTTTGCACAAGCACCTCTGCTTGATCAACATTAGTGCCAGGATTGAAAACAACATTTATTGAAAGTCGTCCATCCCCTGTTGATTGGGAAAATATATAGAGCATATTTTCAATGCCATTAATTTCCTGTTCCATTGGGGCGGCAACAGTTTCAGCAAGTGTTTTTGCATCAGCACCAGGATATGTGCTTGAAACATTAATTGTTGGCGGAGCGATTTCAGGATATTCAGCTACGGGCAAATTGCGTGCTGATATAAGTCCGATTATTGTAACCAGTGCTGAAAGAACTGCAGCAAAAATTGGTCTATCAATAAAGAAATGAGGAAAACGCAACTTTTTAATCCCTTATGGTGAAATCTTATTCCTTGGAGAAAATACTCCAAACACTTTTAGTTCACCATTTCTTCTATTTTAGTTTTCTCAACATTTACTCTGGTTCCAGGCCGAATGAGTGGATTTGCAATACCATCAAGAACAACCTTGTCATTTAACGTTAAACCACTAAGGATTACACGTAATTTTTTTTCCATAGGCCCCAAAACAACTTGGGCTGATTTAATTATGTTGTCTTCGGTTACAACGAAAACAATCTTTCTCTCTTGATCTGCTACAATTGAAGTATCTGGAACTAAAAAGGCATCTATCTCACCTCCATAGAGGGCAACTCGTCCAAACAAACCTGGCTGTAAAAGTCCGCTTGCATTGGCTATAATTGCACGCACTCGCAATGTTCCAGAACGGGGATTGAGGGTATTATCTATGAAGTTCAGCGTTCCTTCATGAGAATAATCTTTTTCATCTGCTAGTCGAATTTTTACGGGGCTCTTTTGATTTTCAGAACTCATTCCTCCGCCAGTGGTAGATAAACGTTGATATCGAAGGAAATCACTTTCTGAGATATCAAATATGAAATGTAAGGGATCTGTAGTGACGATAATTGCAAGTATCGTTGTTGAGCCCACTCCCCCATTCACCAAATTACCCGCATCAACTTTGCGATCCGAAATACGACCATTTATTGGAGCTACGACCTTAGTCCACTCTAAATTAAGCATTGCATTTCTGAGAGATGCTTCTGCAGATTGTTGTCCTGCACGGGCAACTGACAAAGCTGCATTCCTTTGGTCAAAATCTCTTCCTGTTACAGCGCCTGATTGCAGTAAGGGGCGGGCTCTTTCGACTTCCTCATTTGCAAGCTGAACTTGTGCGGTTGTACGAGCTAAATCAGCTTTGGCTGTTTCTACAGCAAGTTCGAAGGGTCTTGGATCAATTGTAAACAAAAGATCTCCCTCCTTAACCATTTGTCCATCTTTAAAATGGAGCTGCTCAATAAAGCCTGAAACTCGCGGCCGCACTTCAACTGTATGGATAGCTTCAAAGCGCCCTGAGAATTCATCCCATAATGCAATTTTTTTTGAGATTGGTTGGGAAACACTAACATTTGGAAGTTGTAAAGCAGATTGTTTATCAGCCCGCGCTTGAATGAATAAGGGAGAAAAAATAGACACCGTTATTAGAAATAAACAAAGATGAAATATAGAGACGTATCTATTCATTATTTTGAATTTTCATTCATAAGATTTTATTGATAATATCAATTATAGTCTTGCCTATATTCGGCAGTAAAAGCCTATGTTTTTAAAAAGATGCAAGTTTCCATCAATTAGGATTTAAATAAGTACCCCTTCATGAGGATATAATGCGAAAAGTTTTCAAGCATAGAAGAAGCAAATAATGATCAACCAGATATTTTTCAAATAAACGAAATGCCGTACTTACTTCTCAAAAAGGAGCGAGAAAAACTAAAATTTACTCAGTTCATCAACCAGTTTCAATGGGTAGACCCTTATCTTTAAGACCCCACTCAGCCCAAGATCCGTCATATACAGCAGCATTTGTCTGCCCAACAAGAGCTAACGCAAAAGACAACATAGCTGCAGTAATTCCAGAACCGCATGTGGTCACCACTGGTTTTGAAGGATCAATTCCAACATTCAAAAATATTTTCTGGAGTTCATCGTTTGATTTAAGCGTTCCATCAGTATTGAGTATGGTTGAGGATGGAACATTGCGTGAACCTGGTATATGACCCATTTTCAATCCAGGCCTTGGCTCGGGATCACGTCCCAAAAAACGTCCACTTGGTCTTGCATCAACGATTTGCATTCCACCCTTTGAAACATAACGCTTCATATCTTCAATATCTCTTACAAGATCATTATCTTTCAATGGCGTGAAATGACGAGCTGTTCTTTTGAGAGGTAATCCATCTTCAAGGGGCCGCCCTTCTGCTTTCCATTTTCGTAGGCCTCCATTCAGTACGGCAACATCTTTATGGCCCATAACCCTAAAGGTCCACCATACCCGTGCAGCAGAAAATAAACCTAAAGTATCATAGATTATGATACGCATACCATCGCCGATACCCATTTTTTTCATTCTAGAAGCAAATTTAACTTGTGAGGGAAGCATATGAGGCAAAGGAGATGTCTCATCAATAATATCATCGATATCAAAGAAGATCGTATTTGGAATATGTTCCTCAAGATATTCTTGTTTTGCATTGCGCCCTGAATCCGGCAAATGCCAGGAACCATCTAAAATAATTAGACCAGGAGAATGAATATGGTTTTCAAGCCAATCAGTTTCAACAAGCCAATTTTTTCTCATATCTTGCACTTAAGAGGCTCCAATAGCATCGGATAATAGATAAGAAATAAAATAACATATGTACTTAAAAGAGATTCCAAATTTATATTTGGGGAACATCAGAACTGTAACAACTACGTATCACTAGGAGAGTGGTGGTGAACCGGGCGGGGATTGAACCCGCGACCAATCGGTTAAAAGCCGAGTGCTCTACCGCTGAGCTACCGGTCCATCTCAAAAGTGCATTTAAATGATTAATACGTTACTTTCAACGAGGAGGTTTACAAATCATCAGTCAATTTATAGACGCCCCTTAACCAGTAAAGCAACCAGGCATTTTATCTAATGATCAGATGAGATGACATTTAGTTATCTAATTCATCATTATGTTGCCTATTTCTAATGAAAACTATGATAAGAACTCCTGTGACAATGAAGTCTTCGTATACACCTTTATACTAACCTTTATACTAACCTTTAAAGACCTGAGATCATATTTTAACGGATGTTTAAAACAGAATATAAAATATGGTCAAGCTGTGGGCTTCTCGGACAAATGTTGAGACATTGAAAGATGTATACGAGCCATAAGAATTTTCAATTCCACTAATGATTAAAAAGTTCAGATCTTTAAAAATTACTCAAACAAATCGACCTCCATTCTTATTCATGACGTCAAGTGTGGCACATAAGTTCAGAGTCTGGCTCGTTCAACCCTTTAAATTTCAGGATTTTACAAAAGCTATAATCCTGATGATTGTCGCGATTACTTTATTTTCGGCTCTTGATACTTCAGCAAAATACTTAGGAGAGGTTTACTCTATGCCTGTGCCTCAAGTTGCATGGGCTCGATTTTTTGGACAATTTATACTCGTTCTGCTTCTTGTTCCAAGTTTTGGCTCACTTTCAATTCTTGATCTCTTTCGTACTAAAAATCTCAAACTTCAATTAGCACGTTCGATATTAATGGCTGCAACAACTGTTTTTAATTTCCTTGCTTTAAGAGACCTTCGATTAGATCAAACAGTTACTATTATTTTTCTGACACCTTTGTGCGTTGCTCTCGTAGGAGGACCTATTCTTGGAGAATGGATTGATTGGCGGAGAATGTGTGCAATTATTATTGGATTTAGTGGAGTTGTAATTTCTTTAAATCCTTCTCTTGATATGATACAACCTGCCGTAATTTATTCTTTTTCAGCCATGCTTGCTTACGCTTTATTTATTTTACTCACACGCTACATGGCGACACTTGATTCTCCTATGGTTACACTTTTTTATTCTATGTTCGTAGGAACATTTCTAGGAGCTCCCATGGCACTTTCAAGTTGGAAAGCTCCACCTGATATACTCGCTTTTATTTTACTGCTCATGCTTGGTATCTTTGGAGGACTTGGTCACTGGCTTTTTCTGCATGCCTACAGGCTTGCTCCAGCATCCGCAGTTGCCCCCTTTTTGTATTTTCAACTGATATCGATGGTAGGATTTGGTTTCCTCGTTTTTGGTGACACACCAAATTTACTCACACTTTTGGGCTCTTCGATAGTTATAGCATCTGGCATCTACTTGTTCCGCAATGACCCCCTTCGGGCTAGCGCAAAATAAATTCATTTTAATTTTTTTATATGAAATATGCTTCAAGATTTTTAATATCACATGAGAAAAATATTAATCAGATATCAGGGAAGCATCCCCTCCAACAAATTTCTCCTTTGCTGTCCTTGACCAATCATCAAAAGAGTTTTTTTCGATAGATTGTCGTATTGCTTTCATTAGATCTTGATAGAAACAGGTATTGGCCCAAGATAATATCATTGCACCTAGATACTCTCCCGACTTAACTAAATGGTGTAAGTACGCCCGAGAATAATTCTTTGCAGCGGGGCAACTGCTATTTGGATCAAGAGGTCTTTTGTCTTCTGCATGTTTTGAATTATGCAGATTAATTTTGCCTTCCCAAGTAAAAGCGGTTCCATGTCTACCATTGCGTGTTGGCATAACACAGTCAAACATATCCACTCCTCGACGAACACTCTCGATGATATCAAGTGGTGTACCAACGCCCATCAAATATCGGGGTTTATCTTGTGGCAAGAGTTCTATAAAATCTTCAAGTGTTTGCACCATAGTCTCATGCCCTTCGCCTACTGCAAGACCACCGATAGCATAGCCTTGAAAGTTCATATCCACTAAACTTTGTGCAGATCTTTTTCTTAATTTCTTATTTGTACCACCTTGTACAATTCCAAAAAGTGTTTGAGCCTTTGATGCTCTTCCAGTTGCAACATTGTTATCGAAAGCTTTTTTTGAACGAATAGCCCACTGAAGAGAGAGTTCCATTGCCCTTTCGACATCTTTAATATCTGCAGGCAATTTTATACACTCATCGAACTGCATCATTATATCTGAACCTAAGAGACATTGTATCTCTACTGATCTTTCAGGGGTTAGAAGATACAGAGATCCATCGAGATGAGATCTGAATTCAACGCCTTCCTCAGTGACTTTCCTGATCTTTGAAAGGCTCATTACTTGGAAGCCACCTGAATCGGTTAGAATAGGTTTGTCCCAAAGCATGAATGAATGTAATCCTCCAAGACGAGAAATGCGCTCCGCTCCAGGCCGAAGCATTAAATGGTAGGTGTTTGCTAATACTATATCAGCACCACTCTCTTTTATCTGCTCAGGATATAGGGCTTTAACCGTTCCTACAGTGCCTACAGGCATAAAGGCAGGGGTACGAATAGAACCTCTTGAGGTTTTAATTTCGCCCACTCTCGCATGAAGATCTTTATGTAGGACTTGAAAACTAAAGTGAGGAGCAGTCTCATCATAATTCAATCGCATCTACTTGCCACCTCTTGCGAGGAACAGGAGACATGCGTCACCATAAGAATAAAAACGATAATTATTTTTTATGGCAAAAGAATAGGCAGAGTGCATTTTTTGAAGACCTGAAAATGCAGAAACGAGCATAAATAAAGTAGATTTAGGCAAATGAAAATTGGTCATCAAGATATCCGTACTCTTAAATTTATATCCTGGTTTTATAAAAAGAGATGTCTCTCCTGACCATTCTTTGATTATACCATTATCATCGGTTGACGTTTCTAATGTTCTCATAACTGTTGTCCCAATTGCTATAATTCTTCCTCCCTGCTTTCGCGTATGATTCAAATTTTGTGCCGTTTCTTTTGTTATTTGAGCCCATTCTGAATGTATTTTATGATTTTCAGTATCTTCTGTTTTAACGGGTAAAAAAGTCCCTGCCCCAACATGCAATGTAATAAATTCGATTGAAACCCCTTTACTTTTTAGGACTGAGATTAGCTCTGAAGTAAAATGCAAACTCGCCGTTGGAGAAGCCACAGCGCCGTAAGATTTTGCAAAGATTGTCTGGTAATTTTCAAAGTCCGAAGTATCCACTGGCCGCTTGAGGGAAATATATGGAGGCAAAGGCATTAGACCAATTTGTCCAAGTACGCCTTTCAAATTTTCATCGGATATATTAAAGATAATTTCTACTTCACCGTCATCTAATTTTTTTTCTATGGTTGCTTCACATAGAGGACTGAGAGAATGTGTTTGTTGATCATAAAAGCGTAAGACATCTCCAGGCTTAAGTCGTTTTAAAGGTCGAGCAAAGGCGCGCCATTTTTTGTCGTCTATGTTTTTGATTAAATTGAGATCTACTTTTGCAGAGAGATCCCCTCTTAGTCGCAGAGCTGCGAGACTAGACGGTATAACTTTAGTGTCATTAACAACAACAGTATCTCCCGTAGTTAGAAACTCTGGAAGATCCCTAACATATCTTTCTATAAAATCATTATTGTCAGGATGCACAACAAGGAGCTTGGCTGAATCTCGGGGAGTACAGGGTCTCAGCGCTATTCTTTCATCGGGCAGGAAAAAATCAAATAGATCGGTTCTCACGAAGTTAAGCTCAAAATTTATAGAAGTTATCAGATAAAAACAGAAGTTAAGTACAATAGCCGTACTAAGATTAGAATTAATGAGTGTAGGATTTTATCCATTCATAGATGGCAGCATACGAAATAAGAACCCAACCCAAAATAATCAAAGCTCCACCTAATGGGGCTGCATTATGAAAAATTGTAAAATTATAAAACGCTCTTAAACACAAATCACCCCCAAATAGAATAACACCTGTCAGCATCATATAAGCTGCATAATCAAAGATGCGTGTTTTAATAGGATAAGCACCATTCCATGCTGCAAGACTTAATAATGCACACGCATGAAAAATAAACATATGCGAGGCAGTCACGATTAAAGGGTCTGATTTTAAATGAGCAGCAACTGCCGCTAAAATAACACCCCAGGCTCCTACAATTCCTGCTGCGAACATAATGAAGATGTTCTTTTGGAAATTCTGTCTCACTGCTATTATTATTATGTGGAGGTTATGCTAGTTGCTTGCAACTCTGACAGAGATCATTCGGTCAGGATTACGTGGTGGTTCTCCACGCTCTAACTGATCTACAGACTCCATCCCTTCTATAACTTTACCCCATACAGTGTATTGTCGATCAAGAAAGTTTGCATCCTTAAAGCATATAAAAAATTGGCTATTAGCCGAGTTTGGCATCGAGGATCGAGCCATAGAGCAAACACCCCTAACATGCGGCTCATTATTAAATTCTGCGGGTAAATTGGGATAACTTGACTTGCCAGTGCCACGTCCCTCAGG
>JBJTOZ010000163.1:0-5487 GCA_046074825.1 Hyphomicrobium sp.
GATATGACGAAAACGGTCCTTAAAAGCTAGAGGATCAGAGCTGCGCAATGCCTCGACGAATTCGTAGCGAAAACGCTCAGCCGTCAAATATAAAACATTAGCATTCGTAGATCTGCGACGAACTTCCCACGCTATCGCTTGAAGAAGATGTGTTTTACCCAGCCCAACTGATGAGTGTAAGAACAATGGATTAATACCCGACGAACCGTTCATAACAGTTTCTGCAGCTTGAACTGCGGCAGCATGAGCAAGCCGATTTGGTGCGCCAACAACAAAGTTTTCAAACGTATGGTGGGGATAAAGAGGAGAACCATCAACCCCGCCAGCTGGTGGACGAATAGAAAAATCAATGGATGAGGATCTGGATGAAGACGCACGTGGAAGTTGCTCAGAGACACTCTTCGTCGATCGAAGTTCCACTAAATTATCATTTGGACGCAGAGCCTCTAAATTTGGACCAACCTGCGTACGCTGGTTCATTCCCCCAGGTTGTCTTAACTGCACTTCAACAGATTGCGCCCCTTCAAATTCGACTTGGCTGCATGCAAGTAAGTCATCTATGTAGTGAGATTGTATCCAATTTCTGAGAAACTTAACTGGTACCGATGCTACAACAGTTTTGCCATCAAAACTATCAAAATCTAATGTTTTAAACCAACTCGTATAAATATCGTCTCCTAATCTAGCTCTTAATGCCGCATGAATTTTTTTACCGCGCGGCTCTTCTGTTGTTTTGAGTGCTTCAGACGTTTGCATATGTGCCTACCCCACAATACACTTTACTGTTTACTTACAAACACCCCATGACGTGCGATCAAAATTTTCCCCTTTTCTCACGCATCCTCACCGAGTGTACCCTCTATAAATCCTCACTTCCTAACTTTGCTGCCACGGAAGACCGACAGCCTTCCATCCAGCCAGTTTTCCTCTTTGACGTTGGGCGTCGAGAGGCCCCTCAAAACCATCCGAAACATTATGACAGTGGGGATACCCAGCTTCTGCCATTGTTTCCGCTGCCAACCTACTTCTTCCCCCTGTCCTGCATATAAAGAACAGATGAGTATCCGTACCAAGACTGGCACCGTTGAGTAAGCTACAGAGACGCGGCACAAATGCAGTATTAATATAGCCATCTGGGAACGTCTGCCACTCGACAAATATAACCTGACGCCCCAAAGTTTTGAGATCAGGTAATCCAACAAAAGTCCATTCTGCTTTTGTACGGACATCTACGAGTTGAGACGTAGGATCATTTTTTAGACGAGACCACGTTTCTAATGCGAGGACATCGTCGACCCTCAAAATATCATAACCCCCAAATTAATCTTTCAAATGATTTTAAGTCGCACAAAAAACTCTTTAACGCATAACGAAAATTCAGGATCAGAAATTTTTCTTCGGAACTAATATCGTTTTTGAACCACAAACAAGGACAAAGTATGTTTGTTTATGATACTACAGACATTAATTAAATTAAGAAAATTACTTTGAAGTACTGAAATTTTATTGAGTGCAGTAAAGAATTATTTTCCTCAACTTATTCGCCCTTCATCAACAAGATGAAATGAGAATATAAACTTGCTAACGGTAAACTTCCTATGACGCAAGATACCCAATTTTCTGTTCGCATTCTCTATTGGTACTGATTCTAAAGGTTTTTTTATTTCATTTTTTTCATGAATTACTTCATCACAAAAAGGAAACTCTTTGATCTGGCGATAGATTTAGAAGCTTTGAAAAAAATTATTTTACTAGACAAAAAAAAAGCGCACTGAGGCAATTTTTTCTAAAGTTTGCCTTTCCGTATTCTTTCTTTAGATCGGAGAATTATTTCTAAAAATCTCAGAGAATCTTGAGCTTAGCACTGGGCAAAAAAATAAATCATAGTTCAATTCAATTTTTATCGTGGCCAAGGCGCAACAAATTGATTCGAAAAGAGGACGACTGCGCCGCATGAATTGACGGCCAAAAATGGGCATCCTCCAAAATATAATTCGGAAAAAAAATTTAATTGATATTTTTTGTCAACGCATAACTGAAAAAAAAAGACTGCCTAAGTGAATTGTTATGACATTTAATCTCAGGCCATCGCCTTTATTCGAGCAGACAATCTCGAAACTTTTCGACTAGCAGACTTTTTATGCATGATTCCCTTTTGAGCAGTTCGAATGAGAACTGGCTCAACTGCTTTAAGCGCTGCTGTCGCTTTTGTCTTATCGCCTGATGCTATTGCCTCTTCAACCATTCTGACGCTGGTTTTTGTTCGCGTTCTGCGATTTTTATTCCTTTCAGTGCGGACAATCATTTGGCGAGCAGCTTTTTTTGCAGAAGAGGTATTAGCCATTTCGATAACTTCCTAATTGTTATTAGTTTGAATGAATTAGAATTCAACTCTTCATGTAGCGAGCTGAAGCACGCTCGTCATCAATTAATTTGTGATTTAAAAAAAAAGCTTATACTTCAAGACACTAATGAACCCCTCCCTAAAGTTTTGTCTTTTTGCCCCTTTAAGTTCTAGCGTGTTACTGAGGGCTTATGAGTTAAACTTCGATTTCTTTGCTTTAATTCCTATATCGGATCCACCGCCCATTCAAAAAATGAAGGACAATAACTGGTAGATATTTTAGGACATTTAATAAGCCTCATTCCAGACATATTTCCAATCAATGCAAAAAACTTTACAATCTGATCCTTAATAGAAGAAATATAGACTTCAAATCAACCACGCTAAAAATAGGGTTAGTCTCACGATCATATTCCCATTATTCTCAAACCCGCCTTAAGACAAAAGTTCGCTAACGTGGCTGCACCAAAAATAATGGCGATAACAGGAAAAATTCCTTCCTCAATCCTGAAATAAGTTAGAATATAAAAAGTTAAAAATCCTCCAAGGAACCCACCACAGGCGCCCAGTAAAGTTGCCGTTAGGCTTCGCCTAGAAAGACCAATTAAAAATCCAACAATAAGTGCAGGATAGATGCTCGGCCAAAAATGATCATCAAATGTCATATTATTTTCTTCTATAGATTGCGCAGCGCTGCTAAAAATTCAAAAAGCCAACGGACAGTATTTCATCTTTAATCTCAATTTTTAAATAAATAACGTACCACCATTACTGTAATGTTATCTTGATTAGGATCATCAAGACCTTCGACGCCCTCAACAATAGATTGTGCAACCGAGAGAGGACCTTTCTGTTGAGTGTGAGAAAGTATTTTTTCAATTTCGGATAGGGTCAGTGATAAAATTCCATCACTTGCTAGAACCACAATATCCGCATTTTGTAATTGTAATGGACAGTATGTAAGGTCAACAAGAGAAATGTTTCCCCCCATGAGTGCGGATCGTAACATATTACAATGTTCCTCCTCCCGTTTTATTCTTCTATGAGGAATGCATTCTGCGGCCCTACGGTCAATAAGGGGAGCCATCGAGTGGTCCTCATTGAGGATTGTGATCTTCCCTTTACGAAAAAGATACAGCAAGCTGTCTCCAACACTAATCCAGTGGAAACAATTATTGAAAAAGAAAACACTTAAAAGGGTCGATCCCATTCCTAAAAGTTTTGGATTTTGGCAAATTGTCTGTGCAATTTTCTGGTTCGCGGAGTTAAGGGCAAAATTCATGCGGAAGGGAATATCTCCTTCACCTCTTGAAAAGGCATGGGTGAATGCTTCACACCCAATTTGGCTTGCTATTGCCCCACCAACGTGGCCTCCCATTCCGTCCGCCAGAACAGCGAGCAGTTCACGCGACTTTCTTTCCACAGCGCTTGGCAAAACTGGTGTATTTCCAGTCCAGAATAAGTGACTGTCTTCCTGTCTCGCTCTTTTTCCTAAAGTCGCAAGAGATGCATATTCGAAAACTCTCATACACTTTTATTAATTTAACAAAGGAATAAAATAATTATATCCTAGATCTATTATGAACAACAAAACTCATCCTTCATCCTTAAAGATAGAAAACGATATTTAAGACGCAAAGTCTGAAGAAGGAGATATCTCCCAGTCAACACTTGAGGAAAGATCGGGAGGTTTTCTTTATCTTCAAATCTCACATGAAGTAAGTCATTTTATTTACCGACAAACTCGAGAAAGTCCGTCATCCCCACGACGTGCAAGATCAACATGGAAATGATCTGAATGAATAGAATTATAGTCAGGACCAAGAACTGTCGTAAACTCCTGACAGGCTCCATTATGCACAGCCCTTAAAAAAAGACGTTCTTGTTCGCTGCCGGTCCATCCGGTTTTCACCATTACTTTGCGTCCATCGGCTAAGGTAAATCCAGCCACATCAAGAGCATTGGCATAGCCATGTTCTGAAAGATTTCCCCCAAACTGACGATTAACTGGACGACAAGCATAAGAGCCTCCAATAGTAACTTCAGCTAGAGAAGAACCAAAAAAATTGCTTGCAGCTGGCTCTATAGTATTCGAGACCCAACGCTCAACTTGAGGGATCATGGGACATCTGAGAATTGCAGATGGCCGAAATCGTACTCTTCCATCCCCTGAAGCAGATACGGAAAAAGGTTGCTCTGCCCCACACACGCTTTGTCTGTCAAGAGCAGATTTCTTTTCAACTGTTGCTGATGTCCGAACGATGCCTGAAACAAGACAGGCTTCCTCTTCATACTCCCGCCAAGGTTCATACTTGGCAATAAAATGTGGCCCAGCGCTGCATCCTAAAAGGGTCAGAAGACCCAAACCTATGAAAACCAGAACATAATGACGCCATGACATCATAAGCAGAGTATCTTCTAAATCCGTAACAGAAAGTTAACTGAAAAGAGATTTTGACAAGTAATTTGTGGTTTAGTCAGGAAAATAACCCCATTAAATCTTTAAGTAAGATATGCAAAAGACGCTCCCACTCAAAAAAGGGGTTTTTGATATTTTTCTTGCAGATGTTTATGCTGTCCCTTCGAGTAAGAATGTCAAAGCGGCCTCTTTGAAAGCACGAGACCCTACAGCCTTAATGTGGTCAGTTTCTGGTATTTCAAAAGATTTTGCCTTGGGTATTAATTGTGCAAGCGCGTCGCCTGGTCCAGCTATGACATCTCTAGCCCCAACAGCAATCAAGACAGGGACTGAAAGTTCAGAAATACGCTCTCGCGAGATGGGTTCGCGAATTTTTCGCACGCATACAGCTAATGCTTTGAGATCACTTTTTGTTTGTTCAGCAAAAGCTCGAAATGTTCGTGCAGTTGGATTTAAAACTTCTCTCATATTCTCAGCGAGAAGCGCCTGTGAAATGGGACCAGTCCCTGCCATTGCGCGAACCATGTTTAGACCAAGTCCCCCCAGAACCAGTTGTCCAACACGATTGCTATGATCCAAAGCGATAGAAGCGGCGATGCGAGCCCCCATAGAATAACCAATTATATGAGTGCGTTCAATTTTGAGATGATCCAAAAGATTGCAAGCATCTTTTGCCATAAGTTGTGTGCTATAGAGTTCTGGCTCGTAGAGTTTATCGCTTTTA
>JBJTOZ010000164.1:0-16821 GCA_046074825.1 Hyphomicrobium sp.
CGCCCCTTTTGAAACAAGTGTAATTCTTTTTTGATTATCAACGCCTATAATACCAGAAGTGACCCCTGCAAGAACGGCTTCGATAAAACTGTGACGTTCTGAGAGTTGAGCATTGGTTGATATTAAAGCATCCCTCTGAAACTTTAATTCCCGTGTCATGGTGTTAAAAGTGCTGGATAGGCGTCGGAGGTCTCCCTCTCCTCTTTTTTCTGGTAGTTCAACTTCTAAGTTTCCTTTGGAAACTTCTTGCGCTCCTGCAATCAGCCTGCGGATGGGGGCAACGAAACGACCTGTAAACCAAAGGCCTGCCCAAATAGCAGCGAGAAGCGCTGTTATAGAAATCATAGTATACATCAGTCCATGGGCTAGCTTTAATCCCCCACGCGCTTGACGAAGAATATTGTATTCATCGACCCTTTGTTCTGTGCGTTGAAGGTGGGCCATGACCTTAGGACTGACACCTCGAATAACGAGAAGATATTTGTCCTTAAATTTATTAAGACGCGTGAGAGCCGCGATCCGTGCACGCTCAACTGATTTAATAATCGCCACATGCCCATTATCAGCTTCGAGTACGGCCGATTGTGGTGGAGCTATAAAGGGATCCTTGTCTTTATCATCAAAAGCAGAGATGAGAAGTTGGCTTTGTGAATTGACAATATAAGCACTGCTTAAGTCTCGAAGTCCGGCCTGCGCAATCAGCAGCTTTTTAAAATTCATCGGTTTATTTTGAATGTCATTGAAATCAGCCTCGATATCGCGCGCCATATTCGCGGCATCTGTTCGGATGACTTCTCCGTGCTCCGCGAGATATTCGCGCGCAACAAAAAGAGAATTTTCAATTATCGCTCGGGTTCTTGAATTAAACCAGCTGTCAATCGCACGTGAAAAAGTCGTTGTGGCGGCTATTGCTAAAACGATCGCTGGCAAGGCGGCAATCAACGAAAAAAGGGCAACGATCCGAACGTGCAGCCGCGCTCCTGGCACTTTTGCGCGCCACGCACGTAACAACTGAATAGCTTGCCAGACGAGGATACCAATCATCGTCAGGATAAGTGAGATATTGAGTAAGAGCGCGAGAACAACAACCTCGTCACGAGGTGTGATGGGGGTAAGGCCAGTGAGAATAAAATAAGTTGCAAATCCCGAGACAAGAGAAAGGACAACCGTAGAAAGACCAACCCAAAAGGCGCGCTCTGAAGAATCTAAAGAAGGACCTTTCGGCGCTCCAAAGCCCTGCAGGAAATTGGCTTTCAGATTAAAGGTTGCCATCTGTCGCCTGTCCTGTGTCGCTGGCATCTCCACAGATAACAGCAAGACTGTTGCAGGCCTTCAGACCGCCAAGCATAGGATCAGACTTTCCTGCGCTTTTCGTTTTCAATCTGTACCCAAAACAACCACGCATCACGAAGATTACCCTCACTCCTTGGCACCATAGCAGTCACCAGACACACCAACTGTGACATTTTCGCGACAAAACGGTCAAGATCGGAGACGTGGTTAGATGGGGAGAAAGTAGAAAGGATCAGCTAACACTGCGAAACACCTTAATATTTAAATCTTTTATTCGGTTTCGCAGTGTGTTTCTATTCAGTCCTAAAAGTTCTGCAGCGCGTATTTGATTGCCGCGCGTCGCTGTCAACGCGGCCGCAATGAGGGGATATTCCACTTCTTTTAAAACGCGATCGTAAAGACCAGAAGGGGGAAGTGTGTTTCCAAATTCTGCAAAATAAGTCGCTAAATGATTTTCTATCATCTCCGAAAGATTTTGTGCGGAGATCGCTTTATCGGAAGGTCGGAGTGGGGTTGCTTCTCCTAAATGATGCTCAATCATATTCTCGGTTATAAGCTCCTCTGTATGAAGAGCTACAACGCGCCTTATAAAATTTTCTAATTCACGCACATTGCCTGGCCAAGAATGCGTTTTTAGGCGCTCGAGTGCACCCTGCTCGATCGATCTTTCCCCAAGACCTTCGCGAGATATTAGTCGAAGAAAGTGGCGTGTTAAATCTCCGATATCCTCTACCCGCTCACGCAGGGGAGGCAGCCGAAGGGGAACAACATTGAGACGATAAAAAAGATCCTCTCGAAAAAGACCATTGTGTATTTGAGTGCGGAGATCTCGATGTGTTGCAGCAATAATTCTCACATTGGTGCGGATCGGTGTTCTTCCTCCAACTGTAGAGTATTCCCCCTCTTGTAAAACTCTCAGTAACCGTGTTTGGGCTTCAAGAGGCATGTCTCCTATTTCATCGAGAAAAAGGGTCCCCCCTTCTGCCTGTTCGAAACGGCCTTGCGTGCGCGCTTGGGCTCCAGTGAAGGCTCCTTTTTCATGACCAAAGAGTTCGCTTTCAATTAATTCTCTTGGAATAGCAGCCATGTTAATCGCAACAAAGGGACCTCTTCGACGCTTTCCATGATCATGTAAAACTCTTGCAACGAGCTCTTTTCCTGTACCGCTTTCTCCAGAAATCATGACCGTGAGATCAGTTTGCGTTAGCCTTGCTAAGGCTCGATAAATTTCTTGCATCGCTGGAGAACGACCTATGAGAGGTAAGTCTTCAGCTTCGCTAGTCTTATTTTCTTTTTCAGTTTTTTTCCCTCGCGACGAAAGAGCTCGTGCAACAACAGAAACGAGTTCTGCTAGATCAAAGGGCTTGGGTAAATATTCATAAGCTCCTTTCTCTGCTGCAGTTAAAGCCGTCATGAGCGTATTTTGGGCACTCATTACAACAATAGGCAGATCGGGTCGTATTTTCTTAATTCTGGGAATAAGATCGAAGGCATTTTCGTCGGGCATCACAACATCAGTAATAATAACATCTCCTTCTCCTTCGCTAATCCAACGCCAAAGGGTTGCAGCATTACTTGTTGCGCGGGGAAGATATCCTGCACGAGCCAATGCTTGATTAAGAACTGTCCTTATCGCTGTATCATCATCCGCAATGAGTATAGTTCCAAGCGCCATCTCTATACACCCTTGTTATTCTGATTGTGCACCTTCTGATGATCGAGCGGCAGAAGGATGCGGAAGACAGTTTTTCGCGGCTCGCTTTCGAATTCTATAATTCCACCATGATCGTTGATGATTTTTGCGACAAGTGCGAGACCAAGACCTGTCCCGTTATGCTTTGTAGTTACAAAGGGATCAAAAAGATGCGCTCTAATTTGTTCTAGCACTCCTTCCCCATTGTCTTCGATTTGAATGAGAAGAGGTAAGCTTACTCTTACGGTACTGCCTGGTACTAATAGTCGAACACCCGGCCGAAAAGCCGTTTGGATGAGAATTCGCCCCTGATCTTCGCTTGAGGCGAGAGCCTCGGAAGCGTTTTTTACCAAATTTAAAAAAGCTTGAATGAGTTTATCTCGATTACCCGAAAGAGCAGGCAAGGAAGGATCGTATTCTTCGATTATGCGAATTTTTTTAGCAAATCCGGATCGTGCTAACTGAACAACATGATTGAGAACGTCATGTATATTTACATCGGTTTTAGAAAGGGGGCGTTCATCTCCGAAGATTTCCATGCGATCTACGAGACTGCGAATGCGATCTGTTTCTTTGCAAATGAGTTGTGTAAGACTGCGATCTTGATCACTAAGAGTGGGCTCTAAAAGTTGGGCCGCTCCTCTGATGCCTGAGAGTGGATTTTTAATTTCATGGGCAAGAATTGCCGCCATTCCAGAAACCGTTCGGGCTGCTGCGCGATGGTTGAGTTGGCGTTCAATCATTTGCGCCATGTTCCGCTGTTGCAGCATAAGGAGAATATGAGTTTCTGTGTGCCCAAAAAATCCGGCATACACATCAATCAATTTTGGAAAGAGAAGTTTGGGGGCATGAAGAAGAATTCCGTATTCGTTTACGGTTTCTTGTGTTTGACGCACCTGTTGGACTAAGTTGAGTATTGGACTACTAAATCCTAAGAGAGCATCAAGTGTTTCTCTGCGAAGAACTGAAAGACTTGTAGAAAAAAATGCTTCAGCTGCGGTGTTCGCGTATGCAACAGTGTTATCTTCGCGCAAAACAAGAATAGGATGTGGCAGAGCTTGTAAAAGGTGCTCAAAATCGATACCCGAATTTTGGGGCGTTAAAACTTTATGAGATGAAGATAGTTTTTCAGATTGATGTCTCATCATGCGGCCAAACTCATTGCCTCCGCGTACGCGTCATCCAGCCCTTGAAGCACTTTTTGTGGATTTTCATCGGTACAAAGACGGTGCCTCCATTTAAGAAGCGCAGTGTCATCGAGCCCTGCAGATTTCAAATACCACCCGATATGCTTACGAGCATTTTTTAATCCATGAGTAACGCCATAATGTTCCAGCATTGCTTGAATGTGGTCTTGAGCAATTTGTCTTTGGTCAGAAAGAAGGGGTGCTCCAAGATCAACCCCGGTTTTTAAATAGTGAGCAAGACGGGCTGGAAGCCACGGAGCTCCATATGCTCCTCGTCCGACCATGATGCCATGCGCATTAGAAGCCTTTAGAGCATTTTTGGCATCCTCTGGCTTAACAATATCGCCATTGATGATGACAGGGATATTCACTGCCGCTTGTACAGAGCGCACGAAGGACCAATCTGCTCGTCCTTTGAAAAATTGGTTACGCGTTCTTCCATGAACTGTAATTAAGAGTATGCCTGCATTTTGAGACTGTGCTGCCAATTCGGCTGCGTTACGATTTTGATCGTCCCACCCCAGACGCATTTTTAAAGTAACGGGAATTTTCACTGCGGAGACGACAGCTTCAATCAGAAAAAGAGCTTGCTGTAGATTGCGCATGAGAGCGCTTCCGCACGCCCGACCCGTCACTTCTCGAGAGGGACATCCCATATTGATATCTATCACATCAGCACCGTGACTTTCGGCAATGCGCGCTCCCTCCGCCATATAATAAGGTTCGCTGCCAACGAGTTGGACAACATGAGGGGACAAACTTCCTCCTTGGCTGCGGCGGCAGACATCCGGACGGTTTTTGATGAGTTCCGCGCTAGCAACCATCTCTGTCACAACGAGCCCTGCTCCGAGTTTGGCCGCAAAGTGTCGAAAAGGAAGATCTGAAACTCCTGTCATAGGAGCCAGAAAAACTGGATTTTTGGGCTTGAGAGTTCCAATTCGGAGATCAGACATCGCTCGTGTAAACTTTTCTCCTTGTTCCAAAAGCTTAATATTAAAGCAGTGACAAGAGGTGCTCAGAATTTAAGCATCCTAGTCAGTTCTCAATGAGGACGCAAGAGGGTCAAATGCTCACAAACGAATTCAGTTTTCAAATCCTCCGGCTTATGCACTGGTGAAAAAAGCTCCATTTAAAGGATTATGAAGTGCGAATTGCTGCTTTGATTGTCGCTGCCGGTCGTGGATCCCGTACTGGTCTCAACTCCCCAAAACAATATGCAAACTTGAACCAAAAAACCGTTCTAGCGCATGCTCTAGATGTTTTTTCCCTACATCCCTCCGTGGACCTCGTCCAGGTTGTTGTTCATCCAGAGGACACAGCACTCTATGCCAAGACTGTGTGTTCACTCTCCTCAACGGAAAAAGTTCTGTCGTCGCTTCATGGAGGACAGACACGCCAAGAGTCTGTTCTCTTAGGACTTGAAGGTCTCAGTACGCATCATCCTGACATTGTACTCATACACGATGCGGCTAGGCCTTTCGTAACCAAAGAAGTGATTGACACAGTTCTTGGCGCTTTGAAAAGAGCACGTGCGGTTGTACCAGCTCTAAAAGTGAAAGATACATTGAAAAAAGCTGATCCTGAAGGGGGTATACTTGGTACAATTCCACGAGAGCATTTATGGCTCGCGCAAACACCGCAAGGCTTCTATTATGACGATATTCTTTCTGCGCATCGTAAAGCGGCTTCTCTTCATCTCCATGAATTTACGGATGATTCAGCTCTTGCAGAGTGGGCAAAAATCTCTGTTCGTGTTGTTGAGGGAACATCAGAGAATTCAAAAATTACAACGGCTCAAGATCTCATAGACGCCCACAAAAAAATTGAACACCTCATGTCAAAAAACATGCAACCTCGGATTGGAACCGGTTTTGATGTCCATCGTTTTACCTCAGGGCACAGTGTGTGGCTCTGCGGAGTTGAAATTCCCCATAGTCAAAGCTTAGAAGGACATTCCGACGCCGATGTGGGATTGCACGCTCTGACCGACGCCCTTCTCGGAGCAATTGGAGACGGGGATATTGGACTACACTTTCCCCCTTCGGACCCTCAATGGAAAGGGGCAGCATCGCATCTTTTTCTCAGCGATGCAGCGCGCAGAGTACGCATAAAGGGAGGCTCTATCGTCAATGTCGATGTCACTCTTTTGTGCGAGGAACCCCGAATTGGACCGCACAGAACAGCCATGCAAAACCGTATAGCTCAAATTTTGAGCATCTCAGTCGATAGGATAGGAATTAAGGCAACCACAACGGAAGGTTTGGGTTTTACGGGTCGGAGAGAGGGAATTGCCTGCTTAGCAACCGCTCTTGTACTCCCTCCGTTCTCCTCAGACCTCTAAATTATTTCCCCCGCGACATTGACCCCTCTGGCAGAATCGCGGCACACCCCCCATAGAGAAGTTGTATGATCAAAATAGAATGTTCCATCGGGAGCATTTCTTCCTCAGAGAGGCCCTCAATGAATATCATGACACAGGCTGTTGAAAAGGCGGCCCAAGACCAAAGTAATATGTCTGACATTGCAGAAAGTACAGCTGCCTCATGTCTTGCAACACGGGTTCGACAACTCTCACGCATCATAACGCGAGTCTATGATGATGCGATGAGACCCCTTGGAATAACGGCAAGCCAATATACGTTGTTGGCTCAATTAGCTGCTCACGATGGGATCACTGCTGTAGAAATTGGCCACGATCTTGATATTGAAAAATCGACCTTGTCGCGAAATTTAAAACGTCTTTTAGCACTCACCCTGATTGTCATGGATCCTCCTGCTGGCCGTCGTGGCCGTGGTCTCCATCTCACGCCTAAAGGGCAAGCTGTACTGAAAGACGCATTTCCCGTTTGGAAAAATGCTCAATCTCATACGATATCTGTCATGGGAAATGACTCACGTTCAACTCTTGATGCTCTTCTGAAGCAGGCTGAAAAGCTTGTTGCTCCGTAAATTAAACTGGCTATCAAACGACACGCTCATTATGAAAGGCTAATGCCATTCTGCATTAGCCTTTTTTTATTACCTTCTGTCGAGTTTGGTCTCCATGATTTCTGATGAACTTGTGAAGTTGGCCTTCTCCTTTGTGAACCTAGCTCGACAGTGCGGTCTAAAAGTTGCAACCGCAGAAAGTTGCACAGGAGGACTTCTCTCTGGCGCCCTCACTGAAATTCCAGGATCTTCAGAAATCTTTGAATGTGGATTTATTACGTATTCTAACGAAGCAAAAACCAACATGTTGGGTGTCGATCCTAACCTCCTTTCTCACTATGGTGCCGTCAGTCAGGAAGTCGCAATCGCCATGGCTGAAGGCGCTCTGGCTCATTCAAGAGCAAATATCTCTGTTGCAATAACAGGAATTGCCGGCCCAACGGGGGCCACACTTTCGAAACCAATAGGTCTTGTCCATTTCGCTGTTGCCAAAGTGGGTCAAAACACTCTTCCTGAAGTCGTGCATTTCGAAGACATAGGTCGCAATCGCGTACGAGAAGCTGCCGTCAAAAAAGCAATTTCTCTTTTAATAGAACGCATCAACCAAAACAAATGAACATAAGGCTTTATGAGTAGTATGCCAACAATGAGAAATTCCTTGCAATTCCTTCGACTTTATTTGTTTGCAGTTGCGCTCTCAATTTTAGTTGCACCTTTTTGTGTGCGAGCTGCAGATCTTTCAGCACGCGAAGTTACCGAGCGTCTCTTTAAAGCGAAAGGCCCAATAGATTTATCAAATACAAATCTCGAAGATCTTGATTTGAGCCATGTTGATTTCAAAGGAAGCAATCTTTCTAGTGCAAAAATGTTTGGTGTTAATTTATCAAATTCTCGCCTTGCGAATGCAAACCTCGAGAACGCACGCCTCGACCGTATTACAATCATTGGTACAGACTTCGATAACGCTAATCTCTCAGGGATCAGTATGTTGCGTCCTTCAACGACACTGACAAGAGAGGGACATGGGCCTTCACCACCAAGTTTTAAAAAAGCCGATCTGCGTAAAGCTAAAATATTTGGCCAGCTCAGCAGATCAGATTTTTCTTTTGCAAATTTGGAAGGGGCCTCTCTTGCGCCCTTTAGCAAAACGGGTTTTATCGAAGATCTTTTCCGGACAGAATTAGAAGGCGCTAATCTCGAAGGAGCCAATCTTTCCTTGTCTGATCTCACCTATGTTTCTTTTCGGTTCGCAAACTTGAAGGGTATAAATTTTAGAGGGGCAAAACTCCATCATGTCGATTTTTCAAAATCTGATTTAAGCGGAGCAGATTTTACAGATGCTGATGTAACAGAAGCAGATTTTGATGGATCGATTTTGGAAAGCGTTAAAGGTCTTGATCATCTTAAAGGACGAGACCGCGCCTTTAATCTTAAAATCCCCCACGTTTTAGAGGGGGAGGAATAGAAAGTCCTTTTTGTAACTTTACTTATTTTAAAAAAAATCTAAGAACCGTAAACTGCTTGGGCCCTTTGCTCAAAGGTGTCTGCAAAGTGACGGAAAGCACGATCAAACACTCCACCCATAAGAATAGCAAAAAGACGTGATTGAAATTCGTATTCTAATTTAAAATGCACTGATGTGGTTTTGTCTTCCTCAGATTGAAATTGCCAATGATTTTCAAGGTAGCGAAATGGACCTTCAAGATGAGAGACATGAATTGTCTTGTAATGAGGTTGAAGAAGAACTTTTGTCGTAAATTTTTCATGAATGGACTTATATCCAATACCCATGGTTGCAATAAGTTGCGTCTCAGGTCCACTTTCTTGTCGAGATGTTACCTTGAGACTTTCACAAAGGGGTAAAAAGAGAGGATATTTTTCTATATCTGCAACGATAGAAAACATTTGATCTGGGGTAAAAGGAACCCTACGCACGGTTTCAAATCTTGGCATGTCACATTTATCCAAAACAGCCAAAGAGAACGAGGCATTGTGAGCAAATGATGCCTTTGAACTCTAATAATAATCAGCCTGAAGAATGAGATAAAAAGCTGCTTCCTATTGGACGTGACACTTGGCACCCAAATACTCATTCAGGAGACGATTATAGCTGTCGGCATCTGCCTTATCAGCTGCTGAAAGTTTTCGCCCAGCACTGACAGCCTCAACCTTCCATTGTGCCCCATTCGATAACAAACGATCGAGTTTGCCGCGCACAGATTGGCAGGTCTCACCGCTTGAAAGTGCGCTGGCCGCTTGTTCTCCGGTTGCGCATCCTGTCAAAAGTAGAAGGAGGCAAAGGAGAGAGTATTTTGCACTAGATGAAAGACATCGATTTTCTTCAGTCGCCAAGTCTTGCCTCCCTACTCAGGTTCGCTAGCATAGTCCATGCTTAAAGCCCTTAGATGCAGAGAAGTTACTCTCTTTATTGGTAACATGAGACTTGTGAATGCTATGACACAAAACCATAAGTGACCTGCACCTCAAGAGGGAAAAAGGGGGTAATCAGTTTATTAGCCCCCCGTTATCTCCTCGAAATTCAAATCCTAAACAAAAATATCTCGGATTATTGTTTTGGAACTATGGGACTTGCTGCTGTCGGAGCGCCTGCAACTGCGACAGGCTTGGCTGGTTGTATGGCGGGTGTGTTCATAGCCACAGTGCCCAATGCCGAGCATTTGGTTTGGAATTCAGCATTTGCTTTCTGCAGTTCTGCCATTTTGGCAAGAGTGTCTCTTTTAATGGTGACTAGGGAAGACTTACCAGTAGAAACTTTCTCAAGATTTTCAACGAAGCCTTCTTTGCGCAGCTGATCAATTCTAAAGCTGATCGCCGAACAACTTGGATCAATCTTAGGAGCCGCCATTTGAAGCTGAGAGTTGGCTGTCGGCGCAGGTGCCGAAACCGATGATGTGGTCAAATTCGTGCCCGAAGAGAAAAAATTTCCCGAAGATAAGGGATTGCTATCGCTAGAGCAGCCCGCAAGGAGCGCTAAACCGGACGAAAGTAGAAATATCTTTTTAGATTGAATGTTCATTGTGAAAGACCCCCAAACTGATTCTAAATACTCACTGGAAGCGTTCTTAAGGTCTTTGCTTAGGTGGAGGCTAGTCTAGGGACTTCAGGAGTTCGTTGATGAAACCGAATTGACACACACGAATCTGTGGAAAGGTACCCTCTCCCTAGTTCTGAGATTAAATGTGCGAGCTCTTAGGTCTTAAAAAACATCGCTCAGAGCGACTGGCGACCCATTCTGGGTCAGCGATCTTTGGGAAAAAGAATCACTTTGTCCTGGGGGTAGACAAATCCTATTACCTCTCCTGCTACTTCTTCGATAATTACAGGATTAGGATTTTCTACAGAAAGAAGGCTTACGTCGTTTTGGAGTTTCGACCGAACGGTCTCAAGACTTGCAATCTCTACCTTTAAAGCCTGTAAACGCTCTTTGAGCTGAGTTCGCGCCTCGAGACCATATCGACCATAAACAGTATGATACGAAAAATAGGCTGTTACACCGAGGCAGAAAAGCAGAACTAAAATCTGTCTGACCTTATGTCGTGAATTTTGCATAGATTTCGCATAAGTTAATTTTTTTCAGAGTAAGACGCTCAAACAAAAAATTACTCTGATGTTCAAATTTTAAATGTTCGAAGTTAAAGAGGGGTAAAATAAAGAATAAATATTTGGTTAATTCCAACCCAGAACCATAAAAGTCTTCTTATTTTTTCATAATTTTTTTTCCAGCATAATGCGCCTTGGAGCCTAATTCTCCTTCAATGCGAATAAGCTGATTATATTTTGCAAGTCTGTCGGATCGACTGAGGCTGCCAGTCTTTATTTGTCCACAGTTCGTGGCAACAGCAAGATCTGCAATTGTGGAATCTTCGGTTTCACCAGATCGATGAGACATGACTGCTGTATATCCTGCACAGTGCGCCATGTGAACAGCATCAAGAGTTTCGCTCAGGGAACCAATCTGGTTGACTTTGACGAGTATAGAATTTGCAACACCCTTCGAAATTCCTTCTGCAAGGCGCTTTGAATTGGTGACGAAAAGATCATCCCCGACAAGTTGACATTTTTTTCCAACCATCTCTGTCAGAGCTTTCCACCCAGTCCAATCATCTTCTGCCATCCCATCTTCTATAGAAATAATAGGGTATCGTGAAACAAGATCGGCCAGATACTGAGCATTAGCCGCGCTATCGAGAACTTTTCCTTCTCCCTCAAGACGATATTTTCCATCTTTATAATATTCAGTTGAAGCACAATCGAGGGCTAACATAACATCCTCTCCAGGCTTATATTTTGCTGCTTCAATAGCTCGCATAATAAAACTTAAAGCTTCATCAGCGCTTTTAAGGTTAGGTGCAAATCCTCCCTCATCTCCTACACTGGTGTTATGCCCTTTATCTTTTAAAGATTTTTTTAGGACATGAAAAATTTCGGCGCCAATTCTAATGGCATCACTTATTGATTTGGCTGCAACAGGCATAATCATAAATTCTTGAATATCGATAGGGTTGTCAGCGTGGGCACCGCCATTGATGATATTCATCATAGGAACCGGCAAAATATGAGCGTTACTCCCTCCTATATACCGGTACAAAGGAAGTTTCTTTGACTGAGCAGCTGCTTTGGCAACGGCCAGTGAAACCCCAAGAATAGCATTTGCTCCAAGGCGTCCTTTATTGGGAGTTCCATCAAGGATATTTAAGGATCTATCAATGCCTCTTTGATCTTCTGCATCCATGCCAAGGATGCCCTGTGCGATTTCTCCGTTGACACAATTAACCGCCTTAAGAACCCCTTTGCCATGATAACGAGACCCATCTCCATCTCTAAGCTCGATTGCTTCATGGGCACCTGTAGAGGCGCCTGAAGGAACTGCAGCCCTTCCCGAGGAGCCATCCTCAAGATGAACGTCCACTTCAACGGTGGGATTGCCGCGACTGTCTAAAATTTCTCGCGCAAGAATGTTTACAATGGCTGTCATTTTCGTTCCTAATTTGGTATGGTGAAGATTATATAAATTAATATAATTTCTACTTCTTTGTAGTGAAAACTTTATCTATCTCTCTTGAATTCTTAAAGCCCCCAAAGTGGGTCAATTTTGCTACCCTAAAGGGCAGCACCATTAAGATCTGAAAGAACCTGTTTTGAATAAAAGGTAGATTAAATCAATAAATGACGCATAAAGGAGAACTTTTGCGTGAATTCTAACTCGGCTTTGGTCCTTTTTTCAGGTGGTCAAGACTCCACAGTCTGTCTGGCTTGGGCTCTTTCACAGTATGAGTATGTTGAAACGATCGGATTTAGTTATGGACAACGTCACCAGATTGAACTTAGTCAACGTCCTCTCATCAGGGAAAAATTAACACAATTGAATGTCTTTGGATCTCAACTTGGTCCAGATACACTTGTTGATCTCAGCAGCTTTCGTGGATGGTCTCACACAGCTCTGACTGACCAAAAAGAGATCTCAGTTGAAACATCAGGACTTCCGAATACTTTCATTCCAGGCAGAAACCTTATTTTCCTTACCTATGCATCAATAGAAGCCTACCGCCGACAAATTATGAATCTGATAGGTGGAATGTGTGAGGTTGATTATTCTGGATATCCTGACTGTAGAAATGAAACTATTAAAGCTCTCGCTTTAGCTTTGTCTTTGGGACTTGCAACTTCCATAAAAATTCAAACACCTTTGATGTTCCTCAATAAGATGAAAATTTGGGATATGGCTTTTCAATTAGGTGGAAACGGGCTGATAGAACTCATTATTGAGCTCTCCCACACATGTTATCTCGGTGATAGAACACAACGACATGCTTGGGGATATGGGTGTGGATCCTGCCCTGCGTGTACATTAAGAGCTAAAGGCTATGAAGAGTGGAACGCTATATCAACTTAATTAAATCTTATCAAAGATTAAAGTCTTAAATCTTGATGCCAAGAGCAGAATGTTCTGTCCAGTTCTTGTTTAAGAAAAAAAATCAAGAGCCTAACTTAAAAGGATTAAAATTCGTGTGCGTGTCAAAGTAGTCTTCTTCTTCCCTTTTTTTCAGAGCTTTGACAAATCGTGTAGTCAAGGGAAGAAAGGGAATTTCAACGAGGGTCTTCGTTACAAACTGAGAAAGCGCGAGAGTTAAAACAAGATCATTAGGCATTATTCCTGAATCCCAAAAAGCCATGGGGTAGAAAATCGAACTGTCGACAGCTTCTCCTGCAATTGTAGACGTTACAAAGCGAGTGCGCATGAATTCGCCCTTTGAATAAACCTTCATGCGGGCAAGCACATAAGAATTCACAAATTCTCCGCAAAAGTAAGCAATCATGGAGGCACCCGCAATACGCCACGTATTTCCAAACGCAATTTCATAAACCTTTTGATTTTCCCACCCTGGGGCAGGAGGTAGAGCAACAATAATACTTGCCATAAGACTGGCAAATAAGAGCGCAGTAAATCCAGACCAAATAACTCGTCTAGACTGCGCATACCCATAGACTTCCGTAAGAATATCTCCGAAAATATAGGAAATAGGAAAAAAAAGGACCCCTGCTCCAAAAATTACGTTTCCAAAAAAGGGGAGCTCAAGCGTTGCAGCCTTTGCGGGGCCAATAAGATTTGAACATAACAAGACAACCACATAAGCTACCATTACGAAATCAAGATATTTGTAGCCGCGTTGTGGAATTGGCATTTTTCACCTAAATAAAGTCAGAAGAAATTTTAAAGAGGTCACGTGTATCAGGTTAAAGAAATATTTTACTCCTTGCAGGGAGAAGGGGCTAACTCTGGAACACCTGCTATCTTTTGCAGATTTTCAGGATGTAATTTATGGTCAGGACGTGAAAGCGATCGACAAAAAGCTGTCTGCCGCTTTTGCGATACAGATTTCGTCGGCATTGAGGGTGTAAATGGAGGACGTTTTGAAACGCCTTCAGAATTAGTCCAAGCCTGTCTTAAAGTGTGCACATCCAAAAGCGGACCTCGTTTCGTTGTTTTAACTGGTGGAGAACCTCTCCTGCAAGTCGACGAAAGCTTGATTGAAGCTTTTCATAAAAATGGCTTTGCTGTTGCAGTCGAGACAAATGGAACATTACCTGTGCTGTTATCAATTGATTGGGTCTGTGTTAGTCCTAAAGCCGGTGCGCCTTTGGTCCAAACCTCAGGAGATGAATTAAAGCTAGTTTACCCTCAAGATGGCATAAACCCAGAAGATTTTCTTTCGCTCGATTTTGAACATAGATTTCTCCAACCCATGGATGGACCACAACAGCAAGAAAATATTAAAAAGGCAATTGAATATTGTAAAGCAAACCCCCCTTGGCGTCTCTCTTTACAAACTCAAAAATTACTCCAGATCCCATAAGAAAATTAGATTTTGCTATGTCCTCCCCGAAAAGGATTGCATTGCCCCCTTGCTTCCTTAAAGTAGAGGCCCTATTTCCCTGCTCCTATGCGTATCTATCGTGAATTCTACTTTGAAGCCGCCCATCGTCTGCCCTTTGCTCAACAAGGTCATCCGAATGCTCGTATACATGGGCACTCTTTTCGTGTTCGCATTTGGGTTGAAGGCAAGCCAGATCCTGTAAAAGGGGTTGTCGTGCATTTTGAGGATCTTTCCTCTGCTGTCAAAGAAGTCCAAGAAACACTCGATCATCAATTTCTCAATGATGTTGAAGGATTGTCTCTGCCTACTTTAGAAAATATTGTTATCTACATTTGGGATCGTTTGATACATAAAATTAGTAACCTCTCGCAGATTGAAATCCATCGGGACAGTTGCCACGAAGGGTGCATCTATTCAGGACCAAAAAAAGATTGAGATCAAAAGGTGGAGTAGTGTCGTGGTTCCAACGGAAATACCTCTAAGTCAGCTCGGGCAACGATCCCCTCTTCCAGAAAGTCCTGATCAGGCTCTTTTAGAACGTGTTCGCAATCCCCATCCTGATAGCCAATATGTTGTTCGTTTTACGCAGCCAGAATTCACCTCTTTGTGTCCTGTTACAGGTCAGCCTGATTTTGCACATCTCGTTATTGACTATGTTCCTCATGAATGGCTTGTTGAAAGCAAATCTCTTAAACTCTATTTTTCTGCGTTCAGAAATCATGGAGCATTTCATGAGGATTGTACGCTTGCAATTGGAAAGCGTTTGGTCCGTCTCCTCGAGCCACATTTTCTTCGAATTGGGGGATATTGGTATCCTCGCGGTGGAATGCCGATAGATGTTTTCTGGCAAACAGGAACCCCTCCTCAAGGAATTTGGCTCACGGAGCAAAATGTCCCTTCCTACCGTGGTCGAGGATAAATATTCTAGACTTCCCCCAATTCTTTAAAATGAGTTTGCAATCATTGCTGCAACGTAAGCAAGCAAAGCACATGCTGGAAAAGTCAGTATCCAAGCAGTTATAATACGCTTGAGGACTTGCCACTTTACGTCCGACAGTCTTCGGGAGGCACCCACGCCGACCACAGCGCTTGTGATGGTATGTGTCGTTGATAGCGGGATCCCGTAAAGGGAAGCCAAAAAAATTGTTCCTGAGGCTGCACTTGTTGCCGCAAACCCTTGCCATGATTTTATTCGCGTCATTTTACTACCAATGGTCTCGATGATGCGCCAACCACCTGCAGCAGTTCCAAGTCCCATGGTAAGGGCACATATCACAATAACCCACTCAGAAATGTAAAATTCTTTCGTTGCCCCGCCAGCAAGAAGAGTAAGAGCAAAGACACCCATAAATTTTTGTCCATCATTTAGGCCATGGTTAAAGGCCATAGTCCCTCCTGAGAGAACTTGAAGATGATCAAAATATCTCTTCGCGCGGCCCGGGGAGGCATTACCAAAAAAACGAATGATAAACATACCAAACAGAAGAGCAGCGATAGATCCAAGCACAATCGATAAAAACATACCAATTGCCACTTTTTGCCACCCAGACCACTGCAAAGCATGAATACCACCGCCTTCAAAAGCTGCACCTGCTAACCCTGCTAATAAGGCGTGTGATTTGCTGACTGGCATCCCAATTTTGGCGGCTAAAGTTCCCCAAGCAATAATTGCAAACATAGATGCTGTAATTGCTGGAACGGTTAAAGATTTCGGTTCAACAATTCCTTTGCCAACTGTTGTTGCAACCGCGATACCAGCTGTAGCCCCAATTGTATTGAGTATTACCGCCATGATAATTGCATTTCTTGGGGTCATGACACCCGTTGAGACTATTGTAGCAATTGCGTTGGGTGCATCTGTCCATCCATTAACAAATTCAGCTGTCAAAACCGCAGCTAGCGCAATAATGAGGCTTAAACTTAAGGCCTCCATCAGGCCTCCTTGCGCGCTAAGGACAGAACCATTTTAGCGCAATGATTTGCATCATCAGTCATTTGTTCTAGTAGATGAAAGAGTTGGTGGATGGCTATAAAACGAAGTGCATGAGCTTGCGATGTAGAGTGTTCTGCAACCAGTCGTCGTTCGTTTTCTGAGACAAGCTTATCAGCTTTGGCTTCAGCAGCATCAATAAGGTTTGTGACATCTCGCACACGCGTTAGGGAGAGACGTGGTTCAGCAAACATTTTAATAAGGAGATCTATATTTTTTAACATCTCCTCACCAATTGCAAAAACATCCATAGCCTCATCCGTTAATTCTGAAATGAATGGGGAATAGGCTTGAAGATGCAAAACAACTTTGCGCATACCATCAACGACATCA
>JBJTOZ010000165.1:0-2760 GCA_046074825.1 Hyphomicrobium sp.
AACAGGCCACACGGAACCAAGATCACAAAGCGCAACAAGGAGAGCGAGTTCATTTTTAAAGGTGCGCACGTGTTTCATGACCGTGGGCATGTCATCTGCTACACGACACTCTTCACGAAGCAGAGAAACAAGATTGTTAAAATGGAGTTCAGGCTCAGATTGAAGAAGTCTTAAGAGACGATGAGGGTCGACTATAATTAAACTTTTAAGATAAGAAGAGCCAGCAAAAATTCCTGCTAAAAAAAGGGCGATTTTCTCATTAGCAAGAAGTGAGACCAAGTCTTGTGCATTTTCAGAAGTCTTGGTCTTTTCTTGAAAAGCTTTAATCTCTTGAAGAGCATTTCCATCTCTATCTTGAAGGGGCCCTAGATGAAGCCTCGTTGCAAGATTTCCTGTTTCTGTTCTGGTCGTCATCACATCAAGCGACCTTTCGAAAAAAAGGTTGGATTAGTTCTTTAAATTGATATTTCTGAGACTTCTTTTTTGGGAAGGACTAAAATGGCACGCACACCTGGGGCATTATCTTCAAGCTTGATAGACCCTGTATGCAACCGTGCGATTGCAGCTACTAAACTCAGTCCAAGGCCTGTGCCTGGTTTTGTGCGACTAGCTTCTAAACGGACAAATCGTTTCAAGGCACGTTCTCTGTCTTGTTCATTAATTCCAGGTCCGTGATCAGCAACACAAATTTCTACGGTATCTTTTTTAGATTGCAAGCTTATCTGAATTTTTGGAGGGTGATTTGATTTTTTTGTATCCTCCTCATGGTTTCCGTATTTAATGGCATTATCAATAAGATTTGCCACAGCTTGGCTGATCAGATGGCGATTAGCTAATATCACTGGATCATCGATAACTTGTATTTCAAGCACAAGTCCACTTTGTTCAGCAACGGGTTCATAAAGTTCTGCAACATCGCGAACTGTTTGACCAATATGAAGAGCTTCACTTTCTCCCTCTAGAGTTCCTGCTTCAAGTTTAGCAATCAAAAGCATGGCATTAAAGGTTTTAATCAACTCGTCGGCTTCTTCAATAGTATGTTCAAGGGCTTCACGGTAGGATTGCGGGCTATTGGTTTCTCGAAGAGCTGCCTCTGCACGATTGCGAAGCCTGTTGAGAGGAGTTTTAAGATCGTGCGCAATATTATCTGAGACTTCCTTTAGACCACTCATGAGTTGCTCTATACGTTCAAGCATTAAATTCAGATTCTGCGCGAGACCATCTAACTCATCTCCACTCCCCGACAAAGGTATACGCCGTGAGAGATCGCCAGCCATAATAGATCGGCTTGTCGCGTTCACCAGATCAATCCTTTTTAGAAGGAGGCGACCTGCAGCGAGGCCGCCTGCAAGACCAGCAAGTGAAATAAGACTAAAGCCAATCAAAAAGACTGTACGCATTTGATGGAGGAAGAGCTTTTGCTCCTCAATATCTCGCCCCACAAGAACTCTTGTGCCATCTGCAAAAAGAATTGGTAACGCAACTGCCAGTCTTAGACCTTGACCGCTACTGCGTTCATAAGAAAAAGTTCCTCCGTTAAAATTATTCAAGAGTTCAGGAGGAAAACGGTTGAGGTTACCTGCACGCTTACGCCCGAAAGTATCAACTACATAATACAGACCTGGTCCTTCTGGTCTGCTGCGCGCCTTGATGGCTTCAGAGACGGAGGCGACACCTGCTGCTGCCTCGATGTGACGCATTTCTTGAACTTCCGCTCGAAGAGAAGAGACAACTTGATCGGTCAGAACATTATTGGTCTGCCAAAAAAGAAAACCAACGATAGAGGCCGCAACTAAAAGAAACCCAGCTATGCTGAGGGCTGCTAGACGAAAGGGGGTTGAGGTGCCAGCGGAGGTACTAAGTCTATCCCACACCGTCACGCACCATATAGCCCGCGCCTCGAATGGTATGGAGGAGCGGCTTTTCAAAATTCTTATCTATTTTAGATCGCAAACGTGAGACATGCACATCAATAACATTGGTTTGGGGATCAAAGTGATAATCCCACACATTCTCAAGAAGCATTGTGCGTGTCACAACTTGTCCTGCATTTTTCATAAGATATTCGAGCAGACGATATTCACGGGGTTGCAATAGGATTGGCTCACCGCCTCGGGTGACACGATGAGACAAGCGATCCAGCATAAGATCACCTACAATGTAGCGTGTTTCTTGCTCTTCTGGCAGTGCTCTGCGCGAAAGAGCTTCGATGCGTGCTAAAAGTTCCGTATAGGCGTAGGGTTTTGTCAGGTAATCGTCCCCGCCTGCACGAAGTCCTTTGACCCTGTCATCAACTTCGCCGAGGGCAGAAAGAATGAGAACTGGGGTTCGGTTGCCAGTTTGGCGCAAAGATTTAACTACAGATAGACCGTCAAGCTTGGGTAGCATTCGATCGATAATCAGAACATCATAGGGGGATGTTTCTGCCATGCTGAGACCGCTCTCGCCATCTTCAGCCACATCAGCAGAGTGGCCACTTTCCTTCAAAGACTTATGAAGAAAGTGTGCGGTTTCCCGATCATCTTCTATCACAAGAACGCGCATCCCACTTGCCTCATCGTCGTCATCACTGTCATTCCAATATTAATCTTTTCTTTTATTCTTTAAGAGAATGCAGATTTCTTCATATGCTGAGGAAATCTGCATTCAGACACTGGCAAATTCGTTAACCGAAATCAGCCCTTCCCTTTTTCTTTTTTCAACTGAACAGCGACAAAACGATTTCTATCTTGTGTTTTAATGTTCAGCATGACAGCAGAT
>JBJTOZ010000166.1:0-11584 GCA_046074825.1 Hyphomicrobium sp.
GTCCGGCCGCCCAGCTGCCGAGTCGCTCGCGCGAGACCGACGCGCCGGCCTCGCTCACGAGGTAGGCGTCACACCCCCACGTGAGATGATCACCGTGTGCGTGCGTGACGAGCGCCCGCGGGACGGGCGACCACGGGTCGATGTAGAAGTCACCGGCCTCACAGTAGAGGCCGCGATCGGTGGTGCGGAGCATGGCACAGGCTAATCGATGCCAGCCCCGCGGAGGTTCCGTCTTTCGTCAGCGGCCGCCGTTCAGCGGAAGGGGCGGCCGCCCTGCCGATCGTCGCGCACGAAGATCCCGCGGGCCGGCATCTGCACCGCCGGCAGCGAGGTGGCGTTCATCTCGTCGGTCGCGGCGATGATGCCGTTCTCGTGCAGCAGCCACGCCACCACGCCGTACGTTTCCTCGGCCGTCAGCGAGCCCGGCGCACATGTTTGATCCATTTTCCAGCAAGCGGCGAACTAAATAACTAAGTAGATATTCATGATCTCCAACTGGAGCATAGATTCTGCAGGGTTTTGAAAGCGTTGAAGAGTTAATTATATTATCGTAAACAGGTTCTCCCATCCCATGCAATCTCTGAAACTCAAAGGGGATATTTCCTGCAGCGAGAATAGCTGAAGCAATTGTGTGCGCATTATGAGATGCAAACTGAGAATAAAAATGTCGAGGGTAACTCAACATATAGCGCATGCATGCTAGATAGGAAACATCTGTATTTCTTTTTCTTGTAAATACTGGATAATCCGACAATCCCCTTTCTTGTGCCCACTTGATCTCGCTATCCCAATAAGCACCTTTGACGAGACGAACAGGAATAGACTTGCCGCTAACTTCAGACAACTGTTTGAGCCACCTCAGAACAGGGATGGAACGACGACTATACGCCTGCACAGCAATTCCTAAGCCTTTCCAGTTTTTTTGTTCTGGATTTAAAAAAGCTTCTCCGAATATTCGAAGCATTATTTCTAATTTATCTTGTTCCTCTGCATCAACGGTCAAAGATAGTCCGTATGCCTTTGCTTCATTGATGAGAGTATTAATTCGGGGAAGAAGTTCATTTAAAAGCTGGTCATCTCGTCCAATATCAAATCTGGGATGAAGAGCAGAAAGTTTTATTGATATGCTCGGCCTCAGTAATAACTCCTCATTTATTCCAACCAATGGAGGAGAAACAGATTGTCCAACTCTAACAATAGCACTTTTGTACCTTTCAAAATATCGCTGAGCATCAGTCTCTGTTTTTGCTGCCTCTCCCAACATGTCGTAAGATAATCGGTATCCTTTACGCTCAAACTCTCTAGCTCTGCGAATTGCTTCTTCGATTGTTCTTCCAAGTACAAACTGTTCCCCAAGGAGTTTGACTGCTTGCCTCACGGCTTGACGTACGACTGGCTCACCAGATCGGGCAACAAATCTTTTTAAATTCTCAAAGCCAAAGGAACTATTTGAAGTTTCTTTAATCTTGACCAATCGACCAGTAAGCATCAAACCCCAAGTCGAGGCATTGACAAAAAAACTATCAGAGTGCCCTCTGTGTCGGTCCCAATTACCATCACGGATTTTCTCTGCTATAAATGCATCTGCGGTATCAGTATCAGGAATTCGCAAGAGTGCCTCGGCGAGGCACATCAGGATCACTCCTTCTTCAGTTGACAGGCCATATTCTCGCATAAAAGCATCAACGCCACTATGATGCTTTTGGTCATTTCTTGCTTCTTGAACGAGGCGACGCGCTATTTCTGAAATATGAAAGCGTTCATCTTCTGTAAAAACTGCCCGTTCTAACAAACCACCAAGAAGACGGCTCTCATCAATTAAATGATGCGCACATATCTCATCAAAAGCAGGCAATCGGCCTTGTATTGCATTAAAAGCAATTTTGTCCTTATTTAGTGATGCTGATAAACTAGCCAAAGAGAATATAGTCCTTTATCAAAATTATATTCTGAAATTAAAGGTGATTCGCACCCAAAAAATCTTCAAGGAAGCTCTGTTCTAATGCTAACTATCTGTTGATATCCTCCAGGGCATATAAAAGCCTTTAATACTCTTGACTTTACATCATAAAAGTAAGATTTGTTCGAAGAATTAATGCAAGAAACAACAAAAATTATTCGAAAAATTAATGCTTTACGCTCCATAATCTCTACTTGGCGTCAAGAGAAAAAGACAATTGCTCTCGTTCCAACAATGGGAGCTCTACATGAAGGCCATCTCAGTCTCATAAAAATTGCCAAACAAAAAGCTGATAAGGTCATCGTATCAATTTTTGTTAATCCTAAACAATTTTCTCAAAATGAGGATCTTACTCGCTATCCTCGAGATGAAAAGGGTGACCGATATAAACTTTCTTCAATTATGACAGACCTCATATGGGCCCCCTCAATTTCAGAGATATATCCTGACAACTTTTCAACTTTTGTTATCCCTCAGGGATGTGCCCTCTCCTTAGAGGGAGAATTTAGACCAGACCATTTTACAGGTGTGGCAACAGTTTGCACGAAATTGTTTTCGCAAACGATGCCTGATTACGCAATATTTGGAGAAAAAGATTATCAGCAATTGTGTGTTATTCGACAGTTGGTTCGAGATTTGAATTTACCCTTAAGCATAGTCTCTGGGAAAATTTCACGAGAAAAGGATGGATTAGCTCGATCTTCCCGAAATCTCTACTTAACGACAAAAGAAAGAGGCATTGCACCAGCACTCTATTCGGCTCTTAAAACAATTGCAAAAAATGCAAAATATGAAGCAAATCTAGATAAAGCTATTAATCTTGCTAAAAAAGAACTTTTAGATGCAGGTTTTAGAAAAATTGATTATCTCGCTGTGCGTGACGCCCACACTCTCGGTCCATATATACCCAGTTCAAAGACAGATGGCCGAATACTAGCGGCAGCATGGTTGGGAAAAACGAGACTTATTGATAATATTTCACTTTAATGGAACAAATTCTCCATTTTGCGCTATAAATAATTAGAAAATTTATAAGTCTTTAGAGAGGAATATTATCATGTTTCTTCCATGGATTTTCGAGAGTTTTGTTTCTCAACATATTCAGTGCGCGACAGATGCGTTGCCGAGTGCCATGGGGTAGGATAACCTCATCAATGTATCCTCTCTCGGCAGCTACGAAAGGATTTGCAAAACGTTTTTGATATTCATCTATTCGTGTCTTTATTTTCTCAATGTTAGTAAGTTCTGAACGATACAGAATTTCAGCTGCGCCCTTTGCTCCCATCACAGCAATTTCTGATGATGGCCACGCGTAATTAATATCACCACGTATATGCTTAGAACTCATAACGACATATGCTCCACCATATCCTTTTCGCGTAATTATCGTTATCTTAGGAACGGTGGCCTCAGCGAATGCGAAAAGGAGTTTTGCCCCATGCTTTATAAGTCCTCCATACTCTTGTGCGGTCCCTGGAAGAAATCCTGGAACATCAACAAAAGTAATAATGGGTATTTCGAAACAATCACAGAAACGGACAAATCTCGCCGCTTTACGAGAAGCATCTGAATCAAGAACTCCGGCTAGCACCATTGGTTGATTAGCAACTATACCAACCGTATGGCCCTCCATACGCGCAAAACCTACAATAATATTTTTCGCAAACGCCTGCTGAATTTCAAAAAAGTCTCCCTCATCCACTACCTTTAAAATCAATTCTTTCATATCATAGGGTTTATTGGGATTATCTGGGATCAATGTATCCAAAGACTTATCTACGCGATCTGGAGAATCTGAGGTGGGTAGTGAAGGAACTCCTGAACAATTGTTGGACGGAAGAAAGTCCATCAACCTACGCATTTGTAAAAGTGTTTCCAAATCATTTTCGTAAGCGCCATCAGCAATCGAAGATTTCGTAGTATGTATCTTCGCACCACCTAATTCTTCAGCAGTAACGTTTTCATTGGTGACAGCCTTAACAACATCAGGTCCAGTGACAAACATATAGCTTGTGTCTTTGACCATAAAAATAAAATCGGTCATGGCTGGGGAATAAACATCACCTCCAGCACATGGTCCCATAATGACTGAAATTTGAGGTATAACGCCAGAGGCTAAAACATTACGTTGAAAAACTTCTCCGTAACCACCCAGAGCATCAACACCCTCTTGAATTCTTGCCCCACCCGCATCAAAAAGTCCAATAATTGGCACCCTATTTTTTAATGCCATATCCTGTATCTTTGTCATTTTTCTCGCATGACTTTCGGACAATGACCCACCAAATACAGTAAAATCTTTTGCAAAGACGTAAACAACACGTCCATTAATTGTACCCCATCCTGTTACAACACCATCACCAGGGGTTTTGTTTTTATCCATTGCGAATTCATGACAGCGATGCTCCACGAACGTGTCGAATTCCTCAAATGAATTTTCATCAAGCAATAACTCAATTCTTTCACGGGCTGTTAATTTACCTTTAGAATGCTGTGAATCTATGCGGGTCTTACCTCCACCAAGGCGGGCATTGTCACGACGACGTTCGAGCTCCTCAATCACTTCCTTCATGATTTGATCCCTAAAAAATATATTTACTCAATACGAATAATCATATTATCTATTAAAGAGACAGCAAGATTTACAGAAAAATTTCAAGGTTATAAGTTATATTAATATCTAACTATTTTGCAAAATTCTAGTTTTTTAAGATTAAAGAGGCGGCGTTAAAATCTCTCTCTCGATTCAACCTGCGCATGTGAGCCTCTGGATCAATGCCCCACTGACTGTTTTGCCAATCTTCATCTAAATGGGCTGCTAACCATGCTGTTTCCTCGGAAATCTTCCCTCTACTCATTAAAAAAGAAAGAAGAGCTGATCCAGTTAAAGTTGTAATAAGATGTATTGCTGCAAGCGAGCAGTCGGGCTTATCTGAAAAATTCTCTCGCAGGAATTTCAGAGGGACGCATGGCTGTTCCACATAATTAATTCCTTTAGCCCTTATAAATTCATGTCCTAATTCTTTTTCTGATATCATCAATAGAGGTTCCCATACCTCTGATTGCAGCTTTAAAAGTCCTTCAGGGCTATCAGCTCTATAAAATAATAAATCACTGGCTGCATATTTGACGATATCATCAAGTATAGTTTCACGATTTTCTCCAACAACGTCAATTGCGCTATTAAGAAGTCTAGTTATGGGCATTTTAGCAGGATCCACATATTCACTTTGTGACTTCCATTCTTTCACTACTAAGATTGCGATCTGTTTGCTTCGAACCTTTAATTTATTTTTTTTGGGGGTAAGAACTATCCGATCGTCCAACAAAATCTCAAAATGTTCGTCAGGATTTGCTGTCAAAGCGCGAAATTCTACAGATTTGTAAAATCGTTTGTGCAAAGGCAAGGTTTCTATTTCATTCCTTTGTTGAGTACATGTATATCCGCATTCAAAGTTAGATATACTTTTAATAATTATTCTTTAAATAGCACTCTTTGATTAATTATATTTATCGGCATCAAGTCCTAAAAGTTTCCATGTCCTAAGCATGTGAGAAGGTAAAGGGGCTGAAACATCAATCTTGGAGTCATTTCTAGGATGGAGAATAACTAGACGACGGGCATGCAAATGTAATTGCTTATCCATGTTTTCAGCAGGAAAGTCTAAACCTCCAGGGTATTTGTTGTCACCTACAATAGGATGTCCAATTATATGCATATGGGCGCGCAGCTGATGCTGTCTGCCGGTCACAGGCTTTAGACTTAACCATGCTGCCTTTGAGGAAACTCTATCAATGACTGCATAATGTGTTGCAGCGTGTTGTGCTACATCCTGTTCTCCAGGCAAGGCCTTTCGAACACGGTCGCCGTCAGGACCAGATGATTTAACGAGAGGAGCTTCAATGCATCCTTGTTGGGGATATGGCACCCCTTTGACTAAAGCCCAATACGTCTTGGCAGCAGAGCGTGTTTGAAAGGCGCGCCCTAATTTTTTAGCACTAAAACGATTTTTCGCAATCAAAAGGATACCAGATGTATCACGATCTAAACGATGAACTAGTCTTGGTCGCTCACCACCAAAGCGATCCATCATACCAGCAAGAAGACCATCGATATGCCTAAAAGTTTTAGAACCTCCCTGTACAGCAAGACCAGGAGGTTTATTGAGGACCATGACATCATCATCTTCAAATAATAAAATGGATTCAATGAATTTACGATCTACATGTGATGTTTGAGAGGAAAAATTATTAAAAACTTTAGAAGGAACTTTCCGAACAATTGCTGGAACTCGTATTTCTTGACCAACATAAAGCCTTTCATTGGCTTGTGCCCGTTTGCTATTTATGCGCACTTGCCCTGAACGTAGAAGCTTTTGTAGATAGGTGTAGCCAACCTCGGGAAAATGTACTCGAAACCATTTATCGAGCCTCATTTCACTTTCTTCATCTTTAACGGTAATTGTCTCGACTTTATTCATGAATGAAGCCATTCAGAAAGGGCAATTCCAAGAAGAAGTGAGACGATCCCCAATCCCACACTTCCTATGACATAAGAAACTGCTAATGTAAAATTTCTATTTATGTAAAGCTCATAAGCGTCGAGGGAGAAGGCTGAAAAGGTAGTGAAACCGCCTAATATCCCTGTAATAAAAAAAACTCTAACCTCAGGGCTCCCTGCTAGCTTTTTGATAATCAGAACTATAGCATAACCTATGAGAAAGGAACCTATAACATTGACTATAAGTGTTGCCCATGGAAATACAGGCAACCCTTTTGCAAAAGATACTCCAATCATATATTTATAAACAAGATACCGTAAACAAGATCCAAGTGCACCCCCGACGCCGACAAGAATTAAAAATTTCATAAATGCCTCAAAATGATTATTTTAAAATATCCTAGAGAAAAATTTTTAATGGAATATTTATAAATTAAGTGATGGTATTTCTCTTTTTTGAGCAATCTTTTGTATTATGATGGATTGCATAATATTTTTTTACTTAATAAGTTAAATATATATCAATCTATATATTCATATTTTTAATACTTAAGATCTTTTATTACGCATCTTCTTCCAGTGATCTAATCTTTTTTGTATCTCAACTTCGAACCCTCTCTTGGTTGGTTCATAGTAGTCCGGACGCTGTTTTATTTTTTCAGGAAAATAATTCTGACCAGAAAATGCTTCTGAAGTATCGTGGTCGTATATATAACCATCTCCATAACCTTGCTGCTCCATTACTGTATTAGGAGCATTGAGGATAATATTTGGAGGAACTAGAGATCCATATTCTTTAGCATCGCTTACAGCTTTTTTATAAGCTTTGTAATTGGCATTAGATTTAGGCGCTGTTGCTAAATAAATAACTGCTTCAGCTAGAGCTAATTCACCCTCCGGAGTTCCTAAAAATTCATAGGCATCCTTTGCAGCGATAGTAATAATCATAGCTTGCGGATCGGCTAACCCAATGTCCTCCACAGACATGCGAACCAAACGACGTGCTATAAAAACAGGATCCTCTCCTCCGATAAGCATTCTTGCGAACCAATAAAGAGCTGCGTCAGGATCTGAACCCCGTACTGATTTATGCAATGCAGAAATTAGATTATAATGAGAATCTTTATTTTTATCGTAAAGTGGGGCTCTTTTTTGGAGTATTTCTGCTAAATTCTCTCTTGAGAGAACTTGTGTACCCCTAGGAAAGGAAACAAAAATTTCCTCTGCTAGATTTAAGAGAGCACGCCCATCCCCATCTGACATTTCAATAATTGCACTTCGCGCATCATCATCAAGTGGTAATTTTTGACTAGTTTCAATTTCTGCTCGAGATAAAAGTTGCTCGAGAGCCTCTGAATCCAACCTTTTTAATGTGATAAGGTTTGATCGGGAAAGAAGCGCACTGTTAAGTTCAAAGGAGGGATTTTCGGTTGTGGCACCAATCAATGTAATTGTACCATCCTCCATATAGGGTAAAAAGCTATCCTGCTGCGCACGATTAAAACGATGAATTTCATCTATAAAAAGGAGGGTGCCTTTACCTTCTTCACGCCTAAAACGGGCTTGTTCAAAAACCTTACGAAGATCATTAACGCCAGCAAATATTGCTGATAACTGTTCAAAATAGAGATTTGTTTCGGAGGCTAAAAGGCGCGCAATCGTTGTTTTTCCAGATCCTGGAGGCCCCCAAAGAATGATACTTGGAATTTTTTTTGACTTTATAAAACGATGTAACTTCCCTTGCGGTCCAATGAGATGTCCTTGTCCAGCAACCTGTGACAAAGAAGTGGGGCGTAATTTATCAGCTAGGGGACGAGGTGCCTTCTCTTCAAGACCAGAAGCTTGAAATAAATTTGTCATATTATTTTATTGGTTGTGCTTGAGAGAATATTTTTTTAATAACACTCACCCAGGTATTTGAAGCATAAAACTTTTATCACCCCGACGAATACTGATATTCCAGATTCTTTGATGAACGGAGAGAACCTTTTTGAGATCGACAAGTGAGAATATCCGTTTAGAATTTATTTCAATAATGATATCTCCTGTCTGAAATCCTAATCTATCTGCCAATGACCCCGACATAATAGATACGATGACAATACCCTCAACATCTTCAATTTCTAATTCTTCAGCCAGACGAGGTATAATATTAGAAATTTTGGACCCTACCAAAGGATTGCGTCCATCCACTAGCCAAACATCATCCTTGCTTGGTTTAGGGGCCTCAACAAGAAGGAGACTTAAGCTCAGAGCTTGACCATTTCTTAAAATATCTACTTTAGAAGTATTACCTATCCCTCGAGTAGTAATTCTGTAATTTAGAGCACGCGGATCAGCTACATCAAATCCATCTATGCGAATTATTATATCCCCGGGCTGTATGCCTGCTTTTGCTGCAGGAGAATTATTATAAACACTACTTACAAATGCACCTGACATTCGTTCAATACCTAATTGAGATGCAATCTCATGGGTAAGAGATTGCAAACGCGCTCCAATCCATGGCTTCTCTACTTTTCTACCACTAGCGGCACTTTCCACATAGAGCCGCACCAAATTGGAAGGTATCGCAAAACCTATTCCCTGAGACCCTCCTGATTGACTAAAAATCATTGTATTTATTCCCACAAGCTTTCCTGAAACATCTACAAGAGCACCTCCAGAATTTCCTGGATTAATAGCTGCATCTGTCTGAATAAAGAGTTGTGTATCTGATTTACTCATCTCCGTGCGCGCGAGAGCGGAGATAATACCATGCGTTACAGTTTGACCAACACCAAAAGGATTTCCAATTGCAAAAACAATATCTCCGACTTCTAATTTGTCACTATCCTCAAACTCAATACTCGGAAAATTATCTTGACCACCCTGAATTTTTAAAATTGTGATATCTGTTTTATCATCTTGTAGTATAACTTTGGCGTCAAATTCTCGTTTATCAGAGAGAGCAATTCTAATCTCTATATCGCCTCGACCTTGTAATACATGGGTATTCGTAACTATCGTTCCGTCTTTAGAAACAATAACACCTGAACCAAGGGAACTTTGTACACGCTCAGAAGGGCGGCCTAAATACTCTTCAAAGAAATGTCGAAAAAAAGGATCGCTCTCAAAGGGTGAGGCAAAATTTTTGACCCTCCTGCGCACATAAACATTTACAACAGCAGGAGATGCTTTTCTTACAATCGATGCATAAGAGGAATTATTTGTCTTAAGAGTGGTATCCCGCTCTAAAGATTGGGATACTGAAGAAACTGAAGAACAGATATTTATAAAGCATAGATAAAAAAGGAATTGTAAGTAAGAAATTTTAAAAACTCGTTCTTTGAGATACAATCTCATAATTAAGGCCAAGCATCTATATGCAAAATTGTTACTTCTACCAAAGTACTTGGAAGTTTTTTATGTTGCTATCATGAAGTATAAAACAATTTACTTCAAATATACTAGGGATCTGTAAATCTAAGAAACCAGAGAATAACGATTTACAAGGGAAGTTCCTCTAGGATTTATCTTCCTCAGCCTTCGCTTCTACCTCAGCCGCATGCTTCTTTTTATCTTCGGCACCTTTAACAGAAACATCTCTATCTAGGAGTTCAATCACAGCTCGAGGAGCGCTATCCCCATACCTATATCCTGCTTTAACAACGCGAGTATAACCACCCGATCTTGTTTTGTAGCGAGGGCCAAGAATATCAAAAAGTTTTTTGACCATCCCTTCATCGCGAATTCTAGAAACTGCTAGGCGTCTTGAATTTAGATCCCCTCTTTTTGCAAGAGTGATATATTTATCTATAATTCGCTTTAAATCTTTTGCTTTTGGAAGTGTCGTAACAATTTGTTCATGACGAATAAGTGAGGCGACCATGTTTGCCAACATAGCTTGTCTATGACCACTATCACGATTGAACCGACGTCCTAAATTTCCATGTTTCATAATTTAGTAACTTTCTTAAACCTTAGAAGAACATGCGCTCTTTTATTTTATAGGTAAAATATACCCCTATTTAATGAAATTACCTCTGAATTGGTTTTAGATTAATATTGATCCTCAAAACGTTTTGCTAGTTCTTCAATATTTTCAGGAGGCCAGTTTGGTACTTCCATCCCGAGGTGAAGACCCATCGTGGCAAGCACTTCCTTGATCTCATTTAAAGACTTGCGACCAAAGTTGGGAGTGCGCAGCATCTCGGCTTCTGTTTTTTGGATAAGGTCGCCAATATAGACTATATTATCGTTTTTAAGACAATTTGCAGAACGCACAGAAAGTTCTAATTCATCAACTTTCTTGAGAAGTGCTGCGTTAAATGCAAGCTCTGGATGTCTAGCCTCATCTTGTGGCTTTTTAGGCTCTTCAAAGTTAATAAATACGGCAAGTTGATCTTGTAAAATACGCGCTGCCAGAGCAACTGCATCTTCTGCTCGAACAGAACCATCAGTTTCAACAGTTAGAGTAAGTTTATCATAGTCAAGTATTTGTCCTTCACGAGTATTCTCAACTTTATAGGAAACTTTTTTAACAGGAGTATAAATGCTATCTATTGCAATTAATCCTATTGGTGCATCATCTGGACGATTGCGCTCAGCAGGTACGTATCCTTTACCGATATCAGCCTGAAATTCCATTCGTATAGATGCTCCCTGATCAAGATGACATATGACATGTTCAGGATTGAGAATTTCTATTTCTGATGAAACCTCAATATCGCCTGCACGAACAGCACCCGGACCTTCCTTTTTAAGCATAATTCTTTTCATCCCATCAGAATGAAGACGTAAAGCAATTTCTTTGATATTGAGAATTATGTCGGTAACATCCTCTCGCACACCTGGAACTGAAGAGAACTCGTGCAACACACCATCAATTTGAACTGTTTTAATTGCTGCTCCCTGAAGAGAAGATAAAAGAACTCGACGTAAGGCATTACCAAGTGTCATGCCAAAACCACGCTCAAGCGGCTCTGCCACGACAGTCGCATACCGTGAGGGATCACGACTGGCAGCAACATCAAGCTTTGAAGGTTTAATTAAATCTTGCCAATTTTTTTGTAAAACGCTGAGTGACACTGTTTTATACTCTCTTTTAAGTCTTAAAAATACTATACTTCTGCGTGGTAAAT
>JBJTOZ010000167.1:0-4976 GCA_046074825.1 Hyphomicrobium sp.
TTGAAAGCAGCATGCCTGAACAATTACGTAAGCTTGTTTCTGATGAATTAGAGGTTAGTGAAAAAGCAGTCTTTATAAAAGATGGAATTTTGGGGCTTGCGGATACGAGCCAGCTCATTGTTTCAAATTTTCCCGATTTGCTTTTTAAACCTTTTACAATTCGTTTTCCTGAAAGAATACGGGAATACGACGGAGATTGTTTTGCAGCAATTAGAACAAAAGACATTGTTGTTCATCACCCTTATGAAAGTTTTGATGTTGTTGTTCAGTTTCTTCGTCAAGCGGTGAATGACCCAAATGTAATGGCGATAAAATGGACTCTCTATAGAACCTCTCATGATAGCCCCATTATTCAAGCTCTGAAGGAAGCAGTTGAAGCTGGAAAATCAGTTACTGCGGTTGTTGAATTGAAGGCTAGATTTGATGAGGCGGCTAATATTCGATGGGCGCGTGATTTGGAGAATGCTGGCGTTCATGTGGTTTATGGATTTATAGAATTAAAAACACATGCAAAGCTTGGATTAGTTGTCCGAAGAGAGGGTTCTGAACTTACTACATATTGTCATATAGGGACTGGGAATTATCACCCGCAAACTGCAAAAGTATATACTGACTTGTCACTTTTTACTCGCGATCCTGCCATTTCACGTGATGTCACTAGGATATTAAATTTTGTTACTGGCTATGGGAACCCTGGAGAGCTTGAAGTTATGTCAGCAAGCCCTCATGGAATCCGCAACAAGATTATTTCGCATATAAAACAGGAAATGATTTATGCGAAGTCTGGGAAGCCATCAGCAATATGGATGAAGATGAATGCCCTTGTTGATACACAAATTATAGACGCTTTATATGAGGCTAGTTGTGAGGGTGTACAAATAGATATAATTTGTAGAGGTGTATGTTGTTTAAAACCTGGTGTTAGAGGTCTGTCAGAAAATATAAGGGTTAAAAGCATAATTGGGCGTTTCTTAGAGCATGCTCGTATTTATTGTTTTGGCCAAGGTGTCAAACTCCCATCACCTCATGCAGCTGTATACATCAGTTCTGCAGATATGATGCCCAGAAACCTTGATCGACGTGTTGAAGCTTTAGTTCCAGTTTTGACACCAACTGTTCATGAACAGGTGTTAAATCAAATTATGGTGGCAAATCTCTTGGACAACCAGCAAAGTTGGAAAATTTTATCTGATGGGTCCGCTGAAAGAATAAAACCCACTGGGAATGACGCTCCCTTTAATGCACATAATTACTTTATGACCAATCCAAGTCTATCTGGCCGAGGACAGTCATTAAAGATAAGCTCCCCACCGAAGTTTAGGGTGCGGAGCACTGAATGAAAGAAAGACCAGATTTATCGACTTTGTTTCAAGGTCTTCAAATAACCTCCAAACCGAGAGACCTTGAACCTCTTGGAGTTATAGATATCGGATCTAATTCTGTACGCTTAGTGATTTATGAAGGCGCAATCAGATCCCCAACTCCTCTTTTTAATGAAAAGGTTTTGTGTGGCCTCGGTAGGACTATAGAAAGTAGTGGAAGTCTTGGACAAGGGCCTACAGAGCGCGCGTTAAAGGCATTAAAGCGCTTTAGGGCAGTTGCTCGAGTTATTAAAGTCAAGAACTTGAAAGCATTTGGTACAGCAGCAGTAAGAGATGCCGTCGACGGTCCTGATTTTATCAGTAGAGCTGAAAAGGTTTGCGGAACAAGAATAGAAGTTCTTTCAGGAGAAAAAGAAGCAAAACTTGCAGCTCAAGGAATTAGGATGGGCTTTCTTGAGCCAGACGGTATCGTTGGAGATCTTGGAGGGGGAAGCCTAGAATTAATTGACATAAAGTATGAAAAATTGAACGAGGCTGTAACCTTACCACTCGGAGGACTACGCCTTATAGATTCTACAAACAATAAAATTGAAGAGGCCTTAAAAAAAACAGACAGTTCTTTGGATAAATTGGATTGGCTTAAAAGAGCTAGAGGCCGATCGTTCTATGCGGTCGGGGGAACATGGCGGTCCTTAGCTCGTTTACATATGGAGAAAACCCGTTATCCTTTAAGAATTATGCAGGGATATGAAATTTCGACCAAAGAAATGATTGATTTTTGTGAATACGTGCGACGTTCTAAAAAGATCACAACCCTAGACGGTATTTGGAAAATTGCTAAAGCAAGACGAGAAGTCCTTCCTTACGGCGCTCTTGTACTTGAGCGCCTTCTTAAAAAACTAAAGCCCTCTGAGGTAATATTTTCAGTTTATGGTGTGCGAGAAGGTTTACTTTATAGTTTATTGCCTCCCCATGAAAAAAACAAAGATCCTCTTCTTAGTTTTTGTGAAGAGTTCGCAAGACAACGCTCGAGATCCCTAGCCCACGGAATTGAACTTTGCTCATGGACTGATCAATTATTTAGTAAAGACGGGTTTCAAGAAACAGACCATGATCGGCGTCTTAGATATGCATCTTGTATGGTTTCTGATATTGGTTGGCGGGTTCATCCCGATTATAGAGGTGAGCACAGTCTTGAAAAAATTACCCATGCAAGTATGTCAGGGATAGATCATGTAGGGCGAATCTTTATTGGTTTAGTTTTATATTTTCGATATTCAGGTCCTGATGGATTTCCAAGAGAGGGAATGTCAAAACTACTTACAGAAAAATTAGATCGCAGAATGATAAAGCGAGCTCAAATTATTGGGGCTGCTTTAAGAGCAGCGCATATGATTTCCTTAGGAATGCCAGGAATTATTGATGAAACAAAACTATTATGTAGAAAAGATAAACTTATATTTAAAATACCAACCGCTTACTCAGATCTTGACGGGGAAAGATTGAGACGTCGCATAGATATATTAGCTCATCTGATGGGACGTACTGCCGAATTTATAATAGAGCGTTAGTATAATAGATGTTTCAATCTTTTACCCAATTCATTGATGGATGATCCATACAAAATACTTGGTGTTCCACGGAATGCGTCCGACGATCAAATTCGTCAACGCTATAAAAAACTCGTTAAAGAATTTCACCCTGATATCAACAAATCAAAAGGTGCAGAAGAGCACTTCAAGAAAGTTACATCTGCCTTTGATATCTTGGGAGATCCCATTAAACGAAAATCATTTGATAGAGGTGAAATAAATGCGAGAGGCGATCCTCGCAGAAACAATTTTACAGATAATATACATCCTGATTCTAGGAGATCATCATCATTCTCAAGATTTGCTCAAGATGATCCTTTTGGAGATATATTTGCTCCTTTTAAAGGAGCAAAGAGTAGGCAACATCATCCCATTCGAGGTAAGGATATACGGCATGTCCTCGAGGTAGATTTTTCTGAGGCAATGACTGGTGGAAGAAAGCGTGTCGTATTGCCCTCTAGGGGGCAAGTTGAAATATCGATCCCATCTGGGGTAAACGACGGTCAGATTTTGCGGATGAAGGGTCAAGGCGAGCCAGGTCCTAATGGAGGACAAGCTGGAGATGCTTTAGTTGAAGTTCAAATTAGGCCTCATGAAATCTTTAAAAGAGTAGGGAATGACATAACGTGTAATGTAGCGATTTCTGTGGATGAGGCCATTCTGGGAGCTAAGATTAATGTTCCGACTTTAAGTGGAAAAGTTCAATTCACTCTACCACCAGGTACAAATTCAGGACAAATGTTTCGCCTCAAAGGAAAGGGAGTATTTAATTCTTCATCTGGTTTGACTGGGGATCAGCTTGTTAACGTTACAATAATGCTTCCAAGTATTATTGATGAGGATTTAAAATCATTCATCACAAATTGGAAAAAAAATCACTCATACGATCCAAGGGAAAAAAAATGAAGTTTAAGGTGTATCTATATTTTATAGGTGGTTAATAGAATTATTTCTCAATATCAAACATAACAACCTCTCCTTCCGACAGTGAGAGAGCAAGTTGCCCCTTCTTTAAACGCAGAGCATCTTCTCCAAAAAGTTTACGTCTCCACCCTGAAAGGGCAAGAACATCAGGATTGTTTTCTCGTGCTATCCGCTCTAAGTCCTCGTTGTCTGCAATGAGCCGAGAGGCTACTTGGTGTCGGGCTGAAGCTGATTTAAGAAGAACCTTAAGAAGTTCAATTGTTGCTGAAGCTTCTGGAGTAATTTGTTCCCCTCTATCAAAAGTAGGTAGGCTTTTAGGATCACGCTCAAGTCCTATTCTAACTGCCTCAATAATTTCTTTGGCGCGTGATGACCGCGCAAAACCCTCGCTGAGGCTCCTAAGCTCAGAGACCTGATCTAAGGTAACTGGACATTGACTTGCGATATCATAGAGAGATTCATCTCGTAATATTCTATTTCTAGGAACATTCTGTTTTTGAGCAAGTTTTTCACGCCATGACGCAACTTCAATAAAAACTGCAAATGATTTCTTATTTTTTATGCGTAATTTAAGACGCTTCCAGGCATCCTCCGGTCTTGTGGTATAAGTTTCAGGCTTAATAAGATTAGCCATCTCTTCTTGAAGCCATGTTTCTCGGCCGCTCTTTTGTAATCTTGATATTAATTCCTTATAAATTAAGCAAAGATAAGTCACATCTCCAAGAGCATAAATAAGCTGCTTTTCGCTAAGCGGTCGACGAGCCCAATCTGTAAAACGCGATGATTTATCGATTTCGTATCCAGTAATATCCTTTACAAGTTTCATGTAGCTGACACTTTCACCATATCCACATACTGCTGCAGCAATTTGGGTATCGAATATTGGTGATGGAATAAGGCCAGTTCTGGAGAAAAAAATTTCAATGTCTTGTCGCGCAGCATGAAATACTTTTGCGACATTTGGATTTGCCATTAGCTCAAAAAAAGAATTCAAATCAAGATTTGGGGAAAAGGGATCAATTATGGCTTTTAAATTATCTGAAGCAATCTGTATAAGACAAAGCTCTGGCCAATATGTTTGTTCGCGCATAAATTCAGTATCCACGGCAACAAAATCAGCTGTGGACAGACTTCGACA
>JBJTOZ010000168.1:0-9730 GCA_046074825.1 Hyphomicrobium sp.
TGGCGGGATGTCATCGAGATAGACGATAACGGTTCTATGGTCAAAAAATCCTGGGGCCCTGATGCTAATCGCAACAAGCCATCTCAAAACATTAGCACAATTAAAAAAATAACTAATGAAGCAGCCAAACCCTAAATTTCAACTTATCAAGACCTATTTAAAAGTTGAAAGAGGGAATAATTTTAGAAATCAAGCAACAAGATCATTGATTTGGTGATAATGTGTTTGACGAGGAAGTACTGCACGGGCCCTTTTTAATCGGGTCTCAGGAACGACAGTGACGAGTTGCGGAGCAGTGCGGATTGGCTCTCGATTGATTACTCTGTGCTCAAGCGTGCACGTTGGACAGTATTTGCTTCGGCGATCTAAACGTCTATCACATGTTGGACACTTTGCAAAAAAAGCCCTTGTCCAATTCAGAAGCGCTAATGCAAATAAAGCAATTGCTGCGATCAGAAGCCATTGTAGGACAAATTGTGTTTCCATTCCGAAGCCTCAACTAAGCTTATGCAAAGAGAAAACTATTTTTTGTTTTTAGAATATTTAACAGTCTTCAAAATTGATGTTAATCAACTCTAGGCTAACCATTAACAAACCAACCTTGCAGAAAGCTGACAGGTTGTGAGAATTCTAGAAAGCAAGGGGTAAGTCCTTCAGAATACGAAGGAAAGTTTCTATTTTGGTGTTGAATATCCGCGGGGCAAGATCAAGAAAAACGATCTGTTGTCTCTAAAAAATGTCGGATTTCCGTAATTGTTTCTTTGTCTCGCAGCCATGGAGCGTGGCCTTGACCTTCAACAATGATGTCTATCATGTTCGGGTGTCGCAACCGCATTTCGGCAACCGTCTCTTGAGACAAGATGTCAGAATGGGACCCTCTCATAACCATAAGCGGAAAGGGTTTTAAAGCTTCAAATTGATCCCAGAGTTTGGGAGGGGGATCTTTGTTCATTTCAGAGATAACGTAAGATAAATTGGCATCGTAAGCAGGAGAGGGCCGACCATTGTTTTCATTAAAAAGCTGTTTTGCAATCCCAGCCCACTCCGTTTCTGGTAAGGCTGGAAAACTTTTCATATGAATTTTTTTAATCAAATTCGCAGCATCTGACCAACTATGTGGCAGTGGGGTTCGTCCAACATAAAGAGCAATGCGAGAAAGTCCCTCTATATCTATGATAGGACCAATATCATTTAGTAATATCGGACCTAGGATGCTCGGTTGGGCCGCAGCAAGAAACATGGCTATCAACCCTCCTCGAGACGTTCCAAGGATCGCACTTTTCTCAAGGCCATAGGTAAAAATAAAATCGATCACATCCTGCATTTCTGTTATCACATTGTAGTTGCGCCAGTCTGGATCGTGTTCAGATAATCCTCGACCACGGGAATCAAGCGCATAGACATGGCGTGGTTTGTGTCCGCTCGATAAAGTCTGCGCTAATGCATCAAAATCTTTTGTATTCCTTGTGAGACCTGGCAAACAAATGAGCGGCCTTTGAAAAGATACGCTGCTATCGGAAAAAGACGACGTCGGATAGTAATGGGCAGCGTGAAGGCGTAGACCATTTCTTTGTATGAAAAAAATACTCTCAGATTCTCGGGATAGTGTATTTGGTGCTAGGTGAAGACTCATAGGCTAACTCTATTTACTAGAATCGGATGTCTAGCCATCAGAAGCTGTTGCTTGAGTGGGCTTTGTCGCCGTTGGGGTTTCGGAAAAGGATTTACGGGAAGACGCAAGACGAGCACGGTTAAGATCCTTCTCCAATCGCAAAGCAACTTCAGGCTCTCCCATGCGAGCCCTATAGACTTGGATGTTTGAGAGCACTTTTGCCACATATTCACGAGTTTCTTTAAAAGGAATGCGCTCAATCCAGTCGATTGGATCAATCGAAGGATCTCTTGGATCTCCAAATTCTTTTATCCATTCGCGCGCACGACCAGGGCCTGCATTATAGGCAGCCAGGGTTAGAACATAGGATCCTGAAAAATTATCCATACGATCGGCAATATAAGCTGAGGCCATCATGGCATTATAAGCAGGATCGGTAAGAAGCCTTTTGATGTCACACTTTACCTTGTAGTCACGACAAACATGTTGCGCTGTCACTGTCATTACCTGAAGAAGACCTTTGGCCCCCGCCCCAGATACGGTCATCGTATTAAACTCTGTTTCTTGTCTTGCAATACCAAGCAGAACGGCAGTTTCTGGTGGTTTACGTAAGGCTGTGTACCGGGGAAAAGGATGAACAGGATACGCATAATAAAGAAGGTTCTTGTTTTGAGCGATTGCTCCTTTTGCAGTTCGGACTGCAGCTTGCGTGTCTCCCAATTTTTCTGCCAAATGAGCGACCATGGCAAGTTGTGCTTCGCTATCATAGTAAAAACGCAACTGAGTGATGAAGGCGCGCGGGATCTCGTCTCCTAATTTTGCTTTATGCGCAACAAGGGTAGCCTTTACCGCATCCAGATTATTGAAATTTTGAATCTCATCTTCCGTTGGTTGTGAAGGAGGAGTTATCCGAAAGAGTTGTTGTGAGGGGTCTAGCTTCAGAAGGGAAAGTTGACCATGAAATGTGTCTAAATCTCTGGTAGCTTCCCTGTAATAGTTACGAGCCGCATCATCATTCTTATCAACTTCAGCAGTCCTTCCGAGCCAGTAGTTCGCTTTTGCACGACTGATAGGACCATCCGCAACTTTACGCATCTGTTCAAAATAAATTTTGGCATTATCTCCATCTTTGAGATACCTAAGTGCAAGCCAACCTGCCATAAAAGTCTGATCCTTTTTCGGATTGACAGATAAGGAGCCAGCATCTTTTACAAGATCATAGGCGAGCTTAGGTTTTCCAATTCTCAGCGCTGCATATGCGAGTGATCTTCTCTCAATCCACCAGCCATCACTGCAATCAATGCCCCCTTGCTTGGTGGGAACAGACAACATTAATCGTGCAGCCTCATCAACTTGTTTTAAGCGACGGAGTTTTTGAATTTTATGAAAGGTGAGGCCCCAATCTTGGCCCTCGTTGGCTGCTAAAAGACTGTCTAAGGCATTGCTCGCTCCTTCTTTCTGCAAAAAAAGATTAAGGCGAATTTCAGCTTTTTGTTGCTCTGACTTTGGGAGCAGAGGAATAAGACGACGGATAACATCGGCTCGTTCATCTCTTTGGGCAGGATATTTAATTTCGTCAATGATCAGACAATTCAGACGTGCTTTGTGATCAGAGAGCGATAGAAGAGCTCCAAAGCGCTCCAGAAAAATTTTTTCTAACTTCGCCGAGAGGGACATCTCGCGCCAAACTTTTACTGCGTATATTTTTGCTTGATCCGTCTTTCCATCTTGAAGATAGCTAGCGGCGAGAGCGGCATATCCTGCTCCGTTTTCAGGCATCCCTTTTTTGAAATAGGCCATCAATTCTGCAGAGGTGGCCCCGTTTTCAAAAAAAGCTTCCTCTAGACGCTGTTTGATGCGTGAGCGCTCTGGCCAGGCTGGGTTCTGTTCAAGGAAGGTAATATACTCTCTGATAGATCCATAGCCGCTGCGCAATCGATACCAGTCGGCAATTTTCAAAGCGACGGGATCCTCAAGAGCCTTAGTAGCTTCTTGACCTTTCAAAAGGTCGTCAGCTTTATAGGCAACGATTGCTTTTCGTAGTTGCTCGGCAGTTTGAGCCGAAATTTCAGCTGAAAGAACTTTCGCTATAGCTTTGTCATAGCGTGCAAAGTGTTCCTTTTCAGATGCATCTGGGTTATAGGGACTTGGTATAGATGGCCGATTTTGAAGCAATGCTTCCGAGCCATGTTGTGTTTCAGAGTCAGCAAGCCCCGCAAGCAGCACCAAGGGGGGGAGGAGCCCGAGAAAATAATAGAAAGCCTTTTTATTGTTCATGAAGGCCAAAACCTCATTCAGTCCGTGCCAATACTTCTTTTGCAAAGTGCTCTTCCTATTTTTTAAGGCTACAAGAACCTATGATTGAGGATCTATTTTTATCTTTGAATTCAGATTTTGGACCGATAAAAGTAATAGATGAAGAAATTAAATATACATCTTGACATTTTAGACACATTGATTCGGAGAAACGAACAAGTTCAAAGAGAAACACAATGGACCAATAATTGCTAATATTAAGATTAAACTCAAGCGTTTCTAGGGCAAAATGGTTAGGTTTTGAATTGAGCTTTAATAAGTTTTTTTAGGTTCTTTATGAGGATTGAGAATGTTCCAGGGGTCTTTTACTGCACTGATCACACCCTTTAAAAGGGGTAATCTTGATGAAGAGGGATTAGCCCAATTTGTAGATTGGCAGATCAGCGAAGGGACACATGGACTAGTCCCAACAGGAACAACGGGTGAAAGTCCTACTTTAAGTTTCGAAGAGCATAAAAAAGTAATTGAAATTACAATTCAAGCGGCCCGTGGACGTGTTCCAGTTGTGGCAGGCACAGGTGCCAACTCCACAGAAGAGGCTATTGAACTTTCTACATTCGCTGAAAAAGCAGGTGCAAATGGTCTTTTGATCGTGACGCCTTATTACAATAAACCAACCCAAGAGGGCCTCTACCAACACTTTAAAGCTTTGAACGACGTTGTCTCTATTCCAATTATTATTTACAATATTCCTGCGCGTTCAATTGTAGATATGTCAGTTGCTACTATGGTGCGTCTCTCGGCATTAAAAAATATAGTAGGCGTCAAAGATGCTACCGCAAATTTGGCGCGTGTATCTCAACAGCGTGCAGCTTTAGGGCCAGAATTTAATCAGCTGTCAGGAGAAGATGCTACTGCCTTAGGGTTTATGGCGCATGGAGGACATGGGTGTATTTCTGTTGTGTCCAACATCGCTCCCCGCTTATGTGCACATTTTCAAAATGCATGCTTGAAAGGAGACTTTAAAACAGCTCTTTCTCTTCAAGATCGCCTGATACCTCTCCATGACGCAATGTTTGTTGAAACCAATCCTGCCCCAGTCAAATATGCGGCTTCCCGTTTGGGGCTTTGCTTAGCTGACATGCGACTTCCTCTCGTACCACTTTCTGAGAATTCGCGTAAAGTGGTCGATGAAGCACTTGTTAAATCTGGGTTGCTTAAATCTGCCGCTGCTGAATAGTGAAATCATCTAGAAAAATAAGTAAGGCACACTCCTATGGTTGCCACCAAGGATGAGAAACAGAAGATCATCGCGGAAAATCGTAAAGCTCGTCATGATTACTTTATTAAGGAAACTTGGGAAGCAGGAATTATTTTAACGGGAACTGAAGTAAAGTCATTGCGTCAGGGTCAAGCGACCATTGCTGAAAGTTATGCAACATTTGAAGACGGAGGTCTCTATTTAATAAATGGGTATATACCAGAATACAAAGGAGCAGGACGCTTCTTCCAGCATGAGCCGCGTCGAAAAAGACGCCTATTGCTGAACAAATCAGAAATGTCAAAGCTCCTAATTGCCATTGAGCGTAAAGGCATGACAATTGTTCCTCTGGAGCTTTATTTTAATGCTAAAGGATTAGCGAAGTTGAAAATTGCGCTCGCTGAGGGGAAAAAACTGACCGACAAAAGACAGACGGCAGCCAAAAGAGATTGGCAACTTCAAAAAGCTCGGCTAATGCGTGAAAAAGGCTAACGTCAGTGTGGCCCTATCCTCCCCCTCCAGCAGACGGTGCTGCAGATCATTTAAGGTCCGGAATTCTGCTTCCCAATATTCCTTTACCTTCCACTTCTGGAAACAGTATTTCTTTAAAGAATATGGAAGGATTTTCGGTTGTTTTTGTTTATCCTTGGACAGGACGATCAGGATTTTCAAACCCTAAAGGGTGGGATGATATTCCAGGTGCTCATGGCTCTACAGCTGAGGCGGAAGGGTTTCGTGATCAAACCTTAGAGTACAAAAAAAGGGGGATTGCGTTGTTTGGAATGAGTACGCAGCACACAACGTGGCAGATGGAATTGTCCGAACGTTTGGGATTAGATTTTCCACTTTTAAGCGATAACAATTTTCTCTTTTCAAAAGCACTCGATCTTCCATCATTTACAACGGATGGAATTACTTTTCTCAAGCGTCTGACGCTTGTCTGCAGAGATGGTAAGATCCTTCACACTTTTTACCCTGTGCACCCCCCTGATAGTCATGCCTCAGATATCTTGGGAGTACTTTATACATTCATGGAAGAGAGCAACTAAAAGGGGAGTTTAGAGAACGTCTCCAACAATGTCCTCAGGAGAGTGTCCAAGCTTTTCCAAACCCTCTTCCAGATAGTCAGCTAGCAGCGGCAATCCAAGCAAATACTTTGATGTGCTATTAATTTTTTCAAGACGCGCTGTGTCGACGGCTTCCGAAAACTCTTCAGCTTCATAGGTTCCACGCCCGACCCAAACGAGCGCGACAAGAGCGGCTTGTTCATCTTCATTGAGCGAGGAGACAAAACTAGCTAATTCTTCCCCCGTTGGATCGTCTGCAAAATCTTCAAGGATTGCGGCTGGATCTTCGTCCGCGTCCCCCTCTTCGGGAGTATCATTCCATGCCCCAACTTTGGCGCCATATTCTCTTGCTTTGACAATGACGTGTGCCACTTTCTCAAGAGCAATTCCAAAATCTCGTACAGGTTCTATCGTCGTTCGCCTTTTCATGGGCGTATTTCCTTTAAAATAGACGTGATATAAATAAATTTATGCTTGTTCTTTGATGTGTGACAAGTCCTAACAAGAGGTACAATTCCAAAACTTTGCTGATAACTACTCTTCTTTTTTAAGATATAAACGAATTTCTTCAAGAATCTTCTCAAACATTAGAGGGGTTAATCTCCCTGTGTTTGTATTGTATCTTGAACAATGATAACTATCGAAAAGTGTAAGATCTTCTGTAAGAGCGTGGCGAGCCCCGTGGGCAAATTTAAAATGAACAAGCTTGAGATTTAAAGCGGCCAATGTCTGTTCATGAGCAATGCGGCCCAAAGCTAATATTGCCTTTAATTTTTTGAGATTTTCAAGTCTTTCTCTTAAAAAAGGACGACAGGTTTTAATTTCTTTTGGAGTTGGTTTGTTTTCAGGCGGAACGCAGCGTACGGCATTTGATATGATACAGTTTTTTAGTTTTAAAGTATCATCAACTGAAGCGCCATAACAACCTTGGGCAAAACCAGATTTAAGAAGAGTGGCATAAAGGAGCTCTCCTGCATAATCTCCGGTGAAAGGACGTCCTGTTCGATTTGCCCCCTTAAGACCAGGTGCTAATCCAACAATGATAAGACGAGCACTGGTAGGGCCAAAAGATGGGACAGGATTGTTAAACCAGTCTGGGTTTGAAATTCTATTTGAGTTTCGAAAAGCCATAAGCCTCGGACATAAAGGACAGTTTTGAGGTGCTTCTGGAGGAATGGCAAACTGTGGCATGATGTAGACTGGATTTTTTGAGCACATATCCAGAGTGAGGGGAGTGGAGTTAAAACTTTAGTGGTTTTCTTCAGAAAGATTTGTTGTTTCTTCAAAGTTAGTCGAGAGATTGGACGCTTTATACGAGCTAATGCTTCGTGTAGGGAGAGAAGCATTATTGTCCCGCAGAGTTCCACGTCCATCTGCCTCGCGACCTAAAGCAATCTCTAGGTCAGATAAATCAATAAACTGATCTGCTTGGCGACGCAACTCATCTGCTATCATCGGTTGTTGTGTTTGGAGAGTGGAGACAACGCTCACTCTTTTTCCTTTTTGTTGAAGGGCACAAATAAGAGGACGAAAGTCTCCATCACCAGAAAAAATAAATAAGTGGTCAAGACTATCACATAAGCGCATCGCATCTACTGTTAGGTCAATATCTATGTTCCCTTTGACTTTGCGTCGCCCACTCACATCCGTTACCTCTTTGGTGAGCTTGGTAATAATACAGTAGCCATTATAATCAAGCCAATCAATCAGAGGTCGTATGGAGGAGTACTCATGTTCTTCTACGAGAGCCGTATAATAGTGGGCCCTAATAAGATTACATTTGTTTCTGAAAAATGAGAGCAATCTGCGATAGTCAATATCAAAGCCAAGAGCTTTTGATGTTGCATAGAGATTGGCCCCATCAATAAACAAGGCTACACGTTCGTTTGAATATAAATGCATCGAAAACCTTTGATGCGAATGGTCTTTTAAAAAGCTCAATAAAAATTTAAATCCTGTTGATGAATGGAATAGAAAATAACGAAATAGGAATAGCTGAAGTACGAAATTTTTTAATAAATTTTTATTTGTAAATTGAAGGATATATTTGAGGAGATAAAAGGGAATAAATTAAAAAAGTGATATTCAATGCTTAAAATTTTATTCTGAAGAATATTTAAATGCTAGTAGCGCAAAGTCATTCGAAATACCGCAATTTTCAAATACTTTTCATGATTTTGATGTATTCCTTAATCTAAGGGATACCAAATGAGTTGCATTTGGAGAAATTTCTCGTTAACAATGGTGATACATTTATTATTCAATTGAAGCATCCTTAATATTATACTTTCCCATATTTTTCAATATTATGGTCAATAGCAGTAACGTGTGTTTAACGACTTTTTAAATTTTGCATTCTCACTTAAGGTAGAAAACTTATGGCTCGTGTGACTGTTGAAGATTGTGTAGATAAAGTTACAAATCGCTTTGAACTCGTTCTTTTAGCTGCTCACCGTGCTCGAGCCATTGCCAACGGAAGTCCCGTTGCTATTAATCGTGAGGACGATAAAAATCCAGTGGTAGCACTTCGAGAAATTGCCGAACGTGCTATTCCCCCTGATGACATGCGTGAGAGTCTGATCCATTCCATTCAAAAGAATGTTGAGGTGGATGAACCCGAAGCAGGAGCCGCACCCGTACTTGCAATTGAAAGACGAGCGCCCATTCTTGGTCGTGACGATCCCAATTCCGATACCCAAGTGGACGTTCTGACAGAAGAACAACTGTTGCGCGGTTTGGAGAGTATGACACCTACTGAACCTTCCTCGGTTGGAACTGGACCTACAAATCCTCGCGAAAGAGGGAGATAAGCCTTTTAAAGGACCTGGAGCGTTTCTTTTAGAATTTGATTAACTCCTTAAATTTTTGAACTGAGGAACGAGGCAGCCCAGCCAAAATAAAGTAGCGAGGCACCGGAACACATTGAGAAAGGGCTCTCGTCAATTCGGGTTAGGCCCCGAGGACATATAGGCCATGATGCGGCAGTACGAGCTCGTAGAGAGAGTTCAAAAATACGATCCAACAGCAAATGAAGCGCTTCTTAATCGCGCCTATGTCTATGCAATGAAGGCCCACGGCAACCAAAAGCGGGCCTCCGGAGATCCATACTTTTCGCACCCTCTGGAAGTTGCAGCTATAGTCACAGACTTAAAACTTGACGATGCGACTGTTGCAACCGCTCTTTTGCACGATGTCATTGAAGATACAGACGCTACAAAATCGGAAATTGATCAATTATTTGGTGCCGAAATTGGCTCATTGGTTGATGGGCTCACCAAAATAAGGCGCCTCGATTTAGTTTCGAAAAAGGCCGAGCAAGCAGAAAATTTTCGTAAACTTCTTATCGCTATTTCTACAGATATCCGCGTTCTGCTCGTTAAGCTTGCTGATCGTCTGCATAACATGCGTACTCTTATGCATGTTAAACCAGAAACACGCAAAAGGATATCAGAGGAAACTCTCGATATTTACGCCCCTCTTGCAGGTCGCATGGGAATGCAGTCTATGCGAGATGAATTCGAAGATCACGCATTT
>JBJTOZ010000169.1:0-7089 GCA_046074825.1 Hyphomicrobium sp.
TGATTTTCCAGACATGACGGCAGAAGGAAGCATCACTCTTGGTGCTGCTGTGGCTTCGGCTTTTATTGTGCAAGGTATAGATCCTGCAACCTCCACAATTATGGCTCTTTTAGCTGGAGCTTTAGCAGGGACAATTACGGGCATTTTACACACGCGCTTTAAAATCAATGGTCTTTTGGCTGGCATATTAATGATGACAGCTCTCTATTCCATCAATCTACATGTTATGGGGCGAAGCAATATTCCTTTGATGGGGCACTCGACATTAGTGTTGTGGGCAAATAATGCAATCTCATGGCTCTTTCCCAATCTCCAAAATATTGAAATCTCCCAAACACTAATACCTCTTCATGATCTGACCGTTCTTATTTTTGTGTTTCTTATCATTTTTACTTTTGCTGTAGCCCTTTTTAAATTCTTTGGAACAAATCTTGGATTAGCGATGCGTGCAACAGGAGATAATTCTCAAATGGTTCGCGCCCAAGGGGTCAATGACGGAAACATGCAAATATTGGGACTAGCCATATCTAATTCTTTAATAGCTCTTTCTGGCGCTTTACTGGCTCAGTACCAGGGTTTTGTGGATGTTCAGATGGGAATTGGCATGCTTGTTTGGGGCTTAGCAAGTGTGATTATTGGAGAGGCACTTGTCGGTAGCCGCCAACTTTCACATCTAATAGTAGGAACAATTTTAGGCGCTATTCTATTCCGTCTCCTTGTTGCCGTTGCATTAAGACTTGGACTTGATCCTAATGATTTAAAACTGACAACAGCAATCTTTGTCTTTATATCTCTCGTCTTTCCAACCATTCTTACAAAATTGAAGCGCTTTACTTTAAAGGGAGGCGCATAATGCTTGATATTAGAAATGTTACAAAAACTTTTAATGCTGGAACAGCTAATGAAGTCCGATCTCTTCAAGGAATTACTTTAAAAGTTGATCATGGATCTTTTGTAACTGTAATCGGGACCAATGGTTCGGGAAAGTCAACACTTCTCAATGCCATTGCTGGGACTTTTAAGTTGGATAAAGGTCAAATATTAATTGATAATACCGATGTTACAAATTGGGATGAACATAAAAGAGCAAAATATGTTGGTCGCGTTTTTCAGAACCCTTTAAGCGGAACTGCCCCCAATCTTACCATCGCTGAAAATCTCTCTTTAGCTGCTCTTCGTGGACAATCACGGGGATTAAGCAAAGCCCTAAGGAATGATTTTAGAGACAGGATGATAAATTCAGTTAAATCACTTGGGATGGGACTTGAAGGGAGACTAAATAATATTATTGGAAGTCTCTCTGGCGGGCAACGTCAGGCTTTAACTCTTATTATGGCAACTTATCTTAGACCTCAGCTCCTTCTGCTTGATGAACACACCGCAGCATTAGACCCCAAGAGCGCAGATCAAGTCATCAAAATTACAGATAGAGTCGTGACCCAAAATAAACTCACAACATTTATGGTTACACACTCTATGCAACAGGCAGTCACCTATGGAGATCGTGTCATTATGTTGCATCGAGGTAAAATCGCTCATGACTTTAAAGGCAAAGACAAAAAACGTTTGAGGGTCGATGACTTCTTAGCCATGTTTGAAGAAATTCGACGTGCTGATCTTCTCGATGAAACTGCTGCAGATTTGTTGCGTAAGAATTATGTTTGAACATACTCCATTCACATGCATAACCTGACTTCAGCGAGCTCTATATATTTTAATATAAAACTTTTTTAGTGACAGGTAGAATGCTATTTTATGCTTCCTTGTTGTATAGTAAAATTATAGAGACTTGAAGGAGTAATCTGTGGTCCATGAAATTGTAAAAGAGTATTACGGCAAAGTTCTAAAAAATAATTCCGACCTTAAAACAACAGCATGTTGTACTCCTGGCAGTCTACCGCCCCATATTCTCCCCCTCGTCGAAAAAATTCATCCCGAAGTTAAAGCAAAATATTATGGCTGTGGGGTTGTTGCTCCTGCGCTCCTTCAAGGTCGGCGTCTTTTAGACCTTGGTGCAGGATCAGGGCATGATGTTTATATTCTCTCACAATTAGCTGGACCTCTCGGCAAAGTTATCGGTATCGACATGACGGAGGAACAGCTTGAGACTGCTCGATCCTATATAAGTTGGCATACAAAAAAATTCGGGTTTGAAGAACCAAATGTTGAATTTAAACAGGGCTATATTGAGAGACTGCAAGAAATTGAAGGCTTAAAAGAAAACAGCTTTGATGTTATAACCTCAAACTGTGTTGTGAACCTAGCAATTGATAAACCAGCGGTCTTAAAAGGTGTTTTTCATCTTCTTAAATCGGGTGGAGAGTTTTATTTCTCCGATGTTTACAGCGATCGCAGAGTTACGGAGGATCTCAGAAATGATCCTGAACTCTATGGCGAGTGTCTCGGAGGAGCTCTGTATTGGAATGACTTTCTTAGGATTGCAAAAGATACAGGCTTTAAAGATCCTCGACTGGTCACTAGTCGGCCCTTGGAAATCACTAATAATACATTGAAAGAAAAACTAGGATCGATACAGTTTTTTTCAGCAACCTATCGTCTCTTCAAAATCGAAAAATTAGAAACGCATTGCGAAGATTATGGACAAGCCGTCATTTATAAAGGTGGCATTCCCGAGCACCCTCATGTTTTTGAATTAGACAATCATCATTTAATTGAAAAGGGTAAAATATTTCCAGTTTGTGGAAATACCTGGCATATGCTTTGCGAAACACGTTTTGCATCATATTTCGAATTTTTTGGAGATTTTAAAACCCATTACGGGATCTATGCAGGATGCGGTACAAACATCCCCTTCGCACAGGATAGCAATCAAAAAACTGCAACATCATGTTGCTAGACTCTAGAGTTATCTGGAATACAGCAATGTTTGAGAAATTCTCCTCACCATGCCTTAGGCAAACCAATTATCATCCCTATAAACGTTCTTTCCCTGTCTAGTTTCCTTGCTTTTATGCAGTAGGCTTAATGTTTGATCGCTACAAAATAATCCAAACAAAGAAGCATTGAATAAAAACCAGGATACAAAAACTTGTTGAATGCCCTGCACTGACAAATCCCCGAAATTCAAATTTAAGATGAGGCCTCGTACCATAAGGTGCAATACAAAACAAGTTTTATTACATGAAAAACCTCAACGACTTATGACATGGTAATGTTTAAGATATGGATCATAAGCAATTCTCAGTATCAATGATGACTTGCGATAAGTAATGATAAAAAGTTCTGTGCTAAAATGAAACAAAGAAAGAGGGCGTCGCAGGGGCCCAAATGATTTTCAAGTTACGAGACATTAACGTAATGCATCATAAATTCTTCAAATCAGCATATATAAATATAATCAGGGTTCATCATTTGGACCTTTTTAATTTTCAATCCTAAAGAAAGAAAGCAAGAGCTTTCTTCAAAAGAACTAAAGGGTAGTTTTGTCTGATCAAAAAGGTTTTTAGATCTTCACTCTACAAGGGGGTTGTTCGATAAATTGATCGAAACCTCGGCGTCAGGAAGTGCTTTTTTTATTGATCCTTGAATTTTATTAATTCGCATTTGAACATCTTTCATTAAAAGATGGGGCTCAAAACTTAAAGATATTTCCACAAATATACGCGATCCAGAGCGACGAGCCTTTATACCGTAAAGGTGTTCATAATCATCAAAGTACTGAACCAACTCTTTTAATATTTGGATCTGCAAAGTTTCTTCCAAAGTGGCATCAAGAAGGTCCCCCACCGAATGGGACAAGATGGCTGCAGCACTATAAAACAAAATACCTGCACCTACGAGAGAAGCGATTGGATCAATATAAAGAGCCCAATTAAAATGCGCATAGTTCATAGCGATTGACAACGAAACCGCCATAATAACATCGTAAATAGCTTTTGAGATCCAAAGATTGGCTTGCGCAGAAATGATAGGTGAGAAAGTTTTCTTTAAGATTCTTTTGTTTCTAAAATAGATAAAAAATCCTACAACCGCATACCCAGAAAATATAAGAATTCCAAGCAGAGCACCTGATAGAGGCTCAGGATTTTTGAAATGCTTTAAAGCATGGAAGATAACTGAAATAGCGCTAATCGTCATTGCCCCAGCAATAAGTAAACTAACAAGATTTTCTAGTTTACCTATTCCATAAGAAAATCGTTCAGTAGGAGGACGACTGGCAACCCGCAGCGTTATAAAGGCAGCAATCATCGAACTGAAATCTGTAATTTCTTTTAAGAAGTCACTTAGAATTGCCAGAGAATTAGAGGCAACTGCTGCAAAGCCAATAAGAACAACATCGATACCGCATACCCAAGCTCCAATCTTGAGCCCGCTCTCTCTTTCATTTGATTTTTTTTCTGATAAAATTTCCATACACAGCAAATAAAATTAAGTTTTGTTTTTATCTTTAGGTATTCTGAAAATTGGCCAACTTATAAAAGTTCAGGTTGGTCACTCCATGTCATTCTTAAAAAAGATGAATTAGCACCTTTACGCCATATAAATCATTTAAAGAAACCTATTGCAGCGCTGCATTTAAAAACTATAGATAGATTTCTTATGGGGAATAGCAGTCAATGGCTTGGGCTTCAAATGATATCTTCAAAGGTCTTATATGCATAAACTTTTGAAGATGTGCGTGATCTCGTCAAGGCATATAAAGAGTATCCTGTTGCCTGATGCTCAATTTTTATCATTTGATACGATTTAAGAAGTACCAACACAGGAACAAGAATTCCAGCACGATTTTTTAATTAGAAATTGTTCGAAGGGTATCTTTCTTGAGATGCAGAACCTCCCCCTTTTGATATTGGAATTGTATGACAAAGAAAAAAAGAAAGACCTTCTAAGAAAAATTATCTTTTTTCAGATCTACTGAAAATGGTCTTACCCTCTTTAATAGTTTCCATAATTTTTATATTTTTTATTTCCATCATATCTACTTTGAGCGGGTTTTTATCTAGAATAACGATATCTGCTAACTTCCCCTGAGCAAGTGATCCTTTTAAATTCTCTTCACCATACTGCTCCGCAGCCCAAAGAGTCATAGCCTTTAATCCCTCCAAGGGCGTTACTCGCTGATTACTGCCTATTTCAGTTCCACCTCGCGATATTCTGTTAACTGCAGTCCAGAGCATAAACATTTGGTCAAGAGGAGCTACGACAAAATCTGTATGATTTGTCGGATGAAGCCCTGAATCTATCGCATCTCTCATTGGGCTTATATATTGCGTCTGCTCTAAGCCACGATTTGCTTTATGTGCTTCTGCAAAATAATATGTATGTAAGGTATAAAAGGATGGGCGAATTTTATATTCTACATACTTTGGAATTTGATCCTTACGAGTAAATTGTCCATGAATAAGGGTTACATTACGTTCCTTTGACAGATTATCAGAAGCTGCAAATTCGTGAGCCTTAAGGAAGAGATCTATAGCGGCATCACCATTCGCATGGATATTCAGTGGGACACCGAGATCATAAACTTTTTTTACCATTGCGTTGACTGTATCTTGAGGAAAAGAGGGTTGCCCAACCCAATCTTTTTCTCCATTAGGTCCACCTGTCAGATAGGGTTTGGTAAAATAAGCCGTTTTACCTTGGGGAGAGCCATCTATCGTGATTTTAACACCACCAATTTTAAGTCGGTTCTTATATTTTCCCCAATCGGATGCTGGATAGTTTTTCAAAATTGCATCAAGATCCGTTATAAATGGATAAGCAATGATATCGATCATATTAACGCCAGTGTCAGACACCCTTTTTAGAGTTTGCAACTGATCCAGATGCGTGGCCCCTTCATGTGCTGTCGTAATCCCTGCTTGCGCATAAAGAAGCTGGCCAGCTTTTGACCATATCGTTTCCTGAATTGGTGTTACAGGATCTACTTTTTCAATTACGGGAAGAAAAGCTGTCTCCATTATCAAACCATAAGGCTCGTTGGTTCCAGGTTTTCGAACAATAACTCCGCCAGCGGGTGTCACTGTATTGGAAGAAATTCCATATTTTTTGAGAGCAAGGCTGTTCATTACAGTGCCATGCATTGAAATATGATCAACACGGACTGGATTGTTGGGAAAGGCTTTATCTAAATCATCACGATTTAAAAGACGTCCATTTGGCATGACAGTATCATCATACCCATAGCCAATAATCATCTTTCCTTTTGAAAGTTTTCTGCTTTGGGCAAATTTCTTCAGTCTTGCAATAATGGTTTCAACGTCCTTTCCTGGCCCTGATGGGGGTGGATAAAGGTTGACCTGATTAGCCACAAGTAAAGAGTTAATGTAATGAGAATGCGCATCAATAAAACCTGGAAGAAGTGTTTTTCCTCCAAGGTGAACCAAACGAGTTGACTCTCCTTTGTGCATGCTCTCAATGTACTTATATTCTCCGAGAGCAAGAATTTTACCATCCTTAATTGCAATAGCTTCTGCTGTAGGTTTTGCATTCTCAAGGGTAACAATTTCGCCTCCGAAATAAATCGCATCAGCAGGCTCACCAATCTTTCTGTTTTCACCACAACTTGTGAGAAAAAATGTTAGTAATATTAAAATAATGCTCCTCAGATAAAAAAGTGTTCCTTCAAAATTCATCTCTTTCCTCTTCAAAATCACAAAACTAAATTTCTAGAAAAACGAAGTAGCGCGAACGACAACGATTAATTCATCCCACAAAGTAGTGTTATTTCTTACTTTTTGTAAGTTGAATGTCTGCTCAGAATTCAATGGTACAGAGCTTTTTTTAAGCATCGCCTCAATTTATAGAGGAGAATTTGTACTGTACAATTCACTGCTTAAAAACAAAAGAATGGGAGAAATAGGAATTATAGTTAATTTACCCACCGTATCGTGAGCCACAGGGACAGAAAAACTTAAGAAAAATAGTTCTATAAAACATTATCTAAAGCAATTTAGTGACTTTAGATTTGAGCTTTCGAGATGCAGTCACAATTGCATTTTGTGATTTGGATGTAAGGCGTACTAGTTTTCTCAAGTGGCTTGTAGGGTCGTTAGCTATTTGAACCCAGCCGTCTTTTTCAAGTATCTGCAGCCTTTTGCTTGCTGTAACAGGAGCGCACAATTTATG
>JBJTOZ010000170.1:0-4908 GCA_046074825.1 Hyphomicrobium sp.
GTAAATTTTTTGATCTGGGTAGATCAACATTCTATGGAGAGTACGAGAATTATGACACGGGAGCCATACTTTCTGGAAACGGATTTACTCGTACTGGGACACCAAGGAATTTCAATGTATTTACTGGTTGCGGCAAGGCGACGGACCCTACTTGTGCTAAAGGTTCAGGTTCTGAGGTGAATGTCTGGGGTCTCGGCTTTAACCAGAACATCGAAAAAGCATCAATCGATCTCTACGTAGCTTGGAGAAGAGCTGAAGCTGAGGTGTTCACCAGTAAGGATGGGACTAGTGCAGGCGAAAAGGGGACTAAAATTGAACCCATGGATATCATTATGACTGGTGCTGTGATCAAATTTTAACAACTGTCGATTAGAGTTTTATTTTCTCTGATAACGCAAAAGGATCTCTCTCATGTTGAAAAATCGCAAGCTTATGACCCTTGCGCTCATGGCACTTCTCGTTCCTCTAGCTGCTCACTCCAAAGAGTCAAAGGACAAGAAAAGTGCTTACCAAGGATGTCCAAGTGGAATGACTTTCGCCCCTGATATGTTGAAGGAAATTTCTTGGGTGCGGAGTGTTTGGGGTTTCCCAGGCCTCGGCTATCGCCCACCCAAGGAATGGAATTGTGGCAAGAAAAAATAAGTGCAGCTTTGAATTTCTTAGAAATGTAAAGTGCTAGCTTCTCTTTGTAAACTTTATTTATCTGTATTTTTTAAGCCAAACACCTCTCAATATTTTATCTTCTTTTACATCAAAAAAGGGGGAGCTAAAAGTTCCTCCTTTTTTATTTATTATGCGCTCATAAATCTCAGAGTTAGAAACATCAAATGCTGTTTTTAATCACGTGAGCTTCTCTCAGATTGTGTGATTGTATTGTAAAAGCTCTTCAGAAATAGCCTTTGAATTGAGTGCGTATTGTTGTGTTAGTCATATTTCTTTAATAATAGTAATAAGCTTAGCAGAGATGAGAATATCATCAGCAGAATTTCTTCGTTCGGTGCCGTCATATTAAAAGTTAAACTCTTTATATGACAGAAATTCTGGTTCCTTATTTAATGCCACCTCCCCGCAATCGAACTTCAATCCAAAACAAACCAAAAAAACTTGATCCCGCAGCTCAAGCTGGAAAAGTCGTTGGGGAGAATTTACGAGAAATTCGAAATCTCAAAAACCTTTCACTAGACAATTTGGCTCGACTTTCAGGTGTTAGTCGGGCCATGCTTGGTCAGATTGAAAATGGCAAAAGTATTCCCACTGTAACCCTTCTTTTCAAAATTGCGAACGCAGTGGGTGTTTCTGTTTCCCATTTCGTAGCGAGCCTTGAGGTTCCTTGCTATCAGGTTGAGAGAAAAAACGAGGCTCGTGTACAGTCATCAAATTCAGGTAATTTTCAGTCGCGGCTTATTTCAAGGCAAGACGATCACAGCGATGACATTTTTAAAGAAATTAAAATCTCTTCAGGGCATGTTCAAAAAATCGATGGGTCACGCACCTTAAGTCCAATTCGACTTCTCGTCTCTCAGGGAAAGTTGGAAATTACAATTGGCGACAAAGAGGCTATTCTTCTTTCTGAGGGTGATGCTATTTATTTTAGTGCTGCCCAGCCCTACGTTCTTTCAAACAATGGAACAAAAGAGTGTGTCTTCTATTTATTAATTGAGCCTACGCGCTCAAGAAAAAGTTAGTTCTCATGTGATCATACTATGCATATTCAGCTCCATAAAACCCAACCACAATCTGCAGAAGACATAAATTTTTCGCTAGCAAAGACAGTTGAAGCTTTGCGGTTGTCTCGCGTGCGTGCCAGAAGCATTACCCAAAAATCCCAGTATTCAAGAGATCTGCCAAACCCTGAAATCACCTCTCGTGTTTTAAAAGATCTTTTTGCTGCCCTTTTTCCTCGTCATGGCGGAGGACAGGATGGAACAGATGAAGGAATTGATTACTTTGTGGGAAGCACCTTAAATACTGCTATTCGGCAGCTCAAGGGCCTGTTGTCGCAGGAATTGCGATTTTCTTATTCCTCTGAGGAAAAAGATTTCAGTGAAATTCAAAAAGTCATTCCTAAAATACTCTGCGAATTTGCAGATGGGTTGCCCGAGATAAGAGAACATATCTTGCTTGATGCGCGTGCTGCTTACGATGGCGATCCTTCTGCTCAAAGCATTGAGGAGATACTTTTAAGTTACCCAGGCATAAAAGCTGTTTTTTATCATCGGGTGGCACACTCCCTTTATCAATTAGGAGTACCCATTGTTGCTCGGATAATATCAGAGATTGCGCATTCGATTACAGGCATTGACATACATCCTGGTGCTAAAATTGGTAGAAGCTTTTTTATAGATCACGGTACAGGTGTGGTCATTGGGGAAACGACAATCATTGGGAACCGTGTGCGTCTTTATCAAGCTGTCACGCTTGGCGCTAAAAGCTTTTCTATTGATGACAATGGAGCTTTGATAAAAGGACAGCCACGTCATCCTATCATCGAGGATGATGTTGTTATTTACGCAGGCGCTACAATACTAGGACGAGTTACAATTGGTAAAGGATCTGTAATTGGAGGCAATGTTTGGTTAACACAGAGCGTTCCACCAAACAGTCATATAGTGCAAGCGCAGGCGACATCTCAATCTTTTGTCTCAGGCCTTGGTATTTAATTCTAATATAACGGCGTTTACCTCTGCTCCCATTTTTATCATCATACTTTCAGTTTATTAAATTTATTCAGATGAGAAAGTAGGGAGAACTATGGTAGCCGAAACCCAAACTGCATTGGGAGACATTGCAGCAAGACAGCTTGCGAATGCCACGAAAACTGTTCCGCAGATGGCCAGCATCACGCCTCGTTGGTTGGTGCACTTTTTAAATTGGGTTCCAGTGGAAGCGGGTATCTATCGTGTTAACAAGGTCAAAGATGCCAACAGCATTGAAGTATCCTGTTCAGGTCGTGATGAAAAAGTGCTCTCTCAAACATTTGTAGACTATGTCGAAAATCCTCGAGAGTATCTCTTGAGTGCCGTCCAATCTGTCGTTGATATTCATACGCGTGTTTCGGATCTCTATAGTGTTCCGCATAATCAAATTAAAGAACAGCTACGTCTTGTTATAGAAACTGTAAAGGAACGCCAGGAAAGCGAACTTATAAATAATAAGGAATATGGCTTGCTTTCTAATGTGGCGGCCAGTCAAAAAATTCAAACCCGAAGTGGAGCACCAACGCCTGATGACCTAGATGAACTCATTACTAAGGTTTGGAAAGAGCCAGCCTTTTATTTGGCTCATCCTGCTGCAATCGCAGCTTTTGGTCGGGAATGCACACGTCGTGGTGTTCCTCCTCCCACCATTACACTTTATGGTTCCCCATTCCTGACCTGGCGCGGAATTCCTCTTATTCCAACAGACAAAATAGAAGTCAAAGACGGAAAAACAAATATTTTTCTCATCAGAACTGGAGAAGCAAAGCAAGGAGTTGTGGGATTGTTTCAGCCAGGCCTCCCTGGAGAATTATCAAAGGGTCTCTCTGTTCGCTTTATGGGTATAAACGATCAGGCAATAGCTTCTTATCTCGTTTCACTCTATTGCTCTCTCGCTGTTTTGACAGAAGACTCTTTAGCAGTTTTGGAAAAGGTCGAAGTTGGCAAGTATCATGTCTATAGTTGATCCTTTTAGCGGTCCGACTGATCTTGATACATTGGCCTCCGCTGCTGAAGGCAAAAGAGAAACGCAGAATTTGAAAAGTTCTGGTTTGCCAGATCCAGTACTTCTTACGCGGTTAGCTAATGAATTATTTTCTGCGTTACCTAACCAATCTTTTCCTATGGGGCTCCAACCCACAAATACTGGGATGGGATTTTCGCCTCAGAGCCTTTTGGGGCAGCAAGGGTCCCCATCGCCACCTACCCAAGAAACATTTCTTTCTGCTGCAACTCGATTAAATAACAATACAGAACCCCATGCCTTGCTAAGTTTGGCTAATTCTCAAGATGTTCAACACATTGCTTTAGAACCCTTAAAGGCGAATCTCTCTTCCCAGGGAATCGACCAATCAAAAATTCCTTCCTTGCCTTTCAATGCGCCTGAAGGTCAAAAGAATGTTTTGATTGAAGACGTTCTTCATCTCGATACCAACGATTTAAAAGCTGGGGGGCAGATCGTGGATGAGACGAACTTCGTGACATTGGATGAAATCATTGGCTCTTCCCAAGATTTGGTGCGTGAAGTTCCTGTTGGCTTATCAGGAGGTATTAAAAGTGATTCCCAACTTGCAAGTCTTTCTCACATTCTTGAGTCTTTAAAAAAAGAAGAAGCAGAATTTAATAATCACCGTAACAAGCTTGATTCTGATGAGTTAAAAAATGATCCTCATCACTTTGGAATTTCGGTTCCTGCCTCCTTGAGAATAAGTAATGCAAATAATGTAGTCCCTCTATTTGAAGCTCAAGATCACAGAAAATTTCTTTCCGGCCTGGAAACTTTCAAGCAAAAGGATCTTAAAGAAACAAATAAATTCGAGAATTTATATTTTCTTCCTCAAACTTCGTCGGCTCTCTCTGCAGAATCTCAGGAGAAGATGTTTGATTCTCGCGATTTTTCTACCTCACATCCCCCCTTTAATGTTGTTTCGGTAAGAAAAGACTTTCCTATATTACAAGAGACGGTAAACGGGCGGCCTTTAATTTGGTTTGATAACGCAGCCACAACCCAAAAACCAAGTGCTGTCATTGAGCGTCTTAAATATTTCTATGAACACGAAAATTCTAATATTCATAGAGCAGCTCATGAGATGGCTGCGCGTGCAACAGATGCTTATGAAGAAGCACGTTCCAAGGTTGCAAAATTTATTGGAGCTAACAGTAAAAATGAAATCATTTTTACTCGTGGAGCAACTGAGGCGATTAATTTAGT
>JBJTOZ010000171.1:0-2711 GCA_046074825.1 Hyphomicrobium sp.
TCATCATGTCCGTATTTGAAAACGATCCAGGATTGAGGTTCAAGCTGCAGGCGTGAGGAGAATTACTGTTATCGAGTGTATCTTTCCCACCCGCATCGTAAATACACAGTACGGGGTGTTGATTGATTTCAAAATTATAGACGTTCTGTCCTGCATTCGCGTTATAGCCATAGATTGTGTCGCCGGCGCGTGTTTTTAAATCCGCACCATACATCCTCTGGATGCTCATAATGTCGTACAGCATGGGCGTTTGCGGAGAGTAGACGAGCCCATCGCTAGCGAGCCAACTGCCATCAGAATTTTCAGCACTAAAATAAGACATCACGGTGTATTGCTGGGTGTCCTGAAAAAAATTGGCGGTATTTTCATACGTGGGGGATCCACGGTCATAGGCTCCTGCATGATTAAGACCAAGCGCGTGGCCAAACTCATGAATGTAGATATAGTAGCCCCACTCACCGTATGTGGGGTTTGCGAGATTGTTCGTCCATGCGTTCCCGTTATTTTTAAAGGGGTTCAGCCACACACAACCAGGTTGGGATTTTGCACTGGGGAGGTAGGTTTGCGCGAAATCAATTGCAGAGGAGTTTGCGAATTTTATTTGAGCGCGCGGATCTGCTCCCACGGATACCAAACGAGGATTAATCAGATCATCCCATAATTGTACGATCTCTGTGGCGATATTTTTTTGAGGTGCACTAAACGAAGAGAACCCATTTTTTTCTGAGCCTGAAAGGCCTATGGAAGAGGTCGGGAAGGCATAGGAGATCGATAAGCCAGACCAGGACTTTTTGGAATTCAATTGCGCAAAGATTGCACTGTCTGACCACCAAGGCTTTGGCATTTTCTCCACGTGCGTAGGTTTGCGTATCGAGGGACAGACACACAACACAAGAGTGCAAAATCCCGCCATGGACTTTGTTGAAAAAGGCTTACGTCAACCAGGTCACTTTGGGAAATTTTCTCACTATATTTACCATGAAGTCATCAAGAAAAGACCAACAAATACGGTTAAAACTTCCTTGAGGAGTATGCTAAAAAGAGATCATGGACATTCCACTCAATCCTCTTTGGTCTTAAAACGTTTTGTTCTTTCGCTCGCCTAGAATGATTGAAACTTTGTGATGTGAGAAATGGTGCTCGGATCAAAGGGTGATCTGCGGTGTTGACAGGTCTGATAGGTGTCTTTTTTTTCCTTTCTAACACACGCTGAAAGTGTTTTTTAACACAGTCCGTGGATGAGCAAGCGCGCCTGTCCCCTTTTGAAATCCCCACTTAGGATTTCTTAAGAATGAAAGACAAAGTGTGAAAGAGAAACGAGGGGGGGCTCGCTAGAAGAAAAGCGCATGCGATGACAGGACAGGCAGGGTCAAGAGTTTCTTGAGAAAGATGAAGCAACGTGGTCAAAGGTCTTGCTCTTGCGCCGGTTCATAGACATGGGTACCCGTCTCTGGAACAAAGGACTTCAGATCTTACAGCAGAAAATCTGCCACGCTCAAGGCCATGACCTTTTGGAGCATGATTTCAAAATCTGGGTTTTTGTCTCCATTGCAATCGGCTTGAAGGCGACCGTTTGCGTAGCGGACTTCTCCTGCTTCTCCACTAAAGGATTGCTTGCCAATAAACGCAAAGGCTTGTTTTCCCTCTACAAGAGAGTTCGCATCTAAGGTCCTCAAGTCAATTTTATCTTTCTGCGCGGAGGAAAAATCAGAGATCGTATCAAAATTTCCTGAGGCACTTTCGGAAAAAGCTCTAAACCTAAAGGTATCAGCTCCTACGCCACCTGTGAGAAGATCGGATCCTTCTCCCCCAATCAAAGTATCTGCTCCGCCGCCGCCGAGAAGAGTGTCGTTTCCTTCTGAGCCCTTGAGCTGATTAGCAAGCGTGTTGCCAATAAGCGTATCGTTGCCTAATCCTCCCACCGCATTTTCAATCTTTGTGTTGGCGGCAATCGCTATATTGAAACGCATCTTATCCGTGCTTGAATAAGCACCAGGATTGAGGTTCAGGGTGCACGCATAGGGCGATTGGCTGTTGTCGAGCGTGTCATTGCCTCCCGCATCATAAATGGAGAGAACGGGATGGGGATTGAGAGAAAAATTATAGACTGTCGCTTTTGTGGTTGCGTTGTATCCATAGGTCGTGTCGTCGAGGCGCGTTTTTAAATCCGCCCCGTACATTTTTTGAATGCCCTTGATGTCGTTTAACATAGGGGTTTGAGGAGAGTAGATGTAGCCGTCACTAGCAAGCCAGTTTGCCCCTGTTTTTTCAGGTTCAAAGTAGGACATCACGGAGTATTGTGGTGAATCTTGGAAGTATAAGGCATTTTTCTCATACGTGGGGTTTCCACGATCATAAGGACCTGCATGATTAAGTCCAAGCGCGTGGCCAGTTTCATGAATATAGATGGTATACGCCCACGACCCCAACTCGGAATTTGCAAAATTATCTCTGCCAGGGCGTCCGTCATTTTGAACTGGGTTGAGCCAAACAAAGCATGAGTTTGGATTTTTTCCAGGCTGATAGGATTCAGCGTATGCAACACTTGTTGAATTTGCGAACTTTACATTCGCGAGTGTCGAGGTTCCTGCATTGACGAGCTGTGGCTTAATAAGATCATCCCACATGGCCAGGACCTCCGTTGCAATTTTTACTTGAGGCGCACGAAAAGAGAAAAAGCCACCTTTTTCAGGTCCTGAATATTTTCCAAG
>JBJTOZ010000172.1:0-28205 GCA_046074825.1 Hyphomicrobium sp.
TCCAACCTGCTTCTCCTTGCACAAGTTTATATTGAAGCTGTCTCATTTTCCCTGATGGCTTTGAGTTGGAATCCCCCTCTTTGTAGAGAGGAAATCTACGTACTAGCGATGCCTCTACGATTTCAAACTCATCATGCCCCATATATCCTCTGGTATTTTCTGGATTGTCCTGAAGTGGCGGAAAATAGACCTCAGTCATACTCTTCCCTTTATTAACTGCGTAGGCGATAAGATCGCCGTAACTTCCAGATCCTGCTGAATTGAACCAGACATAGACTTCGGGAAATCCATTATTGTCTATGTCTAAAACTCTGACCCCAGTAACTGTTCCATCGATCTGTCTAGAAATAATCTCATTGGAGATGGTGAGGCCTGCTGGTGTAATTGTGAGTTGGTTTATGGATCCTTTATTTGTTGCCTCAACGGTAAAACGTATTTTTTTAAAAGAAAACTCTTCTTTAAAATTATCTTCAGCACATGCATGAAAAGGAAAATGCCCTGCAAATATGAGAGATAAAATGAGATTTTTTTTTAAGATACGCATTTTTTTAAATTCAACTCCTCTGGTGACCTAAGATTGTCTATAAATACACCTCATTAAATCCTGATATTTTTATATAATAGTATAATTGTCCCCTTTTTGTTGCGTCCTATTCACTTAATCAATTTACTATTTCTTTGCGCCAGATCTAACAAAGTTGAAAGTATAAAAATGACACTTTCTGAACGATATCACATTTCTTCTATGAAGGATGATGAAATAAAAATATTGGAAGAGTGGGTTGTTAAAGAGGGTTGGAACCCTGGTCTTTCAGATTTTGCTGTAGCCAGAAAAAGTGATCCCGACTGTTTTATAGCCTTACGTGAGGGGTCCACGCTTGTCGGTGGAGGCTCAATTATGAGTTATGATGGAAACTATGGTTTCATGGGTCTTTTCATCATAAGAGAGGATCATCGCAGAAAAGGTTTAGGAAAAGAACTATGGTATTGGCGTCGAGATCATCTCCTAAAAAGGCTAAAGCCTAATGCCTCTATTGGGATGGATGGTGTCTTTCACATGGTTCCATTTTATGAACGAGGAGGATTTAAGCCCGCTCATCGAGATTTACGTTTTGAAGGAATTGCCAGCGGTGAAAAATTTTCAGATATCATCCATTTCACAGTGAGGAATTTTGATGAAATTGATAAATTTGATCGTGTCTATGTCCCAGCACCAAGAAGTTCTTTTTTAAGAGATTGGATGTCTCAGCCTGGTTCTTATGTTGTTGGCGCGAGAGATCGCGATCGTTTGGTCGGATATGGTATTGCACGGCCGTGCAGGGTAGGTTTCAAAATTGGCCCCTTGTTCGCAGAAACGGATGCTTGTGCAAAAAAAATTCTGTTAACCTTATTAGATTTTATAAAGGGAGAACAGGTTCAGATGGATATCCCAGAAGGCAACACATCCTCTATTCGTTTTGTTTTTGAATTAGGATTGAAGGAAACCTTTGGATGCATGAGATTATATTATCGTCAGGCACCCAAAATACAGCTTCAGCACATTTATGCTGTGACGTCTTTGGAGTTTGGCTAAATGCAAAGCCTCTTGCTACTGTTCTGTGACCGTAACTAAATTTTGAAGGAGAACCACGTTCTCACCCACTTTGCATTCCCTTCCAAGTGACAAAAAGGCGCTCTATTCTTGCATTGGTTCCGTTTCATTTTTCTTGTTTTGGAAATATTTTATAGGCCGTAAGAATTTTTTTTAAAATTTAGTAACCTATTTTGGGAATAGACTTTTTTAGCTTTTTTACCATTATTTGTCTCATGTGTGCGGCGCAGCACAAAAAAATCAATTTGAAGGCAGTAGAAGTCTGTGCTTACCATTCCCGCCGCAGGACTTATACCTATTAATAAAACAAAAAAAGAATTGCCACCTTCTGCACAATAGCGTGTTGCAGAATACTAAGGATAAGTTGGGGAGATAAGTATGAGTAACCGTGGGGCTCGCGAGGCGGAGCTAGGTCAAGGAGCGCAAGATTGGTTTGCATCCCCTTACTTGGATGAAGCCTTGAGTGATAGGTTTATTCGTTCACCTGTAGAGAAAACGTCAGAAGCTATTCTATCATCAATAATTGAAAATGATATTATTCCAAGGCTCTTTCGCGTAAGTTCCATTAAGCAAAAATTAGCTCCTCCCGTACCTCAATTTACAACAGAAAAACTTTCATCCTATGTCGATGAATTTGCAGAACTCGTAATCAAAAGAGACAGCCAAGGGGCTTTAAATTACTTCCAAAAGCTTTCTGATGAAGGCGCGTCCGTCAATATTCTTTTTTCCAATTTGTTGGCCCCAACAGCAAAAAGACTTGGCGAGCTTTGGCTTGAGGATATCTATGATTTTCTTGATGTCACCCGTGGAGTAGGTCACATGCAAGAAATTGTCAGAATGTTTGGATCTGACAAAAATCTCAATCATCATGCACCTGTTTCAGGTCGACAAGTCCTTTTGACCCCTTTCCCTGGAGAACAACACACTTTTGGCATCTCACTCCTTCGAGAGAGTTTCTTGAGTCAAGGATGGCAAGTTTGGTGTGGTCCTCCAAAATCATTTGATGATATTCTGGAAATGGTGTGCAATAATTCTTTCGATTTGTTGGGTTTATCTTCAACAGTAGTTTCTGACGCTGCAAAAGTTACCTCCGAGATAGAGCGTATACGGAAAGGGGCAAAAAATAAGGACATGCAGATTTATGTTGGAGGATATGCCTTTCTACAAAATCCAGAGTTGGTCAAAAAGCTAGGTGCAGATGGAACAGCATCAGATGCGCGCATGGCGGTTGAATTAATGACTAAAAGAATGTCTATTACAAAACAATAAAGGGGTTTAATTTTTTATCCTTTATCTTTTTATAACTCCTAATTCTTTCATTTTTTATCCTGTATCAAAACTCTAGGATCTCTGACTTTAACTATGAGCCATTTCTCGTACGCCGTAGGACAAGTGTTGTGGTGTCGTCTGCTTGTTCGAGTTCGTGAGCGAATTCGGTGACTTTATTTAGGATATGGGCCGCCATACACTCTGCTGACACAAAATTATGCTCTGATAGAGCTACATCAAGCCGATTATCTCCAAACTGTTCTCCTTCAGGATTAAAAGCTTCAGTAACACCGTCTGTGTAGAGAAACAAAGTATCTCCTGGTTGAAGACAAGCTTTTGAATTTAGATACTTTTGATCATCGAGAATTCCAAGAGCAATGCCTCCACATGATGGCATAGTTTCTACACGTGCATTAGTTCTTATAATTTTTGGTAAAAGATGCCCTCCATTAGCAAAATTAATTTCACCCGTTTGGGTATCGTAAATGCCAAGCAGGGTAGTAATAAAAATATCAATGGGATTATTTTTTATTAAAATTTGGTTCAATCTCGAAATCATATGTGCCGGATCACCATCCTCAGCTGCTACGGTCAATAAGGCGGTTCGCGCTAGCATCATAAAAAGAGCAGCAGGGATGCCTTTGCCTGCGACATCAGCAATTACAAAAAATAATCTGTTTTCATCAATCATGAAGTAGTCATAAAAATCCCCGCTCATTTCTTTTGCAGGATGCATGACACCAAAGATTTCATAGTTGTTTGTTTTATGAACTCTTAGAGGGAGTATTGTTCTTTGGAACGATTGTGCCGTTTTGAGCTCATCATCAATTCTTTGATGCGCGTCACGAAGGGCTTTTGTCCTTTCATCGACCAACTCAGAAAGGCGTTCTTCCCGTCCAAGGACTTCTTTTGCCATTTTATCGAAGGAGACAGCGAGAAGACCAAATTCATCTTTGCGATGATGAATTTTTTCTAATATGAGCGGAGCGTAGGTTCCTTGCTCAATAGATTGCGCGGCTAATCCGAGGCTTTTGAGGGGTGACGTTGCCCGATGTGCTACGCCGACAGAGATTATGACTCCGCAAAATAAAGATATGAGAACTGCATAAAAGGCAGAGTTCTCCTGTTGATTGAGTATCTCTTGGAGCCTTCTTGTTGAAAGCTCAACGATCGTGGCACCTATTGTTTCTTTTTCATTTTTAACAGGGGCAAAGACAGTAACCGTCGTTTTTGTCAAAGAGCTTCTGCTTGCTCCAGATGCAATCACCTTTTGAAGATGCTCTCGCTCTTCACTTGATGGAATATCCCTTTTGTCAGCACCAAAAACATTAGCTTTGGTAATGAGCTCACTTTTGTTATTAAAAACTCGTATGGAATTTACATCTCCAACCCCCACTAAACTTTGAATTATAGCTTCCATTCCCATACGTTTTGAGAGTTTTTCTAAAAAATCTAATTTAACACCAAGTTCGACTATCCGAGGCTTATCAACCCCTGATACTCCAACATATTTAAAAATTTGATCGTCAATCTCTCGGCGGGTTGCTTTTTGGATGACAACATTCTTACCTTCAAGAAGTGGCCAAAAAACGTGAGCTTGAGGTTGTTTTATTGGATCAGAACTGAAGGTAAAATCAACATTAGGAACTGTTGTTATGTAGGCATGTCCCTTCTCATCTGTGATCCAAAATTCATCTAGTGCAGTTGTGTCAATAATGGCTTTTAGTTGATTAATAATATCAGTTCGTGTCATGCCGCCTCTTTCAGCGGCTCCAACATATGCAGAAGTAATTTTAGCCTGGCCAACCATCAAATCTCCAATGAGATTTTCTGTATCGTCCATGAGTTGCTGTCCAAATGACGCGCTTTGAGCAAGGATGCTAGAGATTCTCAATGCCGTGCGGTTAGCCTGTTCAAATAAAGCTGCTCTCGTGTTAGCAACAAGAGCTAAAGACGTTATTCCTACAAAAATAACAAGAAGAGCAGAGAGAAGAAGAATGAGCCGAATTCTAAATGACATCATGCCTCAGGAAATTTTTGTTTCATAAGTCGGGAAACATAGACCAAGCTTAACAAGCAACACTTTATTGACTACTTGCATCATAGAGAGATCCCTCATTCGAATTATAGCAGGTCTAACAAGTAGTATTCGAAAAATCATATTTATTTAATTGTTCACCGAAAGTGAACAAAGTTCAGGCAAGGAAAATTCTAATATTGTCTTAAAATTAAATATGTTCCCTGCAGGAACAGAAGCTGAATTGTTTAAATTTCATGAAATACTTGCAAAGTAAGTGGTCCTGGGCTTTGTGAAAGGATAGTTACTTCTCAACCGAGAAACGAAGTTTTTCTAGTGAATAACCTCAATCTTTCTAAGAAGTTTGTCATTATACGAAATTAAAGAAGTCCGATTTTGCTTTTTAGAAATCCTAAAAAGTACTTGCTCTAGAGGCTCTATTTGTGTTTCTAAATTGAAGTTATGACAGACAATGCACTCACGCAACATCTCGACCTTAAGGTCAAACCAGATCTTTCGAGTGCAAGTCAAACACTTGAAGAAGTTTCAGAATTTTTTCGAAAAAATAATGTTGATACTATATTTGCGGATAATATAGTTCTGATATTGGATGAATTAGAGACAAATTGCATAAATTATGGTCAAAAACCTGGTGTGCAATCTTCTATTTCTTTGGATATTAAACTCAGTTTAGAAGAGGTCGAGATTTATCTCAGAGATAATGGGATTCCATTTGATCCAAGCGAGGTTGATAATCCTGACCTTGATACTCCCATTGAGGAACGTAAAATCGGGGGACTTGGGATACATCTTGTGCGAAGTCTCAGTGATTTTTTTTCATACGAGCGGATTGGTGATCTGAACGAAATAAAAATAATTAAAAAGCGTAAGAATTAAAAAATGCAAAGGAATGGTTATGCTAGAATTAAAAAATAAAAAAATTGATACAATGACAGTACTCAGCCCAGTTGGACGAATTGATAGTGCAACTGCCAAATCCTTCGAGGATGGCGTTATGAAGTTTTTAGACGGAAGTTCGAATAAAATAGTCATGGATTTAAGTTCCCTTGAGTACGTCAGCTCAGCAGGTCTTCGCGTCTTTCTCACAGCAGCAAAAAAAGCAAAAAGTTTAGGAGGAGGTCTTACTCTCTGCGCACCTAAGCCAAATGTTCGTGAAGTTTTCGATATAAGCGGTTTCACCAATCTTTTTGGTGTGCATGCTTCAGAGAAAGATGCTTGTGCGTCCTTTGCAAAGTAATTTTGACATTTATTTTTTATCTTTGCTTGAAAGTGCAAACCGAGATACTCGCGAGGGCGCTCATTTTCCGATCAAGAGACGTTTACAGGTTTCGGTTAGCGTAAGGATCGCTATATAATGTCAACGGAGAAGACAAATACCTCCGAGAGTAGGCTTTTGCATCTTTTGTCCTGTTCTCCTGCTGTTATTTACAGCTTCGAAGCAAGAGGAGATTTTCGGCCAACCTTTATTAGTGAAAATATAACAAAAATTCTTGGATATCAGAGAGGTGAGTATCTCGAGGACGGTGATTTTTGGCGCAACCGAGTTCATCCTGATGATTATGATGATGTTTTAAAAAAGTTAGAAGATCTTTGGAAGAGCGGACGAATATCCATTGAATATCGTTTTCGACATAATAATGGGCATTATATTTGGGTGCACGACGAGCAACAGCTTATCTCTGATAAAGAAAATAATCCTCTCGAGGTTGTTGGTTCATGGGGAGACGTTACTAAAAGAAAAAAAGCTGAGCTAGAGGCGCAAGAATCTAAGCAGAGAGAAATGACAGCAGCTGAATCTGCGCGAATGAAAAGTGAATTTCTTGCTAATATGAGTCATGAAATTCGTACGCCCATGAATGCCATTATTGGTATGGCCTATTTGGCGCTTAAGACTGAGCTCAACCCACGTCAAAAGGATTACATCAAGAAAATTCAACAGTCAGGCCAGCATCTTCTTGGTATCATCAATGATATTTTAGATTTTTCAAAAATAGAAGCAGGGAAGCTTTCCCTTGAAGAAATTGATTTTGAAACGGAGAAGGTTCTCGAAAATGTTTCTAACATCATAAATGAAAAAGCCACAGCAAAAGGGCTCGAACTTATATTTAATATCCCGCTTAATTTTCCAAGAAGACTTGTTGGAGATTCTTTGCGACTTACTCAAATTCTTCTAAACTATGCAAATAATGCAGTGAAGTTTACAGAAAAAGGTCAGATTACCATTTCTGCTAATATTATCGAAGACAAAGAGGATAAATATTTTATTCGATTTGCTGTCTCAGATACAGGCGTTGGTCTTACCAAAGAGCAGAAAGACAAATTATTTCAATCCTTCGCTCAGGCAGATACCTCAATAACCCGAAAATATGGAGGAACAGGGCTTGGTTTAGCTATCTCCAAGCAACTTTGTACTTTAATGGGTGGGGATGTGGGCGTCGACAGTGAGCAAGGAAAGGGGAGTACATTTTGGTTTACCGCGTGGATTGGGAAATCTCTTGATAGCAAACATGAACTCCCGCTTCGATCCAATTTTGAAGGCCGCCGTGTGCTTGTTGTTGATGATAATGAGGGGGCGCGTTCTGTGATGGACGATATGCTTTCAGGAATGGGATTTCGTGTTGACTTATCTCCCTCTGGTGAAGCTGCTATTCAAAATGTCAAACACCTTACATCGCAGGGTGACCTTTATGATATGATTTTTCTAGATTGGCATATGCCGCCAGGTATTGACGGTATCCAAGCAGCGAAAGCCATGAAGCAGCTTGATGGTACAAAAGATGCTCAGTTCGTCATGGTTACTGCGTATGGCCGAGAAGAAGTTCTCAACGAGGCAGAACGGGCGGGTCTCGACACAGTGCTTGTTAAACCCGTCAGTGGTTCTGTTTTATTCGAAACCGTTTCCCGTTTGATGATCGGATCACATCACCAAGTGTCACCGAGCAAAAAAGAACAGGAAACATCACTGCCAGATATGAGCAGCTTAAAAGGTGCCAAAGTCCTTCTTGTTGAAGACAATGAAATCAATCAACAAGTTGCCACAGAAATATTATCTGAATATGGACTTGATATAACACTTGCAGAAAATGGTAAGATTGCAGTTGAGAATGTCGCTAAGCAGAAATTTGATGTTGTGCTTATGGATATGCAGATGCCAGTTATGGACGGTCTTACTGCGTGTCGCGAAATTCGAAAAAACCATCCCAACCTTTCTTTGCCAATCATAGCCATGACGGCCAATGCTACGTCTGCAGATCGCGAGAAATGTTTAGCTGCAGGAATGAATGATCACGTTTCAAAGCCAATTGATCCAGCTAATCTCTTTGAGAAATTATTACAGTGGACTCCAATTCCTTCCAAAGGTGCAAACCAGACAGCTCACCAAGAAGTTCCGATTAAGAAAGATACCAATCCCTTGGACGATCTCAAATCAATTTCAGGGCTTGATACTCAAGCTGGTCTTAAGTGTGTCTCTGGAAGTCAAAAACTTTATCTCAAAATTCTTACAACTTTTGTCACGAGCCAAGCCTCTGTTATTTCTGATATTCGAAAACTTTTAGAAACAGGTGATTTATCTTCTGCAGAACGTGCAGCTCATACGCTCAAAGGAGCCAGTGGCACAATTGGAGCTCATGCAATACAAAATGTTTCCGGTGAAATTGAGAAACTACTGAAGGATAAAGGGAGTAATGATATTATTGAAAAGCATCTTGGCGATCTTGAGAATATTATGACAGTGTTCATACCAGCCTTGCGATCAGCCTTGAAGGTTGAACAATCAGTTCCTGTTCCGCAAAAAATAGTTGATCCACAAGAAATCTACCGTCACCTCAAAACACTTTATGAACTGATCAGTGCCAGCGATTCTGAAGCTAACACCCTCATTACAACCGAAGCTGCTGCTTTTACACAGAAGCTCGGTGAGGATGGCTACAAAGAGCTTCTTACAGCAATAGAAAATTTTGACTATGACACTGCCATAAACATGATTTCAGGACATATATCTAATGGCTAACGCTGTACAATCTAAGGAACTGCCCCGTATTCTTGTCGTGGATGATGCGCCAGCAAACCTCACTCTTATGACTGGTCTTCTAAAAGATGAATTTCGCGTTCAAGCCGTGACAAGTGGTGAAAAAGCTCTCAAAGTGGCAATGTCAGATAAACCGCCAGATATCATCCTTCTCGATGTCATGATGCCCGAAATGGATGGATATGAGGTTTGCAAACAGCTCAGGTCTGATGAACGCACACGCAATATTCCTATAATATTTTTAACAGCCCGCTCAGACGTTGAGGATGAAGAAAAAGGGCTCTCTCTTGGAGCAGTGGATTACATCACAAAACCTATTAGTCCCGCTATTGCCCTAGCACGTATTCGTACCCATCTCACTTTATATAGACAGAGGAAAGAGCTCTTAGATGCCCAAGAGGTGATATCAGAAGAATTAAGTGAAGCTGCTGATTATGTCCGAGCCCTCTTGCCTGGCCCTTTGCAGGGAGGTGTTAAAACAGCATGGCAACATATTCCTTCGACTGCACTCGGAGGAGATGCTTTTGGATATCATTGGATAGATAAGGACAACTTGGCTCTCTATCTTCTTGATGTTTGTGGTCACGGCGTAGGCGCAGCTCTTCTTTCAATTTCGGCTATGAATACCTTGAGATCGCAATCAAAAGGGATTGACTATCGGAGTCCTTCCTCTGTTCTTGCAAGTCTCAATAATAATTTTCAAATGGAGCAACACAACAATAAATATTTTACAATTTGGTATGGCGTTTACTCTCGGGAGAGAAAAGAAATAGCGTACGCCTCCGCCGGACATCCTCCAGCGCTTCTCACGAGCGGAAATACACCCAATGTCCTGCAAACACATCAACTAGGAACAAAAAATCCCGCTATTGGGTGTTTCCCTGATACAGAATTTGAAGAAGCTCGGATTTCTTTAGACAATCATAATAAATTATTTATTTATAGTGATGGGGTCTATGAATTTCGTGATCAAAATGAACAGACAATGAAATTAACCGACTTTGTTCAATTAATGGATAGATTTAAAAATGTTGAACGTTTCGAGACGGATGATATTTTAACAACAATGCAAAGTCTGAAAAATTCAAATGAAGCCTTTGAAGATGATTTTTCTATGCTCGAAATTATTATACAACATTAGTAATACTTTTCCGTAGAAACCAATTTTGCGTTATACGTTATCATTATTAAGTCTAAAATTTTAAGAAGTACTCACTCATGTTTAAGAAAAAAATATTCAGTATTCTAGTAGTTCTTTTTTTCTTCTTAATATATGTCCCCCCTACATTTGCTGCTTCCGCTCAGGAGATTGACGCAGATGTGAGGGCAACGCTCGATCGATTTTATATTCAAATATCTGGTGCGAAAGAACTTGCCAATAAGTCTACAGGAATTTTGGTCTTTCCTTCCGTCATAAAGGCGGGCATGGGTTTCGGCGGGGAATATGGGGAAGGAGCTTTGCTTGTTCGAGGACAGCGGACGACGTATTACAATACAATCTCAGCATCCTTTGGCTTTCAATTAGGTGTGCAATCACGTGCAATAATTATAATGTTTATGACACCAGAGGCTTTAGAGGGGTTTCGTAACTCGGATGGTTGGAAAGTCGGAGTTGACGGATCAGTGGCCATTATCACTTTGGGCGCTGGAGGAGCGATTGATACCAATAAAATTGCAAGTCCAATTGTTGGCTTTATCTTGGATCCCAAAGGACTTATGTATAACCTCACACTTGAGGGAAGCAAAATTAGCCGCATCTCACGCTGAAGCTTTTATTATAGAAACGCGATCATATAGAAAATCTAATCTTATCTGAAACATCTTAAATTTATGGTAATACGTCTTGTTCTGAATGTATCAATGTCACCAGATGCACTCTGCTAAATGTTCGCATTGATCGATTTGATCAACTTCCATACCCTTGAAGTCGTTTCTTGATACTACACCTAAAATATTTTCTCCCTCGACAACAGGGAGATGGCGAAACCCTCCATCACACATCATTTGAAGGGCATCGCAAGCCCGTTGATGGGAAGCCACTGTTAGGGGCCTTTGAGTCATCACTTTATTGAGCTCAATAGTGGAAACATTACCTGATTTACCAACGGTTCGTACAGCATCTCGCCCGGTAAAGATTCCAACCAGTTTTTTTTTATCATCAACAACGAGGACGCATCCCACATTCCTTTTGCTCATTTCTTGACACGCCGATTGCACTGTTGCTGTGTGAGATAAAATTAAAGGTTTTTGATTTCTAATGATGGCTCCAAGCTTCCGATTTGTCATGGCTCTGTCTCGTTCTGAGCTTTTATTTATTTTTGTTGATCATAAAAATATATTAGAATTAATACAAGGCTCTGAATTGCAATTATTTAAATAATTATTGCTAATTAAAACAAAACTCTGATTAAGAACATATAACTTTGATCTATCTCAAATATTTCCGATCAAATTTACGATCTATAGGAAAATAAATAGTATAGGTTCAGCAATAATGATCGCGTGTTAATAGAAAAAAAGATTCTAAATGGATCAGGAAACTAGTCTTCCTCTTCAGCCGACCTCTTTTAATCCCTTAGTACCAATAAATCCCAAGGAAATAGCAGAAGTTGCCTTGGCGCCTTTGCTCTTCCCGACAAATGTTGATCTTGCACCTTCTTTATCAGAAAGAGATTCCTACACCTCCACAGCACTTGCAGAATTAATGGATCGCGCAACAAATGCTGCAATTGCAAAACTAACTTTAGGCCTGTCGCCTGCCTCTCTTATGGGAGCATATCTTGATTGGTTAACTCATCTTGCTGCATCACCAGGAAAGCGCTTGCAGCTCATGGAAAAGGGGTTCAGAAAATTAGCCCGTTTACAGAGAAATTTATTGCAATGTGCCTTTCGACAGAATGGCTATAAACCCTGTATTAGCCCCCTACCTCAAGATAAAAGATTTCTTTCAGATGGGTGGCAGAGATGGCCTTTTAATTTTTTTTATCAGTCTCACCTTCTTCTTCAGCAATGGTGGCATGTTGCAACAACAGATGTTCCAGGCGTTTCGGCTCAAAACGAGCGTATGCTTGAATTTACTGCTCGGCAAATACTCGATGTTTTCTCACCATCCAATTTTATTTTTACCAATCCTGACGTCCTAGATACTATTTATCGGGAGGGTGGGCGCAATCTTTTAAATGGATTTCAAAATTGGTTCGAGGATGTGGATCGCATTGCGGGAGGTCGTCCACCCGTTGGAGCAGAATCTTTTAGACCAGGACACGAAGTTGCAATAACAGAGGGTAAGGTCATCTATCGTAACGTCCTTATAGAATTGATACAGTATAGTCCATCTACACCCAATGTTAAACCTGAACCCCTTCTCATTATTCCTGCTTGGATAATGAAATATTATATTCTCGATCTTTCTCCAAATAATTCTTTGATAAAGTATCTTGTTGCTCAGGGTTTTACAGTTTTTACCATTTCATGGAAAAATCCTGATCCAGAGTCCCGAGATGTTGGATTAGATGATTATCACAATCTTGGAATTATGAGTGCTCTCAAGGCTATTTCCGCCATCATACCTAATACAAAAGTACACGGAGTTGGCTATTGTCTTGGAGGAACATTACTCGCTATTACAGCTGCAGCGTTGGCACGTGATCGAAACTCTCCTTTTAAAACACTTTCTTTTCTTGCAGCCCAGATTGATTTTACAGAACCAGGGGAGCTCCAACTCTTTATGAATGAAAGCCAACTCAGGTTTCTAGAAGATATGATGTGGGAACAGGGCTTTTTAGATGCCAAGCAAATGGCGGGGGCCTTTCAAATGTTACGCTCAAATGATCTCATTTGGTCAAGAGGGATGAGAGAATATCTTCTTGGCAAGCGCACTCAAATGACTGATCTGACGGCATGGAATGCCGATTCAACGCGGATGCCCTATCGTATGCACTCTGAGTATCTTCGCAAGTTTTATTTGAATAATGATCTTGCGGAGGGACGTTACGAAGTAGATGGAAAGCCAATCACAATTTCCGATATCCGAACACCCCTCTTTTGTGTTGGAACAACTAAGGATCATATTGCGCCATGGCGGTCGGTCTATAAATGGAATCAATTTGCGGATTCAAATGTCACTTTTGTACTAACAGAAGGTGGACACAACGCTGGAATAATATCTGAACCGGGGCATAAAAATCGCAAATATCAAATCGCAACGCGTGAAGAACACGCTGTTCATATGGACCCCGAGACTTGGCTTTCGCGCACGCCATATCAAAATGGGTCTTGGTGGCCGGCATGGTCATCATGGCTTTCTGAATATTCTAGCGCTCCTGTAAAACCTCCACGGATTGGAGCTCCAGAAAAAGGGTTTACGCCAGAGTACGATGCCCCAGGACAGTATATTCATGAAACCTAAAATTTGATCTAATACGACTCTTTGCTCGATACTTTCAGATTGATGTAAAGAACTTATAATATTTTTAATTATACTATGCTGTGAGGCTGTTTCAAAGTAAGCCATTGAGAAAGCTCTTGGAGCGCTCTGCGAGATTGCAGCCTTTTTTTTTCAATCCCACGCTCGGCCCCTTTTGATGACTTTCCATTTTTTGTTTGCATTTCTTCTGTAGGTGGAGGTGGGAGTAATCCGTAATTGATGTTCATAGGTTGAAAGGATCGCGCAGACCCCAAGTCCTCTTTAATATTATCTCCATCGTTAAGGATGTGCCCCTGTGTTATATGATGCAGAAGTGCCCCCATCGCAGTCGTGGGGGGAGGAAGTGTAACTGGCAGACCTAAACGTTCTAAAGCAGCAAACCGCCCGGCCAACAAGCCAATAGCAGCGCTCTCCACATATCCCTCAACCCCCGTAATTTGTCCGGCAAACCGCAATCTAGGCATCGTCTTAAGACGGAGAAATGGATCAAGAAGTTTTGGGGAATTTAGATAAGTGTTGCGATGAAGACCTCCGAGACGAGCGAACTCAGCTTTTTGAAGTCCAGGGATCATGCGTAAAACGCGAACTTGCTCGGAGTGTTTCATTTTTGTTTGAAAGCCGACAATGTTCCAAAGTGTTCCAAGCGCATTATCTTGGCGGAGTTGAACGACTGCATAGGGCCATTTACCAGTTCTTGGATCATCTAATCCCACTGGTTTCATAGGCCCAAATCGAAGTGTTTGCTGGCCGCGTTCTGCCATTACTTCAACAGGAAGACAGCCATTGAAATAAGGCGTTTTTTCTTCCCATTCCTTATATGAAGTCTTTTCTGCTGAAAGAAGTGCTTCGACAAAGCGGTCATAGTCGTCTCGTGTCATGGGACAGTTTATGTAATCAGAACCTGTACCAGCTGGTCCTGATTTGGAATACCTTGAGGCACGCCAAGCAATAGAGGTATCAATACTGTCATAGTGAACAATAGGGGCAATAGCATCAAAGAAAGAGAGTTCGCTTTCTGAAGTAAGCTCCTTGATTGTTTTTGTGAGTTCAGGAGAAGTCAGGGGTCCCGTAGCAATTATGACGCTGTCCCAATCGTTCGGGGGCAGACATGAGATTTCTTGTCGATGAATTTGTATCAGAGGGTGGGATTGAAGTCTTTTTGTAATTTCAGATGAAAACCCATCACGATCTACTGCTAAAGCACTTCCAGCAGGTAACTTTGTTTTATCCGCTGTCTGCATAACAAGTGATCCTGCCCTTCGCATTTCTTCATGAAGCAGTCCAACAGCATTTGTTTCCCATTCATCGGATCGAAAAGAGTTTGAACATACTAATTCTGCAAGTCCTTCCGTTTTATGGGCTGCAGTCATGCGGTGTGGACGCATTTCATGCAAGATAACAGGTACACCAGCTTCAGCTATTTGGTATGCAGCTTCAGAGCCTGCAAGCCCACCGCCAATGACATGAATAGGTTTTGAAACGGTCATCTAGAGTGCTTTTTTTATAAATCTTGTATCAAGGAGGACTTTCTATTTAGTGGTATCCTTCTCCTGATCGCACTTTGCCCCGAAATGTCCAGTACACGAAAGCTGTGTAAGCCAAAATAATGGGCAGGAGAACAGAAGTTCCAACTAACATGAAAAGCTGCGAGGATGGATGCGCTGCTGCTTCCCAAATCGTGAGGGAGGGAGGCACAAGATAGGGAAGTGTTGAGACAGCAAGTCCAATAAAACCGAGGAGAAATAAAAATATCGTTCCAACAAAAGGAACGTTTTCATGCTTTCCAATGAGACCACGCCAAGTCAAAAAAACAGTGAGAGCTGTTAAGATGGGAACGGGAGAAAGAAAAAAGAAATTAGGAATTGAAAACCACCTCTCCCAAATTCTTGGCTCAGCAAATGGGGTCCATATACTAATAACACAAAGAGAAATGCCAACCATGATGAGAAGAAACTTTGCTTGTTCACGAGCGTCGTCGGCCACTTCCCCTTCCGTTCTCATAATTAACCAGGTTGCTCCTAGAAGCGCGTAGCCACAGACTGTGGCAAGTCCCACGAAGAAAGGAAAAAGGTTCATCCAACCGAGAACGTGTCCTGAAAACATTCCATTTTCTACAGGAAGACCATGCAAAAGACCACCTAGTATCACTCCTTGCATAAATGCTGCAGTGATAGATCCTCCTGCAAAGGAAATGTCCCATATTTTATGTTTGGGTTTCGCTACCCAACGAAACTCGAAGGCGACACCTCTCAGTACGAGAGCCAAAAGCATAATCAGAATTGGCAGATAGAATCCTGACATAATGACACCGTAGGCGGTCGGAAAAGCGACAAACAATCCACCGCCACCTAAGATCAACCAAGTTTCATTTCCATCCCAAAAGGGTGCAACAGAATTCATCATAATATCACGATCATCTTCATGCTTATAGAAAGGGAAGAGAATTCCAATGCCTAGATCAAAGCCGTCAAGAATGACATAAAGAATGACCGCTACAGCTAAAAGTCCAACCCAAATTAAAGGTAACCAGTAGGATAAATCATCCATGCTTAAGTAGCTCCCAAAATAGCTTCGCGTGCTGCTGCTTCAGCGGCAGATATGGGGCGTGACGGCATTCCTTCCGAAGGCTTGACTGCTGATCCACCGGGTCCCTTGTTAATCAGTCGATTAATATAGTAGACCCCCATCGAGAACGTTGCAGTATAAATAATAACAAAGAGAATTAGTGTTGTAAGAATAGCAGGTGCTGTGACGGCTGGTGAAATTGCATCTGCTGTTTGAATTATGCCTGTTGCAAGCCAAGGTTGACGTCCTGTTTCAGTAACCCACCAGCCAGCAAGTATCGCTATAAAGCCCATCGGCCACATATATTGGACGGAACCGAGGTAGAAGCGGTTTTCAAACAGCCGACCTTTGATCCATAGGTAGGATCCAATACTTCCAATCCCTATCATAAGGATCCCGAGAGCAAGCATAATGCGGAAAGAGAAAAAAACAGGGATGATAGGGGGGCGTTTTTGTTGATCAAAATCATTAAGACCTTTGAAGGTTCCATTGAAATCATGTGTGATTATGAAACTAGCAAGGCCTGAGATCGGAAACCTAATTTCATATTCATTCCCATTATTTTCCTTATTTGGAAGAGCAAAAAGCAGAAAATCAGCAGGCTTATTGCTGTTCCAATGTCCCTCGATAGCAGCAAGTTTTGCAGGCTGATGGTCTTTAGTATTTAACCCGTGTAAATCACCTATGATGAGTTGAAGAGGAGCAAGCCAAGCAACCATACCAAGTCCCATGCGGAGCATTGTTTTTGCTTCCACCTCATATTTTCTCTGAATGAGGTAGCGGGCCCCGACTGCTAGAACAACGAGCGATGTTGTTAGATAGGCGGCAGTAAACATATGCGCAAATCGATAAGGAAAACTTGGGTTAAAGATAATTTCAATCCAACTGAGTGGATACGCAATCCCGTTACGAAGTTCGTGACCTGATGGAGTATGCATCCAACTGTTTGCAGCCAGAATCCAAAATGCAGAAACCGACGTTCCTATGGCAACGAGAACCGCCGATAAGACATGTAAATTCGGCGAAACGCGGTTCCATCCAAAAAGCATAATACCAAGAAAAGAGGCTTCAAGAAAAAAGGCAGTTAAAACTTCATACCCGATAAGAGGCCCCAAGACATTTCCTGTCGCTGTTGAGAAGCGAGCCCAATTGGTCCCGAATTGATAAGAGAGTACTAGTCCAGAGACCACGCCCATTGCAAAGCTGACGGCAAAAATCTTAGTCCAGAACCGAGCGAGGCAAAGAAAATGAGACTCTCCACCTAGCCTCCATCGCACCAGTAAGGTCGCAATGAACGCGGCAAGACCAATGGTGAAACTTGGAAAGATAATATGGAAAGAGACAGTAAAAGCAAACTGTATGCGGGCGAGTATTAAGGCGGAAATGTCCATCACAACTTATGCTCGTAATTGTCTTAGTCTACTTTATAATCTTAGTCTCTTTATGTCGTGATCTCTGTAGTATTTTGTCTTAAAGATTTAAATGATTTCAGTGCAAATTAACTTAATAATTTTTTTGAGTGGAAATTTATGTCTGTTGCTCAGCCAAAAAAATCTTAGTTCAAAGAAGTTTAATCTAATATATGGCAGAAACAATATTATTTTGTGGACCAAGTGAGCCATTGCCATTAAGCACATTGGCTCATGTTGAAGTCTTGAAATTTTTACACGACACAAATTTCAGCATTTCTCAACAGAGCTGAGACTGTCAAAAAGGAAGTTTGGCATAAAAACCCTTTCTCTTAGATCCATCAGGATGTCGGTGCGAGACATAGTATAAATCAATGCGAAGCTCTGCAACCCAAGAGATTTTCTATGAAAGAAGATCCTCTTTCACCGATGGCAGATGGTGATCTTAAATTAAATAATTAGGTTCTTATGGCGCAGATATCTTTGTCCTTGGGAGGCTGTAAATTTCTAGGCGGACCTGAAAACAGCATCCTGTTTTCTTATGAAGAATTTTTCATCAAAGATAATAAACCCAAATAGCAAGGTGAGAGGCCATACAACCTGTTGCATCTCTGCAGCCTAGGACTCAAATTTTATCCTGTTTCATATCCTAGCCTCGATGTTGCTAGATGAATCTGTCAACAAAAGTCTAGCTATTTCTCTTTTTTTCTTGCAGGTTTCATATGCGCCTCCATCCAGCATTCTCTCTACTTTTAAGCCTTTTTGTTTTTTCCTCTCCCTCATTAGGTGACGATACAGGCTTTGCAGATATGCATGATCTTCGTCGAGAAGGTGGGAAGCTTTGTCAGGTTGATCATTACCACTATGGGAGTGGTTCAGGACCAACGAAGAAGGCGGCGATGTCGAGTGCAATCACATCATGGGCTGATTTTACTGCTCTTGAATATGGTTCCGATTGGGCACGTTTTTACCGCGCAGCTAATCGTTCTTCCTCTTGTTCTAAATCTGGCTCTGAAGTGACATGTTCCGTTGAAGCGAGACCCTGTCGTTAATCTATATATATTCTACATTCATAGCCCTCTACAGTCTTATACTACTATTTGTTTCTGACTCTGAAGTTTTGAGAATTTCTTCCTTTTTTCAATTGTCATCAGATTCTATTTTATAGACAACTTATTGGCATAGTCCGGTTATACCTAAAATGTGTTCTTATTAATTGTGTGCGAATGTGCTCGTCAGTTGCAAGCCTATGGTACATTTGGCATGGTCCGCATGTGACTCGCAGGCAATGCGGTCTTGAAAAGTTCCTCAGGTGAAGGGCGCTCAAAACTCCAAAAAGTTTAGAGTTGCGCTTATTCCAAAATACACGGGAGAAATATGAATGACACAAATTTTGTGGGGCATTATGTGCTGCGGCGTTCTCGCAATTCTTTATGCTATCTATACGATAAGAAATGTGATGGCAGCTGACCCAGGCAATGCTCGCATGCAAGAAATCGCTGGAGCTGTTAGGGAGGGTGCACAAGCCTATCTCAATCGCCAATACAGCACGATCTCTCTCGTTGGCATTTTAATTTTTGGAATTGCTTGGTATCTGCTTGGCCCACTTGTAGCTTTTGGATTTTTGATTGGATCGGTACTCTCGGGAATTGCTGGCTATATTGGAATGAACGTCTCTGTTCGAGCAAATGTGCGCACTGCTCAAGCAGCTACTAGATCTCTTGCCGCGGGACTTGATATAGCATTTAAAGCTGGAGCCGTAACAGGGATGCTTGTTGCTGGCTTGGCTCTGTTGGGTGTTGCTGTATACTTTTATATTCTAACCCAATTCCTTGGATTGGATCCTTCGAGTAGGACCGTAGTTGACGCTCTAGTTGCTCTCGGCTTTGGAGCCTCTCTCATCTCAATTTTTGCGCGATTAGGCGGCGGAATTTTTACAAAAGGAGCAGATGTAGGAGGTGATTTGGTTGGTAAAGTAGAAGCTGGCATTCCAGAAGATGATCCTCGTAATCCTGCAACTATTGCAGATAATGTTGGTGATAATGTAGGGGATTGCGCAGGTATGGCGGCTGATCTCTTCGAAACTTACGCTGTTACGCTAGTTGCTACTATGGTGCTTGCCGTTATTCTTTTTGCGGGACAAGATAAACTCCTCTCCTTAATCCTCTATCCAATGGCCATTTGTGCCGCCTGTATCGTCACTTCTATTATCGGGACATACTTTGTAAAGCTTGGATCCAATGGCTCTATTATGGGAGCTTTGTACAAAGGTTTTATTGCAACTGCCGTACTGTCCGTTGGGGGATTATGGCTGGCAACCCAATATGTACTTGGAGGGTATGGCGCGGTTGGAATGAGTAAAGGGGTTGAGATAACAGGCTTAAACCTTATGAATTGCGGTCTCGTTGGTTTGGGTGTGACAGGTCTGATTGTTTGGATCACGGAATACTATACGGGCATTGGCTATCGACCAGTTCGGTCTATTAGCCAAGCTTCAGTGACAGGACATGGGACAAATGTCATTCAAGGTCTTGCTGTATCTCTGGAGGCCTGTGCCCTGCCAACTCTCGTTATAGTTGCAGGAATACTTATGACTTTTAATTTAGCGGGACTTTTTGGAACGGCAATTGCTACGACTACAATGCTTGGCTTGGCAGGTGTTGTTGTGGCACTTGATGCCTTTGGTCCAGTGACTGACAACGCTGGAGGAATTGCTGAGATGTCTGGTCTTCCAAAAGAAGTCAGAAGATCCACTGATGCGCTTGATGCAGTTGGTAATACGACGAAGGCCGTCACAAAAGGATATGCAATTGGTTCTGCAGGTCTAGGTGCACTCGTTTTGTTCGCCGCTTATAATTATGATCTTCAGCATTTTATAACGGAAGCCAATAAGCCTGGCTCAACGAGTTTTGCTTACTTTAAGGATGTATCAATAAATTTTGGTCTTGATAATCCCTACGTAGTCGTTGGGCTGTTGCTTGGAGGACTCATCCCCTATCTGTTTGGCGGTATAGCTATGACGGCGGTAGGTCGCGCTGGAAGCGCCATTGTTGAAGAAGTTCGTCGACAATTCAAAGCTAAACCCGGCATAATGAAGGGAACAGAAAAGCCAGATTATGCAAAAGCAGTCGATCTTCTGACGAAAGCTGCTATCAAAGAAATGATCATTCCGTCTTTGCTGCCAGTTCTCTCTCCAATCGCTCTTTTCTTTGTTGTGAACACTATTGCGGGGAAGGGAGCAGCTTTTTCAGCTGTTGGAGCAATGCTTCTTGGTGTAATCGTCACAGGTCTCTTTGTTGCTATTTCCATGACTTCAGGTGGTGGAGCTTGGGATAATGCTAAAAAGAGTTTTGAGGATGGATTTATAGACAAGAGCGGTGTGAAGCATGTTAAAGGTTCAGATGCTCATAAAGCGTCTGTGACTGGAGACACTGTCGGTGATCCTTATAAAGATACTGCGGGTCCTGCGGTCAATCCTGCTATCAAAATTACTAATATCGTTGCGCTTTTGATGTTGGCAGTCCTCGCACACGGCTAGAAAATAACCCCTTATGAATAAAAAACCTCGGAGTTTTTCTCCGAGGTTTTTTTATTTAAGAGCTATAATATTTTATTGCATAAATAGTTGTTTCTTGCCGAGATTTCGAAACAGTTGTTGGAGTATCCCCTCATCTTTACCGCCAGGCGCTGGCGTCGTTGCAGAAATAAAGTCAAAGATTTTTCCATCTTTTAGACCATAATTTGCAACTCTTTCGACTGTGCCAGTTGGGTTAAAATAGACTGCAATGACGTTCCGATCTATTTCATGAGGCGCGACGAATGCCTTTTCTGACATGGTACTAGATATATAATAAAAGACTTGGCCAGAACCTGTTGTTGTTGTTGACGTAGGAGTTCCCAGCGCTAAACGAACTTGCTCCTGCCCCATGCCGGGCTGGATTTGTTGAAGATCATTATCTTTAAAAAGCTGACCATGCTTGGTAATCTGCTCCGCACATCCACTTATTAAAACACAGCTTATCACAATACCATAGGTTAAGTTTTGAAAAACTCTTTTATTTAGAGGGACAGAATTGTGAGAAATTTTCTTCATGTTGTCGCTGTCAAATATTATTCTTGGAGTTCATCAAACAATAGAACTTATATAGTTTTAACTTTAGCATAGGACCTTTATTTTCTTTAAGATTTAAAAATAAATAACGAAAATACTAGGTGATTCTTGATATCGTACATGGAAGCGTGTGATGTTCAGCTGGTTTACTGACCTTTTTTTGCCTAAACGCAGAGCAAATGACCTTTATGGCGCAGTCGTGGCCTTCGCACGCACTCCACTTTTTTATCAGGATATTGGAGTTGCTGACACTCCAGAAGGACGATATGAAATTTTAGTTCTGCATCTTTTCCTAGTCATGGAAAGGCTTCGCAGCTTGGGTGTTGAAGGAGAACGCCTTTCCCAAGAACTAATTGATAAATTTGTCACCGACATCGATGACAACTTTCGAGAAATGGGTATTGGAGATTTATCAGTGCCTCGCAAAGTAAAAAAAGCGGCGGGTGCTTTTTACGATCGTGCCGAAGTCTATCGAGCCGCGATAAATGGTCAGCCTAAAGAGGCATTAATGGCTGTTTTTCAGGAGTTTATGCCTATAACACAAGAGTACACATTTGACAGAAAAGCTCTTGCACTTCATGTGATCTCCCTTAATAGAGCATTGAAGGATCAATCACTAAATAGTCTTACCCAAGTTCTAAATGCCCATCTTTAGAGTGGACTTAGTATGAAGAGCGTGAAGGAAGGATCCATATTTGAGCAAAAGCAAAATATGTCACTGCCATTATTATGGTCACACAAAATATCAGAGGTTAATGATGGCGGACTGAAAAAGAGTAGAACTGCCAATGACGAGGAGCGAAGTGCGCTTGCCAAGATCTTAGATCTTCTTGAATGTGTCAGCCTTGAAGTTAATTATTTTATAGAACCTTTGGCTTCAGGTTGGCGTGTTAGCGGAGACATAAAGGCTCACATAACTCAATCCTGTATAATATCATTAGAGCCTGTGGAGAGCACTATTACAGAGACATTTAAAGTTGAATTTCGAAAAATCTCACCACCACTAATTGAGATGCAAGAAGATCATGATATTCTAGAAGCTGAGGATGTAGAGCACCTTGAAGATGATCAAATCAATGTGGGACGTATTATCTATGAGACTTTATCATCTGCAATAAATCCTTACCCACGCAAAAAAGGCGCTCAATTTATGTGGCAAGATCCTCAATTAAAAATGGCTTCGAAGACTGTTAGCCCTTTCGAAGTTTTAAAAAAATTGAAGTATGAGGATTAACTAAGATGAATGTGTCCCGCATTAATATCTTGCGAAGGGATATTCATTAGTCTTTGTGAAATATCTGAACGCAAAAAGCCTCTATGTTACTATTCATAAACTCTTGCAAGTCCATTTAAACTAAAACATCTTGCAAAAATATAATTTTTGAAAGTGATAAACTCAAATGCTTGAACCACGCACGCTTGCCCTCGACGCAATGGGAGGCGATTTTGGACCTGATGTTGTGATTCCAGGGGCTGCTTTATCTTTAACGCGTCATCCGCAAATCTCATTTATTTTTTATGGAGATGAACAACGTATTCTTTCAAATCTTGAGAGGTACCCAAAGCTCAAATCTTCATCGCGCGTCATACATACGTCACTTGTCGTAGCAATGCATGATAAGCCCAGTCAAGCACTCCGAAGAGGAAAAGGCTCTAGTATGTGGATGTCGCTAGAGGCAGTTAAAAACGGAGAAGCGCACGCGACCGTATCAGGAGGAAATACTGGGGCTCTTATGGCAATGGCCCGACTCATAATGCGCCCTATGTCTGGTATTGAGCGTCCTGCGATTGCTGCTTTATGGCCAACAATTAAATCTGAATGTATTGTCCTAGATGTTGGTGCAAATATTGGCGCTAGTGCTCGTCAACTTGTCGATTTTGCACTGATGGGCGCGGCTATGGCACGCGCACTTTTTCATGTTGAACGACCGACAGTTGGGCTTCTGAATGTTGGAGTAGAAGAAGTCAAAGGTGGAGAAGAGGTTAGGGAGGCCAACGCGATACTAAAAAGTGTCGAACTTCCTCTTGAATATCGCGGGTATGTTGAAGGCGATGAAATCGGCCAAGGAGCTTGCGACGTTGTTGTTGTTGAAGGCTTTGCAGGGAATATAGCCCTCAAAACAGCAGAAGGAACTGCTCGTCAGATTGGTCAATATCTTAAGGATTCTATGGGCAGAACATTTTTGTCAAAGATGGGAGCATTCATGGCTCGCGGTGGCTTCAAGGTTCTCAAACATAAAATGGATCCAAGGCGGGTCAATGGAGGAACATTCTTGGGTCTAAATGGAATTGCAGTAAAAAGCCATGGTGGTATTGATGCTCTTGGCTATGCAAGTGCTGTAGATCTAGCGTATGAAATGTCTCAAAGCGGTCTTTTAGGGAGGCTCGTGAGTGATCTTGACGTCTTCCACCACAAACTTGAAGAAGCAGGCTTGGGCACCTGAGGAATTTAAAGAAGATGTTTCTTCCTTTTAATCCTAATTTGAATAGAATAATGAGACTGTAATGTTTTTATAAGAAGAGGGTTTGCGTGGCCGTTATTCGTTCCGTTATACGTGGTGTGGGAGCGCATCTACCCAAACGCATTGTTACAAATGAAGATTTGACAAAAATAGTTGATACGTCTGATGAATGGATTGTCGAGAGATCAGGAATTCGTTCTCGTCATATTGCAAGCGATGATGAGTTAACATCTGATCTTGGAAAAGCAGCCGCTCATCAAGCCCTAGTTCGCGCAGGCATTGATCCTGTTGATATAGACCTTGTTATTTGTGCTACTGCGACCCCTGATAAAACATTTCCGGCGACAGCGGTCCGTATTCAGCATCAACTTGGAGTTAGCAAAGGTGCAGCGTTTGATATTCAAGCGGTATGTTCGGGTTTCGTTTATGCTCTGACTGTCGCTGATACTTTTTTGAGGACTGGACAATTTAAAAGAGCTGTAGTGATAGGTGCAGAAACATTCTCTCGCATTATGGATTGGAAGGATCGTAGCACATGCGTGCTATTTGGTGATGGTGCCGGAGCTGTTGTTCTTGAAGCGCAACCACAAAGAGGAACCCGTGAAGACCGCGGCATACTGTCCGCATTAATCCGCTCAGACGGTCGTTATGAGGATCTTCTTTATGTTGATGGGGGGCCTAGTTCGACCAAAACGGTGGGACATTTACGGATGAATGGTCGAGAAGTTTTTCGCCATGCCGTACAGAAGATAAGCGGAGTTATAGAAGAAACTTTGGTTGCTACAGGATATTCAGCTGACGAAATAGATCTTTATGTTCCTCATCAAGCCAATGCCCGTATTCTTGACGGCATTGCAAAAAAACTCAATGTTGCACCTGAAAAAATTATGATGACATTGTCACGTCACGGAAATACATCCGCGGCTTCCATTCCTTTGGCCTTAGCAGCCGCCGTTGACGAACATCGGGTGAAAGAGGGCAATCTTGTGCTAATGGAAGCTATGGGAGGCGGATTTACTTGGGGTGCAGTCCTCGTTCGTTGGTAAATTTTTCGCAGTTGTTCCTCAAAAAACCCCGCCGTTACTAGGTTTAACCCAGATTAGTCTTTAAATTCAGAAAGTTGTGATGAAAGACATATTGACCTCAGGGCTTTCTCTCGCTACGATTTTTTTAAGGTCAATATTTGCTTTATGAGATTTGGAGTGTCGTGAGTAATGAGTTCTAGAACTTTGACACGGGCAGATTTAGCAGAAGCCGTTGTGAAGAAGATTGGACTTCCTCGCAATGAATCTCAAGATCTTGTTGAGCTGCTCCTGAATGAAATCTCCTCCAGTTTGGCTTTAGGAAACTCGGTCAAGCTTTCTTCATTTGGTTCTTTTGGTATTCGTCAAAAAGGTTTAAGGGTTGGTCGGAATCCTAAGACAGGCAAAGAAGTACCAATCACTCCCAGAAAAGTTTTGGTTTTCAGACCAAGCAACATTATGAAAGATCGTATTAATACGGGTCTTACACGACGCAAAGCGGCTGAGTAGATCGGCTTTCTAATTTTTCATTTATTGTATTACTCTCGTATTAGACGCATTTGACGTATCACAATGCGCCGATCGCGTTTTTGTGAAAACTTTTCCCATTTCAATTCACAATTGATTTTAGAATTTTAGACAAAAATTATTTACCTCTGCGTAAATATGGTTAATTGTTTTAGATAACTTGTCTTCTTAGAAATACGAAATTCTATAGTGGGGTCGGAAGAGTATGTCGAAGTCGGCACAAGCGTTTCGAACAATAAGTGAGGTTGCTACCGATCTCGAAATTCCCAAACATGTGCTTCGGTTTTGGGAGGCTAAATTTCCTCAAATTCGTCCAATGAAAAGAGGAGGGGGGAGGCGTTATTATCGTCCTGAAGATATGGAGCTTCTTCGTGGAATACGAAGACTTCTTCATACAGAGGGCTATACGATCAAAGGTGTTCAGAAAATATTAAGGGATCAAGGGAGTGAACATGTTAAGACCTATTCCACGCTCGTTCCGTTCTCTGGAAAATCGAGAAAATCTTCTAAATTGAATGGCAATGGTTCTGAACTGACAGCATTTATCGGGCCACGTATTACGACTGCATTGCCAGCCGATACATTAAAAAAAAGCCTCCCTTCGATTAATTCGGACCAGCATAAAGTTTCGAAGGTACTTCGCGAAGCAATCGCAGAACTTGAAACGTGTAAAAAGCTCCTTCTTGGAGAAGTGTCTGCTGGAGAAGGATCTACCCTTCAGGCTCCTAGCAGCTTGCGTCACAACCGAGGATAGATTGATATTACTTCTCCCATCCCGACAATAGATTTGCCTAACGTTGAAATTTGGCTTGCCCATCTTCAGGAATTGGAAGGCCCTTTAGAGCAGATCGCCGTAAAACACCGCTTACTTACTGATGATGAAGCCAAAGAGTTTTCTGATACAGAAAAAACATCACGACAAAGAATGCGCCGCATAGCGCGAATGGTACTCCGCCTTCTGTTGACACGTTTTTTTGGACCTACGGCAGCTCAAAAAAAATTTGAGATTGGTCCTCACGGACGACCCACGATATTTGGTCTCGAAGGGGACTTTAATTTAGCGCATGCGGGCGGGTACGCTTTGGTTGCGCTTGGGACGGTTTCTCCCCTTGGTGTTGATTTAGAAACAGCACGAGAAGTTCGCATATCAGCAACTCGACGTTCTGCTTTAATTGCAGCAGCAGAGAAGATTTCACAAGGAAGCTTATTACCCGAGTTTGAAAATGCGCGAAGTCTTCAAGCGTGGACGCGATTAGAGGCGCTTGCAAAGGCTGAGGGGCATGGGATTGGACGTTTGCTAGGGCGTTATGGGGTTTGGGGAGGTTCAAAAGCCCAAAATGAAATAGCTCACGAAAAAAAAATATCTCTATTGGTTCACGATCTTATTCTGGGTGTCGACAATCTACATGCTGCTGCTTGTCTCCCAAATGGGGTATTAGTTCCTCAGGTTAGCTCTTTGATGGGAAAATCTGATCGACTTTTGGATATTCTTTTAAGGAAGCCGATAGTTTCTTTTCAATCAGGCGTTGACCAAAGACGTCCGGCAAGGCAAAAGGTCAACTGACGGAGCGTAGCGCAGCCTGGTTAGCGCACCAGTCTGGGGGACTGGGGGTCGTGGGTTCAAATCCCGCCGCTCCGACCACTCAAATAAAATTAAAATTTCTTAAAGTAATAATAACGAAATTTAATCTTCTAAGAAGGCAGAACAAATAAATTCAATTTTAGATTAAGATTTATATATCATAGCCTTTAACTATAGAAGATCGCCCAATATTTTATGATTGAACCGAAATTATATTTTTTGTGACTTCAAAAAATTTGTTTTTTTAAAAAATTCTTTATCTTTAGGATTTTATAATCCTCTAGCAATTTAGGTTGCGCAATCCAATTAAATGTCATGCGCAACCATAAATATGGCAAAGTTTTGAATAATTTTGAATTCGCTTTCTAAATTATTCACTAGCAATTACCACTCACCTCGAACACCTACTCGACCGGTAACATGGTACCCCTTATACTTACCTCGTAAAATTTCTTGACCAGGACTATATTTCTTCATATCTGCATAGCCCTTTTCCCCGCGAGGACCTACGGCCATATACCATTGTTTGGCTGCGCCACCAACGAGATCTAATTCGCTGTCGAGCAGCTCGCGAGCAAATATTGTTTTTGTCATGACTTTCTCCATTTATAAAAATTTCTTTTAGAGAGTAATCTCTCTACATTAAAGAAAACTATTTTTGAGATTTTTTTTCAAGATAGATCTGTATTCGTGTTTAATGAGGTTCGTAAATAATTCCTCTACTTAAAAATCTGGTGTTTCAAATCCTGAAATGAAACAATCTTTAGAAGAAAGAAAATAAAAAAAGGAGCTTGTGTTTTATTTCCTATCTTTTTTTGTAATGCTTTTCTAAATCATAAATCTCGGGACATTATTAGCCATCTTACTATCTTTACTGTTAAGGAATAGACGAAACTTAGGGTGTGTAATTTAGAAAACCTCTCCTATTTGAATGAATAACACCCTTTGCCTCGTTTGGAAGCATTTGTGCTAAAATAAGACGCATAGCATTGCGCATAATCAACCCAAATACTGAGAATAAATTTTAAAAACTTTTTACAGAAGTCTATGGAATATTTTTTTTAATGTAACTAAAAAGTTAAATTAGCCCATATGTGAGTGTCTTTTGAGAAAATTTTCATTTTTCAATGCTGTCTTAGTAAGGTTCTTTCAACAACATTAGTCTATTGTGT
>JBJTOZ010000173.1:0-9397 GCA_046074825.1 Hyphomicrobium sp.
TTAAAAGCAGGTTTCATTGCCCTTAGAGAAGGAAGATGTTCAAGAAAAATCAGAACCTCATTAAAATAGGAGTTGGTGTGTTTAATGCAAGAGGAAAAGAGGCCCTCTTTGCGGCGAAGACACAAAACAATCCTTATTTAGAGAAAAAACAGGCTATCGAGGGTTTCTCTTCTTCAGCTTTTAAAACTTTACCTCAAGTGACAGAGGGCTGAAAATGGGACACTCGATAGCCTTCATCAAAAGTCCTTTAAACGAAGGCAGGCTTTATTAAAATCAACTGCATCCACTCGTTGAACCACAGGTGTCACATTTTAAACAAGTACCATTTCTCACCATTGTAAAATTGTGGCACTCCGTGCAGGAAACGCCTTCATAGCCTCGCAGCTTGGCTTCTGAGGCACGTTGTTTGTAGATTTCAGATTTTGTGAGCACAGGTTCTGCAATAACGGCCGTCTTCTGATAGAGTGTTTCCGTTGTTGCTTTTAGAGCAGTTGCTCCAATTGAAGTCTGTTGGACATCTCCATAAAGACCTGTCACAGGTTCTTGAAAGTCCGTCACTGTTTCAGTCACAGCACGAACAGGAGCCACAGATGCAGATGATCGACTTGCAATACGCACGATTGGATTTCCTCTCACCAGACCCTTTGACACCATTTTCGTTACGCTTTCAGGCAAGTTTAAATCCAACTGAGCATCTGTAGAACGATCAGAGGAGCCAAGACCTGTTTCTCCGACAATTTCTCGAGGATCCACATGAGCAAGGTCATGTCGCCCAAGATAGGAAACTGCTAGTTCTCGGAAAATATAATCCAGAATAGAAGTTGCATTTTTTATGGTCTCATTGCCTTGAACGAGTCCTGCCGGCTCAAAGCGGGTGAATGTGAAAGCTTCCACATACTCTTCAAGTGGAACCCCGTATTGAAGACCAAGAGAGATGGCTATTGCAAAATTGTTCATCAAAGAACGAAATGCTGCACCCTCCTTATGCATATCAATAAAGATCTCTCCAACGCGTCCATCGTCATACTCTCCGGTGCGAAGATAAACCTTATGTCCGCCAACTGAGGCTTTTTGAGTGTAACCTTTTCGACGAGCAGGAAGTTTTTCGCGCTCACGGAGCTGTTCTTCCTTTACATAAACAACGCGCTCAACAATTTTTTCGACGATTTTTTCGGCTACTGCAGCTGTTCGAGCCACAGTTGAGCTGTTTGCTATAAGAGCTTCAACAGTTTCTTCCGCATCATCAGCATCCTCATTAAACAATTGCGAATTGAGCGGCTGAGAAAGTTTAGATCCATCTCGGTATAAAGCATTTGCTTTAAGACCTAAATTCCATGACATCAGATAGCTTTCCTTGCAGTCCTCAACAGTGGCATCGTTAGGCATATTAATGGTTTTGGAAATAGCACCAGAGATGAAAGGTTGAGAGGCAGCCATCATACGAATATGACTTTCAACGGAAAGATATCTTTTTCCTTTGCGGCCGCAAGGATTAGCGCAATCAAAAACGGGCAGATGCTCCGATTTAAGATGCGGTGCCCCCTCAAGTGTCATGGCACCACAGACATGCTCGTTGGCAGCTTCTACTTCCTTCTTAGAAAAGCCGAGGTGCGCAAAAATATCGAAAGAAGGATCGGATAATTTATCGCTTGGAACTTTAAGAGTATCTTTGAGGAAATTCTCCCCAATGGTCCATTTGTTGAAAACAAATTTGATATCAAAAGCTGTTGCAAGGCCCGATTCTATTTTCTCAAGAATCTCTTCGGTAAAACCTTTAGCTTTCAAGGTTACATGATTTATAAAAGGAGCCTGTTTTAGCGATCCATGACCTACGGCATAAGCCTCGATTTCTGCAATTTGGCTCTCTCGGTAACCTAAATAACGCAAGGCTTCAGGAACGGACTGGTTGATGATTTTAAAATATCCCCCACCAGCAAGTTTTTTGAATTTAACAAGAGCAAAATCTGGTTCAATACCAGTCGTATCGCAATCCATAACAAGACCAATCGTTCCTGTGGGGGCGATAACTGTTGCTTGAGCATTTCTAAATCCGTGAGCAATGCCTAAAGAAAGCGCATCATCCCAAGCCATTTTGGCTGCTGAAATAAGGCTCTTGTCTGGACAATTTTCATGATCAAGAGGCACAGGGGGCATATGCAAATTTTCATATCCATCCTTTTCCCCATAAGCTGCGCGACGGTGATTACGAATAACCCGCAACATTTCGGATTTGTTTGGCGCATACCCTGGGAAAGGACCAAGCTCTTTAGCCATTTCTGCAGATGTAGCATAGGAAATGCCTGTCATAATTGCTGACAGAGCTCCACAAATCGCGCGGCCTTCTGACGAGTCATAAGAAATCCCAGAGGCCATCAACAGACCACCAATATTTGCAAACCCTAAACCAAGTGTCCGATATCTGTATGAAAGTAGTGCGATCTGGCGCGATGGGAACTGGGCCATCAGTACTGAGATTTCTAGAACTATAGTCCACAGACGGCAGGCATGCTCGTAAGCTTCCACATTAAAACTTTTGTCTTCACGTCGAAATTTGAGCAAGTTTAAAGAGGCTAAGTTACAGGCTGTATCATCCAGGAACATATATTCTGAGCAAGGGTTGGACGCTCGAATTGGTCCTGATTGAGGACAGGTATGCCAATCATTTATTGTGGTATGAAATTGAATGCCAGGATCGGCTGAGGCCCATGCAGCATAGCCGATTGAATCCCATAATTCACGAGCCTTAAGTGTTTTGGTTACTTTGCCAGAAATACGTGCCTTAAGTTCCCAATTTTTGTCCTCTAGAACACAATTGAGAAAATCATCCGTCACGCGAACAGAATTATTGGAGTTCTGTCCAGAAACGGTCAGGTAGGCTTCGCTATCCCAATCAGTATCAAAGGTATTGAAATCTAATTCAGTATATCCTTGCCGAGCAAATTGAATAACACGATGAACATAGTTCATCGGAACAAGATCTTTCTTGGCTTCTTTTACAGCTGCTTTCAATTTTGGATTGCGAGAAGGGTCAAAACACGCATCATCATCTGCCTCGCAATTGACGCAGGCTGCCATTATGGCTTTGAGACGCTTTTGGCATATCTTCGAACCCGTAACGAGAGACGCTACTTTCTGCTCTTCTTTCACTTTCCAACTGATGTATTCTTCAATGTCTGGATGATCGACATCTACAACAACCATTTTTGCTGCTCTGCGGGTCGTTCCCCCAGATTTGATGGCACCGGCAGCACGATCGCCAATTTTCAAAAAAGACATAAGACCTGAAGATCGACCACCTCCAGAAAGTTTTTCGTTGGCCCCGCGTAATGAGGAAAAGTTGGATCCCGTTCCAGAGCCATATTTAAAAAGACGAGCCTCTCTTACCCATAAATCCATAATCCCGTTTTCATTAACAAGATCATCGTCGACGGATTGAATAAAGCATGCGTGAGGCTGCGGGTGCTCATAGGCAGAGGATGAAACTGTTAATTGACCTGTCTCATGATCGACATAGTGATGTCCCTGTCCAGGCCCATCTATTCCGTAGGCCCAATGAAGGCCAGTGTTGAACCACTGTGGAGAATTGGGAGCTGACATTTGCATGGCAAGCATGTAGCGATGTTCATCAAAAAAGGCTTGAGCATCTTCTTCCGTGCAAAAATATCCCCCTTTCCAACCCCAATAGGTCCATGTTCCAGCAAGACGATCAAAAACTTGACGAGCGTCTTTTTCTCCAGTTGTTCTCTCTTGCTGCGGCAAATCAGCAAGTTTTAGTTCATCAGCTATCGATCGCCAAAGCCAAGAGGGAATTTGTGTCTCTTCTACCTTTTTAAGGTGTTTGGGAATGCCAGCTTTTCGAAAATATTTTTGAGAAAGAATATCTGCTGCAACTTGGCTCCAGTGTTCTGGCACTTCGAAGCCTTCTAAACGAAAAACAACCGAGCCATCAGGATTTTTAATTTCGGAGGTTGCACTGCGGAACGGAATTTTTGCGTATGGCGATTGACCCGCTTCAGTAAATATTCGTGAAATCTTCATTTATACCCCCCCCGAGGTGATTAAGGCATTACAAAAATTAAACCTGCATTTATGCTCTTAGGCCATAAGATCTCCTTGCTTCTGAATTCATTTAAAATTCAGGCTCAGCTAATGGATCATTTTCATTCAAAAACCTGTCCACACTTGCTGGCTTCAGGGCTATCAGAATGAAATGTCCGAGGTCTCTATGGGAAATGAGCTTACTTACTCGGTACGCGTGCACGATTTGAAACCATCATTTAAGGACAAATTTCAAATCGCAACTAGGACAGCCTCTCACGATTCGAGCCCTTCGTCACGACCCATTGTGCGTTGGGCCTGAAACTGGGTACTATATATAGTGCCTTGGGATAAAATTCCTTTACCCTTTGAGGGGATTGTCTTTTTTCTCTTAGGCGAAAAGAAGGGTGTGTGCACACTATGTTGAAATCTTGTGGTCAGCAAAAAAAGAGTACCTATGTTGCAGAAAATAAATTCGATTGGGACCCACCATTTTTTTGAAAATCAGGGATTGTTTTTTAGATGACATGTTTGGGTCCATTTAAGCTATATTTACAGAGTTTGAGGAATAAAACTAAGCAAAGAAAACGGGTGTTTAATGGGTATCTTTAGGGAAATTTTTTCATGGTGGAGCGGTAATACGTGGGGAACGAGATTACTCATTTGGCGCCAAGGACGTTTCGTTGGTAGGGATGAGTTTGGAAATATATATTACGAGCAAAAAGAGAGCAAAAGAGACCCGCAGAGGCCTTTGCGTCGTTGGGTGACATATAAAGATCTTTCCGAACCCTCACAAATTCCCCCATCTTGGCATGCATGGCTACAATTCACCACTGATGAAGTTCCCAAGCAATCAAACTATTCTCCGCGCCCGTGGGAGAAAAAGCATCAGATGAACCAAACGGGCGGTCCCGGAGCCTATCGTCCATTGGGTTCAATTTTAAGGTATAATAAAAAAAGTTCTAAAACCATAAGGGGCTATGATCCATGGCGCCCAAACTAAAAGAATTGTTTTAAGGTGCATCCCCTTCGATATCTTTGCATCATGTCTTTATTTCTTCGATCTAATTTTTAATTAGGTTTCACAAAATACATTAAATCCAAAAAAATCTCAGCACATGTCTGAGTGCATATTTTTTCTAGATGTCAGAGTTGGGTTCTTAAAGTGAATAAAAAAAAATTGACCAACCACCAAGCCTCATACATTTTTAAACCGCTCCTTTTTCTAATTTATCTTTGTGTCTTTGGCTCCGAAGTTTTAGCTGAGCGGCTTCAGAATGAAGTGGCAGTTTTTACGGCTCTTGATAAAGTCACAGCGAACACAAAAAAATTAGAAGTCCCAATCAATCAAACTTCAGAATTTGGAAGTTTAAGAGTTACCCCTTTTATCTGTTATACGAATCCTCCAACAGACACTCCCAATACAACATCCTTTGTTCAGATTGAGGAAGTGCAGCTGGACGGGCAGTTGAAAAAAATATTTTCCGGTTGGATGTTTGCGCAAAGCCCAGGGCTGAACGCCTTAGAGCATCCCGTCTTTGATATATGGCTGACGGACTGTGAGAAGCCGAAAAAAAATCCCTCTGAAGATGGTATCTTTTCTTCAGGTCCCAAGGGCGATAGGAGTGAGGTTTTGCCCAATCACTCCGATAAGCAAGGCAAAAAACGCGATAGCTTTCAACCGTAGAAGAGAGTGTGTGTCTTCATTGCAGAGTAGAAAATTTATTAGCTATTCTGCAGTTCAGCTGCTTTTAAGGCAAAATAAGTAAAGATAGCCGTAGCTCCTGCTCTTTTGAAAGCAATCAGACTTTCAATCATGACTTTGTCAGCTTCAAGCCAACCACGTTCTGAAGCTGCCATTATCATGGAATATTCTCCAGAAACTTGATATACAAGTGTTGGCACTTTGAATTTTTTAGAGACACGCTGGATAATGTCTAAGTACGGCATGCCAGGTTTTATTAAAACAAAGTCTGCCCCCTCTTCGATATCGAGACTTACTTCTCGGAGAGCTTCATCTGAATTTGCGGGATCCATTTGATATGTTCTTTTGTCACCGCGAAGTTGAGCTGATGTTCCAACTGCGTCTCGAAAAGGACCATAAAATGCAGAGGCGTACTTTGCTGCATAGGAAATGATTTGGGTTTCATGGTGCCCTGCTTTTTCTAGTGCGCGGCGAATGATTCCTACTCGACCATCCATCATGTCAGAGGGAGCAAGAATATCGCATCCTGCTTCGACTTGATTTAATGCCTGACGTACGAGCACTTCAACTGTAGCATCATTGAGTATTTTCCCCTTAGACAGCAGACCATCGTGACCATGGGATGTGTAAGGATCAAGAGCGACATCAAGTATGATGCCCACATCTAGGCCTGCTTCCCGTATGGCGCGCGTCGCTCTGCACACAAGATTATTCGGATTTAAAGCTTCCTTGGCGTCTTCCGTTCTTAAATGATTTTCAGTATAAGGAAAAAGGGCAATGGCTGGTATTCCAACCTCGCTGGCTCTGCGGGCGGCTTTGACCACCAAGTCAATGGAAATGCGATCCACTCCTGGCATGGATGGAATAGGCTCGCGAATCCCATTTCCTTCTTTGACAAAAAGAGGCCAAATAAGATTGTCAGGAGTAAGGGAATTTTCTCGAATTAATTTACGAGACCATTCAGTTTTTCTATTTCGACGCAGGCGCACTGCTGGAAAGTTTCCAGATGCTGTTTCTTTGAGTGGAGAGAATGGAGGGGGAAAATGAGAGGTCATTTTTTTACTTTACCCAAGGCACCTATTGTATCAGTTACGACAAATTTAGTTTCTGTTCTACTTTCTGTCACAGTATTTGGACACCAGAAAATCAAAAAAATAAAGTCTATTCTCTGTTAAGGTTTATCGTAATTTGGGTTTATAATAACTGAGTATTATTGTAATGAATGGTCATAGAATTTAGAACATAGAGCATCAAGGCGTAGGCGCCCACACCTTTTTTCTGTATCGTATGGTTGCAATTTGTTCTGCCTTGAGAAAGAATACCATTCGATGAGTATAATGGTTTTTGAGGCTCATCTGAAGTGTCGATGTTATTTTAGGGGTTGCTCTGTGCAATTAAAAAAATCTTGGCTCTTCGGTGCTTCTTTTATGCGCACCTCTAGCGTTTAAGTGTATTCTGGACATAACCACATCAATTCCGCGCTTTTTAAGCGTCCTACCTTTTGGAGGAGAATAATAGTATTTCTGCATGGAGAAAACAGACGCACACAGTTCCTGTCTTGATATAAGTCTAAAGATTGAAGGATCGCTTGCTCTTATAACACTGCATCGTCCGCATTACCTTAATGCTCTGTCATTAGATATGCGTGCTTCCATGGCCTCATGGCTTGGGCCTTTGTCCCGTGATCCACAAGTCTATGCAGTAGTGATACAATCGGGTTGCGAAAAAGCCTTCTCTGTGGGGGCTGATGTTAAAGAAATTATGCAGATTTGTAAAAATGAACCTGAGAACGCTCGAAAAGCTTTCAGAGAAGAATACACCTTAAATTGGCAAATCGAGTGTTTTTCGAAACCAATTATTTCTCTCATCGATGGTTATGTGATGGGTGGGGGCGTTGGAATTTCACTCTATGGAACACATCGTGTTGCTGGAGAGAAGTATTCTTTTGCGATGCCAGAGACAAGAATTGGTTTTTTTCCAGATGTTGGTGTCAGTAGAGATTTAGCAAGCATGCCTGCTTCTATCGGGCTCTATCTTGGGCTTACAGGAAGATCGATTGCGAGAGCTGATGCTTATTATCTTGGACTCGCAACGCACTGTATCTCTTCGCAACATTTTGAGAAAATTAAACGGCAACTTGCTGATACCATGCCTGTGGATCCCTTGCTTGACGACTTGCATAAAGATCCTGGGGAAGGGGAGTTGGTAAAAATAGGAGATATCATTGAGCGATGCTTTTCAGGATCAAATGTCGAAAATATCTTTGCAAACCTTGAGAGCGAGCAGGGCAAGCATCGTCCCTGGGCAACAAAGGTACTTGCAGACCTTAAACAGAAATCTCCAACATCTCTTTCAGTCACTTTCAATCATATACAAAGATCTAAAGGTCTCGACTTAAGAGAGGTTTTGCTGCTGGATTATCAACTAGCTTGCCGTTTTCTAGATGATATAGATTTCCATGAAGGTGTGCGGGCTTACCTCATTGAAAAAGACGGTCATCCTCAATGGTCTCCAAATAGTTTAGGGGACACTGTTATGAAAAAGGCAGATGCCTATTTAGCTGAGAAGGATTATAATTTTTTCCTTCCATCTCGTCTCGTAATGCAGAGTAGAAACGATTGATGCCATGGAGTATTGTTTGTCCAGTATTCTTTCCCCCTTCAAAAACAGGCTCTGTTTTTAAATTGGAAGACGAAATGGATTTCTCTTCAGATGTTCGATAATTTCTCGCCTTTCCAGGAATAAAACCTTCCCTCTTTTCGGTTGAAAGGTTGGAGGAGGAGACTGAGATAAGGATCTCAACGTTTTAATAGTTCTTCCAATGCTAATGCTACTGTCTGGTGGAGAGGAAAGACTAATATGCTCGAGTTCTTGTTGCCTTCGAGGTTTAGAAGGATAAGGAACGGGGAAAAAAGTATTCAGTGTTTTTTTTAGCCTTTTTTCTTAAAGAAGACGTATTTTGATCCTGTACTGCCTTCAAAATAACCGCAAACGAAATTTTTTGGTGATAAAGCATCGAAAATTCTGAAAGATCCTCTCTTCAGTATACATTGCACGATAAGAATATTCATCCGATTCTTTTTTTATTTGAGTAGAAAGCATTATTTTAATGAACTCAAAGCATCCAAAATTTTTAAATGCTATGAGGTCTTACATTTTATGGTTTCTCCAGGCGTTGTCGGTATTCGCAAGCTCGCAAATCGTCCTTGCAAACGACGATAACGGAATTCGCTTTGGTCCTTTGGGTGAAGGCACTGCCAGTGCAGGGATTGTTGATCGAGAGTTTATTAAAAATTGGGAAAGTAATCCTCCGCTTGGATATCCTACCCTTTCGCCATCCAATATCGAAGCAACACAAAAGGCGATTAAAAAATATCAGGACATTGTTGCAAACGGGGGGTGGGAGACAGTTCCCGAAACAAAATTAGTATACGGACAAACAGATAGTGCTGTTCCAATTTTAAAATCACGTTTGATGGTCTCGGGAGAGTATGTAGAAAAAAGCGATGCATCAGCTTATTTTGATAGTGATCTTGAGAATGCCCTAAAAAAATTTCAAGCAACCAATGGCCTCACGCCCACTGTCCATCTACATAGTAGACGTCGTGCAGATCAATGATGTGCAAGGTCAGCCAAAAATCAGATGTGACTTTG
>JBJTOZ010000174.1:0-6355 GCA_046074825.1 Hyphomicrobium sp.
TCAAGAAATAAACATAATTAAACGAAAAATCATAAGAGATGTGTGGCAAAAAAGTGATTTTCGCAATAAAAAGGGATGGTCTGAATTTTTTTGAAAAACGAACTTTCGACGCCTCACTTGGGCCTTACTACCTAATTGGGGGTTACTTGTTCTAAGCAGGTTCTACAGAACAGGGTTTATTAAAATCAATTTCAAAACTGCTTTTAAACTAGGACATCAAACACTGGGGAAACGCTCATGAATGACGCATTTAATAGGCAGGTCCAGGACCTGACACGCCAAACAACTCAACTGTTCGCAGCTGGCCAACATGGGATGGTGCCTGAAAGTCTGGCAAATCTTGCAGAAAATGCTGTATCCAAATCACGAGAATTGTTTGACAAAGTCTCAGTGGCGACACAGGACAATGCCAAAGTTGCTGAGAATGTTTTAGCAACGGTACAGAACGGTGCAAGCTCTCTTGGAAAGAGAATGTTGGACAATACAGTGGCTAATGCTGATGCCGCTTTTGAAGCTGCACGAGCTATAGCCAGAGCACGTTCCGTTCCCGAAATTGCAAGCTTGCAGGCTGAGTTTATTCAGCAACAACTTTCAACTGCTGCTCATCAGTCTAAAGATATGCTTGAGCTTTCAACCAGAATTGCTCAACAAACTTTCGAAGCAATGAGAACTGCTGCTAGCAAATCTCTTCAAACTTTCCTGAAACCAAACTAACAAATTACTCTTACCTTTTCCCAGTAGCACTCAAAGCGCCTTGAAGGAATTCACAGGCGCTTTTTCTTTTTAAATATTAAACTTGAAATTCTCCTTTGTTGGATCAAAGAGTTTATTAAAATCCTCGTTTGGATCCACCACTCTTTTCTATTAGCACCATTAAGAGACAGATCCATTATTAAGAAGTGTTCTAATCCTGAACATAGTGTTTAAAAATGAAAAGGGATGACACTTGTCTTAAGCATAAAATTGGAGTCCCATTTTGATACAAAAATTTGTAATTTTGTTCAAGAATGAAACAAAAAAATAGATTTTGCCTCGAAACTTTCTCGTATTAATCTTGATATCGTTTTCATTTTGTCAACTGAACGTCTTGGCTGTACCAATCTGAATGTACGAAAATCTAACATACGTTCTAAAGCGGAACATGTTGTTACGATTTAGGATACATTCAGATTTACCAAGATGATCAAGCTATGAAATACTTACTTTTCACCCGCCCAAGAGCTCTCACAACGCGTCTTCCTGATCTTTGGAAAGACCCTTTTTTTCCCTCGACTGAACTAAACTTTTTTCCGCTTGCGGTATCTAAAGACACTTCCGATAAGCTCTTTGTGAGAACAAAAATTGATCAAGAAATCACTTCAGTTGTCAGCGCACAAACGGATGATAACAAGGGTTCAGAAGATAAGTTCTCTGCTGAACAAAAAGTCCATCATAATGATGGTCCATCTGGAGGCATATATAGCATCATAGATGCGTCTCATGCTTTAAATGAAAGCACAACATCCTTTCAATGTGCTGCATCAAAGAGCTCTCTAGGGCTTGAACAAAACTTAACGATTACAGGAGAACAGAACACTTCAAGTTTAGATCAATCTACCTCGTCTCTGCAGAATATTTCTGAACCAGAAAGAACGATTTCCTCTTTTGAGAATGTTCAGCCTGACTATCCATTCCCATCAAATCCTGATCTTTCAGATATATTCTTGAAGCAAGGTGGAACGACGTCTTCCACACCACCCTCCCCTTTACAGTTACTTGTGCAGTTTGAAAGGAATATCTCCAACGATCAAAAGGCCGCAGTCCTTGCGAAGGTTGGAGGGAAAATTGAAAATTTAGTCCATTCCGCAGATGAGCGAGGTGGTGATCTGCTCCTTATCTCTGTCCATTCTTCTCAATCTGCTGATGCTATCATTCAAGCACTGTCGAAAAATCCTTCTGTTAAATTTGCTGAGATCAACGCAGAATTACGTATTCAGGGCGATGTCGCAGATACTTACTACATGAACAATTCCATGTGGGGAATGTATGGAGATAATACGTCCCCTTACACTAATATCTTTGGTTCACAGGCTGGCGAAGCTTGGTCGAAGGGAACCCTTGGAAAAAGCACTGTTGTTATTGGAGACGTAGACACAGGAATTGATTACACACACCCTGATCTCTATCTCAATATGTGGCTCAACCAAGGAGAAATTAGTGCGACTCTAAAAGCAAGCCTGAAGGATACAGATGGAGACGGTCTTGTTACCTTTAGAGATCTTAATAATTCTCTCAATTCTGCATTTGTGTCAGATTTGAATGCTAATGGTCGGATAGATGCTGGAGATCTTCTTAAAGATAGCAGATGGACGGACGGCATAGACCAAGATGGGAATGGATATAAAGACGACCTTATTGGATGGGATTTTGTGAACAATGACAACGATCCCTATGACGATAATAAACATGGCACACACACCAGTGGAACAATCGGAGCGATCAACGACGGTTCGGGAGTAATAGGGATATGCCCCAATGTTCAAATGATGGCGTTAAAGTTTTTAAATAGCACAGGATCTGGTGCAACTTCTGATGCGATTAGAGCTATCGACTATTATACGAATATTGCAGCAAATGATAAAACACCTTCGGAATTTGTTGCGCTCAATAACTCCTGGGGTGGGAGCACATTCTCCCAATCTCTTCAAGATTCGATTGTTCGCGCTGCTCTTCAAGATATTCTTATTGTTGCCGCAGCGGGGAATGGCGGATCTGATGGGATAGGAGATAATAACGACGTCGCAGGAAATTTCCCCTCAAATTGCAGCACCCTAAGCACGGTAGGTTACGAAGCTGTTATTGCTGTTGCCGCACTCACAAGCACTGGCGCTCTTGCCTCATATTCAAATTATGGTGTTTCTTCAGTTGATCTGGCAGCTCCTGGATCGAGCATTTTATCAACTGTACCTGGCAGTGGATATTCGTATCTTAGTGGAACCTCTATGGCAACGCCACACGTGACAGGTGCCTTAGCACTCCTCGCATCCTATTTTCCAACCTACTCTGCTTCTCAGCTCAGAGATCTTCTGCTCCAGAAACTGGTGTCCACGCCTTCCCTCCAGGGTTTAACGGCTACAGGGGGACGTTTGGATGTCTCTAATTTATTTGCAACCATCACTTCTCCACAAACATCAACAGTATCCGTTGCCGCGGATAAGCTCGCCATTAACGAAGGAAACAGCGGATCAACGATTGTAACATTTAATGTTCTTTTGAGCGCTCCCTCCAGTACGGATCAAATTGTCAACTGGAGTTTGTCTGGAAGTGGAATTAATTCTGCTGACATTACAAATGATTTTTCTGGCCCTACTTCTGGATCGATAACTTTTTCATCAAGTTTAGGGGAAACGCTTAAAACTATCAGCATCTCTATTGCTGGTGACACCCAAATTGAAAACAATGAAACTTTTACCTTCAAGCTTTCCCTTCCCTCAACTAGCACAGCACTAGCTTTTGGAGCCTCATCTGTAACCTACACTATTTTAAATGACGACGATGACATTCCTTATTCGACCGCAACTCTTGGTACAGTTGATATCAATGGAGGCAGCATCAACAGCGCAATCAATTTCATCGGTGATGGAGATGCTTATAAAGTCTCATTAATCGGGGGAACATCTTATCGCTTTGATCTTACTGCGGCGTCCACTGGCACTCTCAATCCTTATCTTGAGCTCTATGATTCAAAATTTTCTCTTCTTGTTTCTAATGATCTTGGGGTTGTTACCACCAGTTCACAATTGATTTTTACCGCAGTCCAAAGTGGTACTTATTATCTTGCCGCAAAAGGATCCTTTAGTTCTGTTGGTGGGTATGTTCTGAGCGCTACAGACCAAAACTCTGTTACAGGCACTATCTCCAACGATGTTCTAAATGGAACTCTGCTCAAAGATACTCTAACGGGTTTAGCTGGAAATGACACATTAAGTGGGGCTGATGGTGACGATATCCTGAATGGTGGCGCAGGAGATGATATTCTGAATGGTGGCAATGGAAGTGATACAGCCTCTTATGAAGGAACAACCTCATCTGTCACTGTTTCTCTCGCATTAACGAGCTCACAAAGTACTGGGGGCGCTGGGAGGGATACTCTCAATAGCATTGAAAATCTTATCGGCGGGCAAGCTAATGATACCTTAACAGGTAACGCTGGAAATAATCGCATCGATGGTGGAGCAGGAAGTGATAATCTCAATGGTGGAGCGGGGAATGACACTCTGATCGGAGGGCTGGGAGCAGATTCTTTTGTCTTCAATACAGCACTTGGAACGAATAACGTTGATACTCTTTCTGACTTCAATGTGCCTGAAGATAGCATTCGGTTAGAAAACGCAATTATGACGAAGATTGGTAAAGCTGGAACTTTAACATCGGGCTTTTTTAAGATTGTAGGAACAGCACCTCAAGATTCAAACGATTATATTCTCTATGATGCACAAACTGGGGCTCTTTCGTATGATGCGGATGCCAATGGATCGGGAGCTGCAGTGCAATTTGCAAAACTTGCCGGCGGCTTAGCTTTAACTGCAAATAATTTTCTCGTTATTTAGCTGGAATCAAGACCCTGTACGTATCATTATTTATAATAATTTCGCTCTGAAAGACACCTTAACGTATTTCTAAGGCCATAAACATGAAGACGAATCCGATGCTCATAAAGATAAAAAAATATTATCAGCTAATATGAGAGTATACTGATTTTCTAAGAAGAGATCTCTATCTTTTACGAACAGCCACATCAGGCATTGCATCCTCAGCATAGAGAGAGAGCAAAGGAGCATCGTCCAAAATAACTTCATCATATTTACCGTAACCATTAAAATCACCTGCAATGGCCCGCCCATACGCTCCAACACTACCAATTTCTATATAATCTCCTTCTTTAATGCCCGAGGGGAGAAGAAATGGTCCTTTCATATAATCAATGGAATCGCAGGTGGGCCCCCACAAAGCAAAAGCTTCTGTTCCCTCACCTTTTTTTGGAGAACGCGACACAAGTTGGGCAGGGAAAATCCAATTTAGATGAGCAGCATCAAAGAGGACGCCGTATCCTCCATCATTAATAAACAAATCTGTTCCACGGCGGGCCTCTACCCGAACAATGAGGCTTTCAGCCTCAGCTACTAGGGCACGACCTGGTTCACACATCACACGAACGTCTTCGCGAACGGGGAGCTTTTCAATTCCTTCGCGTATGGTCGTCATAAAGGTTTGCAGCGGAGCAGGTTGCATGTTGGGATATATAGAAGGAAAACCGCCTCCTACATCAATGCGGTCAACAACAACTCCAGCTTGTCCAATGAGCTTTCCAACTTCCATCAAAGCCTCAGCGTAGGCATCTGGTGTCATGGTTTGGGAACCCACATGAAAAGTAATACCCAACTCAGCAGCAACCTGACGAACCTTAACAAGTAACTTTGCGGCCTGATCCCCGGCAATGCCAAACTTGCGTTCCAGTGGGATTACGGAGTTAACAGGAGGAACAGACATGCGGACAAACAAAACCAAATCTGAGGCATAGCCGTTAGGACCTTTTGTTTCCTCTACGATCTTTGCGAGTTCATCATCACTATCGAGTGCAAAAGAACGGACGCCATGGGTATGGTAAGCTTTGGCTATCGAGCGTCGGGACTTTACAGGGTGCATAAAATGTAGCTGAGCCTGTGGGATCGTAGCGGCGTCCTCTAATTCGGGAGTTGAAGCGATATCAAAATGACGAATTCCTGCCCCATACAGAGCACCAATCATAAAAACAGATGAATTAGCTTTATAAGCGTAGGCAACGTCACCTTGAAAACGTTCCAAAAACCAACGAGCAGCTCTCCCCGCTGCTTGGGGCCGACTGGCTAGGACAGGACGTTCTGGATTTTTTGCGGCAATAAATTCAGCGGCAGAGGGATATCGTTCCATTTCGGCGGGACCTCCAGTAGGTTTGAAACCAGAAGCGCCGTGCGAAAGAATCCGCCGTGCGACAGTTGAAAAATAAGTCTTCTTTGCGTTTCTGTAAAGTCCCTTCTACACATTATGAGATAAAATGAGATAAATCTTCTCCAAGGTATGTAAAGAATGGACATCTAAGGTTTGTGTTTTTGTCTGCGGAGGTGCATAGAACGGAACAAGAGGACAACATACGTGAGGTCAAAAAGTAAATTCAGCGGAACGAACGTGCTGCCCGATGTCGTCGCAGGCCGCGTGAGCCTGTGCTTCTGCGCGCTGACGAACGCCATGTCGCTCGCGCGAGAAGGCAAGTTGCGTGCCCTGGCCGTTACGTCTCTCGAGCGCTCCGCATTCGCCCCGGAGCTGCCGACGATGGCAG
>JBJTOZ010000175.1:0-8027 GCA_046074825.1 Hyphomicrobium sp.
GAACGTGACGCACGCCCATGATGACACAATCTGCAGGCGTTCCTCTAACAGCAAAGGCGCGCTTACCCACACTACGATAGCGCAAAGGAACTTGAAGAGTAAGCGCATGAGAAGCACCAGATTGGTTCATCTCAGGTGCAACAGTCCAAATATCATCCGTAAGTTCGCTTGCAATTTCATGCAAAACAGTCAGCCCATGCGCACCGGCTCCATCATCATTTGTTATTAGGATACGCATTCATTCCCTTCACTTCAAAATCTTTTACTAAATTCTCAGAAGCTTAAGAGGATTTCTCAATAACTTGCAATCCACCCATATATGGCTGAAGAACATCAGGCACTTGGATCGATCCGTTGGCTAATTGATAATTCTCCATTACTGCAACCAAAGCTCGTCCGACTGCGAGACCTGAGCCATTAAGAGTATGTACATAACGCACTTCCTTCGACGTCTGCGATCGGTATCGTCCTCCCATCCGACGGGCTTGAAAATCTCCACATGTCGAACAACTCGAGATCTCTCGATACATCTTCTGTCCAGGCAGCCAGACTTCGATATCAAATGTTTTTTGTGAAGCAAACCCCATGTCTCCCGTACACAAAAGAATTGTTCGATAGGGGAGTTTAAGCTGTTTAAGTACCTCTTCTGCACAGGCTGTCATGCGCTGATGTTCGATGTCACTTGTGTCTGGAGTAGTAATTGATACCAGTTCTACTTTCGAAAATTGATGCTGACGGATCATACCACGCGTATCTTTGCCTGCTGCACCTGCCTCAGACCGAAAGCATGGCGTCCACGCGGTCAGCCTCATTGGAAGTTTAGCTTCTTCTAAAATCTGATCTCGGACTAAATTTGTTAAAGAAACTTCAGCCGTTGGAATAAGCCAGTATCCATTTGTAGTCCTGAACAAATCCTCTGCAAACTTTGGTAAATTACCAGTACCATACGCCGTTGAATCATTGACAAGCAAAGGAGGGTTTATCTCAGTATAGCCACCTAAATTTTCTTTTGTCACACTGGTGTGAAGATCAAGCATAAAATTTCCAAGAGCTCTTTCTAATCTGGCCAGTGCCCCTTTAAGAAAAACAAAACGCGCCCCTGAAACTTTGCCAGCCGTCTCAAAATCCATTAACCCTAGAGCTTCTCCAAGCTCAAAATGCTGCTTTGGAGTAAATTCAAATGTTTTTGGTATCCCTAGTTTACGGACCTCAATATTTCCATGCTCATCTTTACCAAAAGGAACATCATCGCGTGGAAGATTTGGAATGACGGACAAAAGGGTTTCTAATTCAACATTAATCCGACGTTCTTCCTCCTCCCCTTTAGCAATTTTCTCTTTAAGTACTGCAACCTCGCTCATTAAAAGAGAAGCTTTCATCTCATCACGCGATGCTTTTGCCTGACCGATCTCTTTTGAAGCGCTATTTCTACGTGCTTGCGCTTCCTGAAGATCTGTAAGACATGTTCGGCGCTTATCATCTATCAAGAGAAGCTGCTTTGAAAGTGCAGCCAATCCCCTTCGTTCCAGTGCACTATCAAAGGCTAAAGTATTCTCTCTAATCCACTTAATATCGAACACTGAAATGGCTCCCATTTATCGAGTAAAAATCAAATTACTTTAAAAAGCCACAACACTTGGGTCCAGCAGAACTAGTCAGAAAATAAAACAAAATGATCTGATGATTGAGACCCAAATTGTTAAAACAACAAAAAACCTGCATTAAGTAGGCTATATCTCAGCTGAATTCAGGTTTTGCCGTTTTTCGACATAATCAACAGCCAAGACCGACAATTCGTATAGAAGCATGGTCGGGAAGGCCATAATGAGCATACTTAGAGCATCTGGCGGAGTGAGAAGAGCGGAGGCTGCAAAAATTCCAACAATCGCATAGCGTCTGCTCGAACGTAATCCATGCGCTGTGACAAGGCCAACTCGTGCAAGAAGGGTGAGCACAACAGGTAATTGAAAGCAAATTCCAAAACCAAAAACAAGTGTCATAATAAGTGAAAGATACTCAGAAACTTTTGGCATGAGCTCAATGGTTGCCATACCTTGATTACTAGAAGATTGAGCAAGGCCTATAGAGAATTTTATCAAAAAGGGCATCGCAATAAAAAAAACAACAGCTGCCCCAAGAATAAAAAAAATTGGGGTTGCAAAAAGATAAGGTAGAAAGGCTCGCCTTTCATTTCGATAAAGACCAGGTGCAACAAATTTATAAATTTGAAGCGCAATAATTGGGAATGACAGGAAACTTGCACCAAAGAGTGCTAGCTTTAAGTGTGTAAATATTTGTTCTAAAAAATGGGTTGCGATAAGCCGAACGTGGCTTTGCCCTGATACCCACACATAAGGCCAAACAAGAAGTTGATAAATATGTTGAGCGACAGAAAAACATAGAATGAACATGATACTAAAGGCAATTGATGACCAGAGTAGCCGCTGCCGCAATTCAACAAGATGGTCCATTAAGGGGGCTTCAGTAGCATCAATCTGATCATCTGATGTCGCTGATGAAAACTTTTTCATCTTTGCTCATCTCTCTTCTGCGGGCCTTTCGATTCTGAAGAGGAGGTTGACAAAGAAGCCTCTTGCTTTGGTTCAAAATTGGTGTGTGAAGCTGAAGGATTTTTTTGGAGTTCAGGACTCAATTTACCAAGTTGATGTTGACCTTGCTCTGCAAGGATCCCCATCTCGTCAATTGCTTCACTAACTTGATCGCGCACCTCGCCAAGTTCTTTTCGTATATTCTCCATTTCGGCTTCACGCATGGCATCTTCAAACTGTCGACGAAACTCATTAGCCTGTCTTTTTAAATCTCCAAAAAAACGACCCAAAGTATTAAAAAAATAGGGTAAATCTTTCGGCTTTACAAACAGAAGAATGACTACTCCTAATATTAAGAGCTCGCTCCAGCTGATTTCAAACATTATTCAAAATCCAAAGAAATATCGTTACACCGATCCCCGCTTAAGCGTGCAAGAGGCCAAGCTCTCCTTGATGCTAGAGACATTATTTTATATCAGGGGATTTTCCTTCTTGAGACCTTGAGGATTGTTCTAAAGAGCGAGGTTGGGCACTTGATTTTTTTTGAGCATCGTCTTCCTCCAGTCCTTTTTTAAAGCTTTTAATTCCTTTAGCTACATCCCCCATAAGGGTTGAAATCCGACTGCTTCCAAATAGCAAGATTACAACGAGAAGGAGAAGAAGAAGATGCGTTGTTGAAAGACCCATTTTGACTTTCCTATTTATTAATAAGAGCGTTTACTATACTATCAAGATTGAAAATTTTATATTTAACATATGAAAATTCATACCACATTTGTACGCTCCAGAACATTCAATAAATGAAGTCAGAAGCAACGTGTTCTGAGAGAATTTCTCCTCTTTCCGAAAAGACTAGTGTCTTTGAGGGATCAATATCGACCCCAATTTCTTTTCGTTTTTCCCAAGCATTTGCCTTGTTGGCTCGAATTCTAAGGGGCAACTCAAAACCCTGAACACCAACTTCCAAGAGCGTAAAGTCTCCAAGAAACTTCGTATGGAGTATTCTCCCAGGCAACCCATGGCCAAGCTCCATGACTTGGATCCCTCGTTCACGTATACACCATATAACATTTTCACCATCTCTCGCCCCTGGTGCCGGCAATCTTCCCACTGGTGTTGAAATCTGTCCACCTTTAACACGATAAGATATTTCGTTTATTTCAGAGAATAATCGTGCGATAAATAATTCCTTTGGATGAAGATAAAGATCTTCAGTTCGCCCGATCTGAATAATGTGCCCCTCTCGCATGACAGCAATACGATCTGCTAAGCGCATAGCCTCTTCTGGGTGGTGCGTGACAATAATGGATGTTGCCCGCGTCTCTCTTAACAAAGCAAGTGTTTCTTCTTGAATGGCATCTCGTAACTGGACATCTAATCCAGAAAATGGCTCATCCATTAGAACAACAGACGGACGTGGCACGATGACCCTTGCAAGAGCTACTCGTTGCTGTTGACCTCCAGAAAGCATATGAGGATAGTAATGACTTAATTCGCTAAGATCCACACGCGCGAGCATGGACAAGGCCTCTTTTTGTGCTTCTTCTCGAGGCAGAAATCGCAAGCCAAACGAAACATTTTGCAAAACCGTAAGGTGGGGAAAGAGGGCAAAGTCCTGAAACATCAAACCAACACTGCGTTTTTCAGGTTGTACAAAGCGCGAAGGTCCAGCAACTTCTAAGTCATTGATAAGAACCCTTCCGCTTGATGGTTTTTCTATTCCTGCTCCGATCCTTAAAAGGGTGGTTTTTCCTGAGCCAGATGGTCCGAGCAAACAGACAACTTCACCGGGATTAACAGCTAAATTTAAATCTTGCAAAGCGATATGATCACCATACCGCCGTTCAACTTTTTCAAAGACCAAGCTTGCTGCAAATGTTGCTGCAGCACGCCGCAAAAATCTCTTACTGCTAGACTGTTCTCCCATAGAAAATTTAACTCAATATAACTTTACTTTCCCCATGCAAGAGCATGAAAGGAGTTAGTGCTCTACAAACAAAATATAAGACGAAGAATTACAGACCTTTAGGCACGAAGTGCAATATAAAAATGCAGGCTTCATAGACTGCTGATAAAGAAGAACATTACGCTTCCTCTTCATCATCAACTGAATCAAGGGGTAATTCATCTGGCAATAAAGCCGCGACATCATTAGGCACTGGAACCGAAAAGCCTGGTGGTAGGTTAGATTCTAACAAGCCTTGTGCTTTAAGATCTGCCAATCCTGGTAAATCCTTCACATTTTCCAATCCAAAATGTAAAAGAAAACTTTCCGTGGTTCCGTATGTGATAGGTTTACCAGGAGCTCTTCTACGACCTCGAGGACGAATCCATCCTATTTCCATAAGAAGATCTAGTGTTCCACTCGATGTTGAAACGCCCCTTATCTCCTCAATTTCTGCTCTGGTCACGGGCTGATGATAGGCAATAATAGAAAGGGTTTCGAGAGCAGCCTTGGATAATCTTCGCTCTTCGGAAGCATGTTTCTCCAACAAATAGGACAAATCTTCTGCTGTTCTTAACATCCATTTGCCTGCAACCTTAACGAGATTGACGCCTCTTCCTGAAAATTGTTCTTTTAGATCTTTAAGTAAGACAGAAACATCTGCATCTTGAGGCAGACTGGAAGCAATTGTTTTCTCATCTAGCGGCTCTGAAGCTGCAAATAAAAGAGCCTCAACGATACGAAGTTTTTCTGCATATAAACGGGCTTCACTATCTCCAAAATCTGGAAGACCACCAAGCTGCATGTCTGCGAGCGCTGCAGCTAATTCGCGCGCTTCTGAGGAAAGGGCATCATTAAAATCCTCATGCCGCTTGACCGTTTTATTGCTTGAGACAAGTTGCAAACGTGGAGGGTTCATTTTCTTTTTGTCCATTCTTCAATAACCACGCCCGACTACATACTCTCTTAGACAAGATTAAACTGACACTTAGCACTTATGATCACTACCTATTTGTGACACCCTGATCATTCTCGCGACGACGAAGATACAGTGTAGAAAAAGCAGCATTTTGCTGCAACTCGAGAACACCCTCACGGGCTAATTCTAAAGTCGCCCCAAAAGAACTCGCAATAATAGTCTTACTTTCTTCTCCCTGAACAAGATAATTACTTAAATATGTATCCAACTCAATCCATTCTTTTGAATGTTCTCCAAAGAGCTTCTCCAAACGTAATCGAGCCTCTTTAATAGACCAAACTTTACGCGCCCTTACAAAATGTGTAATTTTTACATTACGACGGCGTTGCTCCGCATACGCTTTAAGCAGATCATAGATCTGTGCTGTCCATTGTGTGTCACGAAAAGTTCTAACACCCTCAGGCATTCCACGACCAAAGACATGATGCCCAAATCTTTTACGTGTCATAAGTTGCGCCATGGCATCTCGCATAGCCTCAAGACGCATTAGTCTAAATGCAAGACGCTGGGCAAGCTCCTCTGCTGTCTCCAGACCCTGCTCTTCTTTGTCTGGAGGGAGAAGTAATCGAGACTTCAAAAAAGCAAGCCAGGCAGCCATGACTAAATAATCACCTGCTATCTCAAGCTTAAGACGTTTTGCCTCGTTAATATAGCAAAGGTATTGCTCGACCAAAGCCAGAATAGAGATTTTTGCCAAGTCCACTTTTTGAGTGCGCGCAAGGGCAAGAAGCAAATCTAAGGGCCCCTCAAAACCTTCAATATCAATTGTCAATGTCTCTGACAGAGCTGGCTTGTTCTCTGGATGGTAAAGATCTAGAGAAGTATCATCAGAAGTTGTGTTTGGGGAGTTGTTTGTCATGTTGCCTCTGGATCCTGCTTTAGCATTGCTGGACCCGCATGTCTCTAAAAATGAGAGCAACTTATACTGATTCAGAACTTTTGGAATATGCCGCAATCACCTGAGATAGATACTCTTCAGCTTCTGAAATATTAAAATGTACTTTCTTTTCAGTAACTGCAAAAGCCTGATTCGCTCTTTCTAGTGGTTTGCCTGACAATTCAGGAGAGCCAAGGGCGGCGTCTTTCATCTCTGACATAGTTCCACTGCAGTGTAAAACAATATCACAACCAGCCTTAATAACTGCCTCTGCTCTGTCCTTCATAGACCCTGTAAGGGCATGCATCCCAAGATCATCGCTCATTAGAAGGCCATCGTATCCGATCTCGCCACGCACAACATCTTGTATGATTTTTTTTGAAGTGCTGGCAGGGGCTTTAGCATCGATAGAACTAAAGACCACATGAGCTGTCATCGCAGCTGGAATATCTGATAGAGCCGCAAATGTAGCAAAATCAGTCCTAGATAATTCGTCTCTTGAAGTATGAACCACTGGCAAATCCAGATGGCTATCTTTGTTGGCTCGTCCATGACCTGGGATATGTTTAATAACTGGTAGAACTCCGCCCGCCATAAAACCAAGGGCCACAGATCGCCCAAGTGCAACAATCTCATCAACTGATGTGCTGTATGCACGATCTCCAATAATATCATGTGCACCAGGAACAGGTAGGTCTAAAACAGGCGCGCAATTGGTATTAATTCCAAGCTCTCTTAGATCCTGTGCCAGAAGACGCGAAACAGAAAATGCTGCTTCGCATGCGCGTTTTTTTTGCCCACTTTTATAGAGCTGGCCATAGGCTGCAGCAGGGGGCAATCTACGGCCTAAAGGTGGAAGAAGTCGTTGAACGCGCCCACCTTCTTGATCAATCAAAGTAAGAGTTTCATCGCCCCCAATTGCGCTGCGTGCATCAGAAAGAAGCTTTATGATTTGCTCTCGACCGACACAGTTCCTTTTAAAAAGGATAAGGCCCATAGGCCGGACGTCTTTAAGATAAGCCACTTCATCATCTGTGATTTCCGCCCCTGATAATCCAACGATTAGTGCTCTTCTGTTCATAAGAAAAAACCGAAATTATTTTCTAAAGAAAAATCCTAGAAAAAAGGCCATGGATAGATTTCCATGGCCTGCTGTTTGATTTATATTCAATGCTAGTAGACCATAATCCAACATCCAGAATACCCTGCTGACTTCAACTGAGCACAGATGGAATTTGCGGATTCTTTTGATCCAGGGGGACCAATAATGAGGCGATGATACCGCCCTTTGTCCCCTAAATTTGCCTCCTGAACATCAGGAGTTTTATTGAGAAGGATACCATTATATTTTTGCTGCAAGTCTGCAAATTGTTGTAAAGCAACAATCCGACTATTACCAGAGACAGGGACAGACGCCAGAACAGCGACATAGCCTAAACTGCTTTGCTGCACCGATTGAGCACGTGGCATCTTAGGGGATAGCTCAACAGCTGCGGTCTTAACTTCTGAATTTGACACTCTACTGGATGTGTCTGTTGTAATAGGTGGGGTTGCACCTGAAGCAAGTTTTTTCTGTGAAGTGGGCGCTACTAGGTCCGCTTCTGTAAGAGTTGATTTGGTTTTTCCTTCACTTGACGATGAAGGGGACACTGTCTCTGGTTTTGTTTGCTGTGAGGA
>JBJTOZ010000176.1:0-4089 GCA_046074825.1 Hyphomicrobium sp.
CCTATGGACGGACCGACTACATATAAAAATCCAGCTCAGAGTGGAGACTCAATGCAGCCCGTAACCACCGCTGCAGTTTCTTCGAGTGATAGAAGTTCAACATCCTGGACAACTGCATCTTCTCCGTCCCCTTCAAATTCCGAGTTTCATTCGTCATACACATCCGCAACACAGAGATCTTCTGATTTAGCAACTTCAAAAAAAGTAGGGGAAGGGGCGGTATCTTCAACGGTCTCACAACCTGTAAACACGCCTAAAAGCGTTGACCAAATCTCAATTACGAATGCAGAAAATATTTATTCAAATTCTGTTTCAGGCACGCCATCCAGCCAGAATGTAACTGAGGAGCCCGCGTTGTCTACACTAGTAGGATTGATTGAAAACATTTTTGGTTCCGGAACCTCTACAGAAAATAAAGCTTCTTCTGAAGAAGGAAACGCTCTTGCGACTTCTTCAACAAAACAAATTATAATGACACCAATTTCTCAACCTATTGTTTCTGATTGGAACACCACTGTTGCAAACACAAACAAAAGAAATTCTCAGACAATTAAAGATCAAATGAAGCCTACAACATCAACTTTATCTGAGAAAACAAAAGGAAAGTACCGCTTACAAGTCGCTGTATTAAGGTCACGAAATAAAGCCGAGGATATTGCTTCAGAACTCCGTAAAAAATATGGAAATGATCTTGGGTCTGCTGTTACAGCAATCGACGAAGTCGTATACGGGAATATGGGAAAATTTTATAGACTACAGCTTGGTCCTTATGCAAATGCGGCTGCAGCTGGAAACTTTTGTAACGTTCTTAAACCTCAAGGGTATGATTGTATGGTTGTAACTCAATAATTTGAGTAAAAATATCATTGATAGAATAGAAGCAATATTTATTAAAATCTAAACTATTCAAGCATACTTGAAAAGACGTATAGCTTCATCACATTCAAAAAGATAAAGCAACATACGCAGAGCTTTTCCCCTGGAGGATATAAGTTCTGGGTCAATTTCCAAAATGAGCTTAGCATCATCTCGGGCAGCAGATATTAACGCCAAAAAGTCTGGTATCTCCGCAATACGAAATTCAGGTAATCCGCTTTGACGAGCACCTAAGACCTCACCACCTCCTCTTAAGGCGAGATCCTTTTCGGCAATTTCAAATCCATTCTCTGTGCGCTCCAACATTTTGATACGATCGTTCGCTTTTTGGCTTAATGGTTCTTGATAAAGCAGCATGCAATAGCTTTCTTTTTGTCCCCGTCCAACACGACCTCTTAATTGATGGAGTTGTGCAAGACCAAATCTTTCTGCATGTTCTATAATCATTATATTAGCATTAGGTACATTCACACCAACTTCGATCACCGTAGTTGCTACCAAAATTTTTATTTTATTATCTGTAAAATCCTGTATCACTTTATCCTTTTTTGCAGGACTTAAAGAACCATGAATTAATCCAACCTGATCTCCAAAAAGTTTGCACAAGTAAGCGTACCGTTCTTCGGCGGCAGCAAGTTCTGATTTTTCAGAACTTTCTATCAATGGACAAATCCAATAAGTTTGAGCACCCTTTTCAAGCTGAGAACGAATGCGATCAATGAGTTTGTCGATTAAAGTATTAGATAAAGACTTAGTTAGAATGGGACGACGGCCTAATGGTTTTTCCGTAAGACGCGAAATATCAAGATCACCATAATGTGTCATCAAAAGTGTTCTGGGAATGGGGGTTGCAGTCATTACAAGCATATTTGTTCCAACTTTACCCCCCTTCATTTGCAGAGCTAGACGTTGATGCACTCCAAAACGATGTTGTTCATCTATGACAGCTAGTGCTAGGTCCTTGAAATTTACATCCTCCTGAAAAATTGCATGTGTGCCAACAAGTATATCAATAAAACCAGATTTTAATTGACCCAAAATTGCCTGTCGGGCTTTTCCTTTGTCCCGACCAGTAAGTATTTCAATGCGTAAACCTGTTTCTGAGGTAAGTGTATTTAGTGTCTCGTAATGTTGTCGTGCTAAGACTTCAGTGGGCGCCATGAGTGTTGCCTGGGCCCCTCCTTCGACAGCAATTACCATTGCAAGGAGGGCAACAACTGTTTTACCAGAACCTACATCTCCTTGTAGCAAACGAAGCATGCGTGTTGGGGCACTCAAATCATTTGCTATTTCATCAAGAGCTTTTTGTTGTGATTCAGTAAGTAAAAAAGGGAGATTTTTTAAAATTTTTGTTGTTATTTTTGAAGTCCCTTTAAGGGACCTTCCCTCTATGGATTTAAAGCTTTTTCTAACCAAACCTAAAGCAAGTTGGTTAGCAAGTAACTCATCATAAGCAATCCTTTTCCAATACGGTGATAGAGGAGAAATATCATCAATCCTTATTGGATGATGGATATGGACGATAGAAGCCTTAAAAGAGTACCAGCCTCTTTCATTTAACCAGTTCTTATCTTGCCATTCTACAAAATCAGGAATTTTCTGAAGAGCAACTTTAATACATTTTTGTATAAATTTTGCTGTTATACCTGCTGTGAGTGGATAGATAGGTTCTAAAATAGGAATATCCGAACGTTTTTTCTCCTCAACGATATAATCAGGATGTGTTATCTGTAGTTTTTCTCCATATTTCTCGACACGCCCAGATACATATCTTATTTCCCCAACAGGCATCAGTTTTTCGGCATAGTTTTGTCTAATGTGAAAGAAGACAAGATCTATCTTTCCCGTTGCGTCCTCTGCAGAAACTCTATAGGGGCTCTTGATATTTCTTCTTGGAGGAGGCGTATGCTTGAGTATGCGAAGTTGAAGAGTGGCAATACTACCAAGCACACACTCATTTAACATTGGTTCAGAAGTTCGATCGATAATTCCAGTAGGGAAATGCCATAGCAGATCAACTAGACGTGGTTCAGAGGCACCTGGGTTTTGATGGAACAATTTAGTTAGTAATTTAGCAATTTTTGGGCCTATCCCATCAAGAGATCCAATATGGGTAAAAAGAGGTGCAAGTTCAAACGGCCGCATAGAAAATTACAAAAGCCTTTTTTATAGGTCTAATAGTCAAAGAGCAGTAGACAGGATTTAGAAAAATTAGATTTCAATTGTAATGTAGAAGGTTATGTTAAAAAAACTCTGAAATTAATTTTTATAATAATTAAAATTTGAATTATACTTTATCGGATTGAGTATTTTATAACATTAAGTGGTCTAGTCTAAAATGGGTCTTTCGTCCTCAGCAGATATACACATCCGGCAGCGTAGAGCCCTTTGGCGAGCTAAACATCGTGGGACAAAAGAGCTAGACCATCTTTTAGGCTGTTATGCTCAAAAAAAAATATTTACAATGCAAAATCAAGATCTTGATAGATTTGAAGACTTCATGAACCTCTCAGAAGCAGAGCTTCAAAACTCCCTTATATATTTATCTGTGAATGAGGATTTTCAGTATATGGATATTGTACATGATATTAGAAGCTATCATGGTCTATAATTTGAAAAATTTTTTTCTAATTCTACATACTTTAAGAGTTTATCAGTGATTAGGGATAAAGTTATATGTGGTGTTCCCGAGGGGTATGAAGGAATTGTATTATCAGAATTATGTATAAATAAAGAAAATAAAAATCAATTTCTTCTTCATATTGCGCGCGATGATCGTCGCCTTGATGAATTAGAACGTAGTCTAAAATTTTTTTCTCCTTCAATCCAAATCATCTCATTTCCAGCTTGGGATACAGTCCCTTATGATCGAATAGGACCCAATCCTGAAATTGTTTCAAAGAGAATTTCTTCTCTGACCAAGCTTCTTTACGGGCAGCGAAAATCTCCAACAATACTAATAGTAACTGTAAACGCGATTTTACAAAAAATTCCTCCCAGAGAATTTATTAAAAAGTCTTGCACTCTTATCTCGTCTTCACAATCATTGAATATGGAAGCTTTCATTAAAAAACTTGTTAATTCAGGATATTCGAGGACATCTACAGTAATGGAACAAGGCGAATTTGCAGTTCGCGGAGGTATTATAGATCTTTATTCTCCTGGGAGGAGTTCTCCAGTCAGATTAGATTTTTTCGGAAATACTATTGAAAG
>JBJTOZ010000177.1:0-21252 GCA_046074825.1 Hyphomicrobium sp.
TTAATTAATATCCGCTGACTGAGTTGAGAGGTATGCTTCACAAAGCGGTTTATTAAAGGTAAGCTTGATCGATAATTAGAAAGTTCCTACTAGCCTCTAAATAAAATGTTCTCCTCCAGTTTGTTCATAGGATAAATTATGTCTTACAAAGAGCCTCGACGTCCTGGCCGACATTTTCTTCAAATACCTGGCCCAACACCTGTTCCAGAACGTATTCTTTCTGCAATGTCGCGCCAGATTCTCGATCACCGAGGTCCAGATTTTCAACAGCTCGGCAAATTAGTGCTTTCTGGCGTAAAATTATTATTCAAGACTAAAAATCCAGTGATCATTTACCCAGCTTCAGGGACAGGCGCTTGGGAAGCAGCTCTTACAAATACACTTTCTCCGGGCGACAAAATTCTTATGGTTGAAACCGGACAATTTGCTGTTCTTTGGAAGCAAATGGCTGATCGACTGGGATTGCAAACGGAGCTTATTCAGACAGACTGGCGCATCGCCGCAGATGCTAATCAAATTGAAGAGAAACTGCGTGCTGACAAAAATCATAGCATTAAGGCAGTTTGTGTGGTGCATAACGAAACCTCAACTGGATGCTGTGCGCGACTAGACGAAATCCGCAGAGCAATTGATGGTGCCGGACATCCTGCCTTGTATATGGTCGATACAATATCGGGATTGGCTGCTGCCGACCTACGACATGACGAATGGAATATTGATGTGACAGTAGCAGGGTCTCAGAAAGGTATGATGCTTCCACCGGGCTTATCATTTACAGCGATCAGTCAAAAAGCCATAGCCACTATGAAAAATGCCAAACTTGCTCGTTCTTATTTTAATTGGGAAGATATGCTCTCCATGAACGAAAATGGTTTTTTTCCATACACACCAGCTACTGGGTTATTTTATGGTCTTGTTGAAGCAATTAGCCTTATTAATGAGGAGGGATTGGATAACGTACTTAGTCGACACTTGCGACTGGCAGAAACTACGCGAACTGCAGTAAGGGCATGGGGATTAGAATTAAATTGCAGAGATCCTAAATATTATTCTCCCGCAGTAACAACAGTTCTTCTACCAGAAGGTTTCAATGCAGATCAGTTTCGCAAAACGGTTCTGGAAACTTTTAATATGTCCCTTGGTACTGGCCTGAACAAACTAGCAGGAAAAGCATTCAGAATAGGTCACCTTGGAGATACGAACGAATTAACAATTATGGGCGCTCTAACTGGAATAGAAATGAGTTTAGCTATTTGCAGTATACCACACAAAAAAGGTGGGGTTGAAGCCGCAATGGAGTTTTTAGAGAACTCAATGAAACCCTCAAAAGCTCGAGCTGCTTAAATTTTCTTCTCAAATTCTTAATTTTAAATAGTAGATAAACAAACTTAACAATAACTAAAAAAAATACAATAGCCCTCTTGCTTCCTGCAGTAAAAGGAAATTCTTACTTCTTCAAGTTCCATAGCAAAACAAATTGCCAGAGTTTTTAGATTAAATAAATTTTATATTTTTTTGAAGTTTTCTTTAGGGAACATGAAGCAGATGCAATACTTCTGTTTACAGCCACTTCCAGAAGCCAAAAGAAAAATTCTAAATCAAAAAAAGCAAGAATAATAATCAAAGCCATTTTCTTCTTAAGAGGGCTTGATGAAAAAATTGTTCAAAAGATTTTTTTAAAATTTAGAGTTTTTTTCAAAATTTATGATGGATTGAAGTCAAAAAAATTAAGATAATTAACATACATATTCTTTTTTATAACTGTTCCATGAAACTTAAAAAGTATTTGCTCAATTCTTTAAAAAAATATCAAGCCGGTTATAATATTCTTGCTTGTATATTAATCAATGCAAGCTCGTCTTACGTCAGCGCTCAGGATTTAAAAATTATTGCTACTATAAAGCCTATTCACTCTTTAGTTTCGATGGTCGTTGGCAAGCAAAGTTTAGATAGCCCCACTCTTTTAATTAAGGGGGCTACCTCCCCCCATAGCTACGGATTAAATCCTTCAGACGCTAAAATCTTAAATTCTGCTAAAATTATATTTCGTGTATCTAATAATATTGAGCCTTTTCTCGCAAAAGTTTTATATTCTCTCCCCACAACAATAAAAATTGTGACTTTATCGGAGACACCAGGACTTAGACTTTTGCGATTTCGCTCTGAAGAACCTTTTGAAAGAGAACACAATGGATTGGGATTATCTGGCCACCATTATGAACAAAAGCAGACAAATCTTTCTAATCTAAAAAATCTGTCTCAAATCGATGGGCACATTTGGCTTGATCCAGAAAATGCTATTTTATTAATTAAGGAAATAAATAGGGTCCTCAATGAGTTTTCCCCCAACAATGCAAAAATTTATGAAGCGAATGCGGCCCAGGCAATATCTGATATTCAAAAAACCAACATATATATATTGGATATTCTAAAACCCTTAAGGGGCAAGTCCTACATCGTTTTCCACGACGCCCTTTTCTACTTTGAAAATCATTTTAATTTTCCATCAATGGGCTCGATTACAATTTCTCCAGAAATACAATCTTCTGCAAAGCATATAGCGCAAATAAGAGATAAGATTAAAACATCAAAAGTGAATTGTGTATTTAAAGAACCAAATTCAAATACAAAGATACTCGATACTATACTTGAAGGGTCCTCGACGAAGGTTGGAGATCTTGATCCAGAGGGTCTTTTGGTTACGCCAGGGCCATCTGCATATTCAGACATTCTTGTAGGTATTGCATTAGGACTACAAACTTGCTTGATGTGAGGAATATAATCTCCAGAGACATAATCGGTTCGCTAGTCCAATATAAATTCTAATATCAAAAAACTCTTAAAAATTATTGATCAACAGAAACTGTTTTAGTTGGTTCTGTTGTTGAGGATTTATCACCCAATCCTCTCTTGGAAATTTTATAACTCTTTTTTTGCGAGGGACGTGGAATTTCTATTTCTTCGTCGGAGGCAAAAATATCATCAGTTTTAAAGCGCTTCCATGTCACGGTCACAACAGTACCAACAGGAACGCGACGATAAAGATCTAGAACATCTTCATTATACATGCGGATACATCCTTTTGATACGGCTTGGCCTATTGTCCAAGGGGCATCTGTTCCATGTATACGATAGGTACTTGATCCTAAATACAGAGCTCTAACTCCTAGAGGGTTCATAGGGTGCCCACCTGGCACCCACGAAGGAAGACGTGGATTTTCACGAAGCATCTCAGGAGTAGGCGTCCAGTCAGGATTTTCTCTTTTCGATGATACTGAAGTTTGTCCCTGCCAGCGGCTCTGCTCCCGTGGAACAGCAATTGGATAGCTTATAGCTTGACCAACACTTTTAATGAAATAAAGACGACGATCACCGAAAGAGACTATAACCTGACCTTGACGATAATTTTTATTAAAAGAGACATTAGTCCTCGAACCGCCCCATTCACTCCCTCCGCCCCAAAGAAAATCGATAAATTGAGCGCTGGCAGTAGAAATATTTATTGCAATAGCAAGGAAAGATAGAAGAAATGCAATATAGTTACGATATATCATATCCGACACCTAAACATCCACGAACCTGAAGTTAGATCATTTTTTATACGATCTTTTGAGGCAACTTTTTTGGAAAGAAAAGAATAATATTATGTAATAAGAGTATAACTGAATTTTTATTTAAAGAGCGTAGTTTTGAAGCAACTACCGCCCTCTTTTTTTATAAAATTAGCAAATCATACTTAAGGAGCATCTGCATAAAATTTAATTCCTTATCTATAAAATAGGCAATTATGGCCCACTGACTAAAAAAGTTTATTTGAAATTCTGCACTATTGTTAGATGAGTTTACACTTTAATGAAGAACCTTTTTTTTGCCCAATTTATAAACTTTTTGCTCTTTTTTGCATTTGAGCAAACTTTTGTGCCTGCTGCTAAAGCTGAAAGATCTCTTATCGAGCCAGAGGAAGCTACGATAAGAAATGAAAACAATCTTAAAATTGCAACAGATTACATGATTTCCACCTCTTCTCGTGAAGCTTCTGAGGCTGGGCTTCAGATGCTTAGGGAGGGGGGCACTGCTATAGATGCTGCCATAGCAGCACAGCTTGTTCTTGGTCTTGTTGAACCTCAGTCCTCAGGGCTAGGAGGTGGCGCTTTTCTTCTACATTGGGATAGCAAAAAAAAAGAGATTAAAGCTTTTGATGGTCGTGAAACAGCTCCAAATGAGGCAAAGACCGATCGCTTCTTGATTGAAGGGAAGCCAATGCCATTTTTATTTGCCATGCGTTCTGGATTAAGCGTGGGAACGCCGGGAGTAGTTCAGCTAATGTGGAAAAGCCATCAAACCCTCGGTAAACTTCCGTGGGGGAGACTCTTTGATCCAGCTATTCGCCTTGCAAAACAAGGTTTCAAAGTTTCAGAAAGACTTCACCTCCTTTTGCTCTCCGTAGGACCTGAAGTATTCAACCAAAAAGGGCGTGATTATTTTTTTGACAAAAAAGGACTACCTCGCTCACAAGGTTATAATCTCAAAAACCCTGAATACGCGTCAACTCTTGAAAATATTGCAGGGCTTGGAGTTGCAGGATTTTATTCTGGACACATCTCTGAGGCAATGATCAAAGCAGTTGCGCTAGCACCAAATATGAAAGGGGACCTTTCCATTGAAGATCTCTATAACTACAAAATTGAAATAAAAGCTCCTTTATGCACCCCATATCGTAGTTTTAAAGTTTGCAGTATGCCCCCTCCTTCTTCTGGAGGCATAGCAATAAATCAAATCCTTCAGATTTTAGAGAACTATGAACTGGGATCTTCATCGAAAGAAGCCATAAACGCAAAAGCACTTCACTTAATCGTTGAAGCGGAAAAACTTGCATACGCTGATAGGAACCTCTATCTCGCCGATCCTCAGTTTATAAAAATTCCTGCTGAACTTATTGATCCCAAGTACCTCGGTGAACGTCGCAAGCTCCTTGATATAAATAAATCAATGCCTGCACCAAAAGCTGGAACTCCTTCACAAAAGGGAGAGGCTCAGTTTGGGAAGGATGCAACATTTGAAGCTACGGGAACTAGCCAAATTTCAACAATCGACAAAGAAGGAAATGCTGTTTCTATGACAACTACTGTTGAAGGAATATTTGGCTCAGGAATTATGACAAGTGGTTTTCTCCTTAATAATCAGATGACTGATTTTTCTTTTTATCCAAATGATAAAGAAGGAAAATTTGTAGCAAATCGTGTTGAGGCTGGGAAAAGACCAAGGAGCAGCATGAGCCCAACTTTAGTTTTCGATAGTAATAACAAATTACGATTTGTCCTCGGTTCACCAGGGGGAGGAAGGATTATTTTTTATCTAATCAAGTCGCTTATAGCCTTAATAGATTGGAAACAGAATGCTTATGAAGCTGCAGCTCTTTTAAATTTTGGTAGTATGGGAGAAACTCTTGAACTCGAATATTCATGGAATGCCGTACTGACTGGTCTAAAACTTAAAACATATGGACATAAAATCAGCATCGACCAAATGAATTCAGGCCTTAATATACTTCAACTACGAGAAAATTTTATTGAAGGTGCAAGTGATCCTCGTCGTGAGGGATCTGCACTTGGAGAATAGATGAGAATGTTAAAAGATCCAGTTACTGTCGTAGGTGCTGGTATCTTAGGTCTATGGCAAGCTCTAACGCTTGCAAGAGCTGGATACGAAGTAACGATTATAGAGCGCAACAAAGATCCTTTTGAAAAGTCAACGAGCAGACTTGCTGGAACTCTGCTTTCCCCATGGACAGAGGCTGAAGCTTGCCCAGATATTGTCCGCGATTTAGGCATCATAGGATTGAAAGAATGGTGCACCAATTATCCCGGGGTTTGCAAAAGAGGTATTTTAACTATTGCTGCAACACGTGATGAGAAGGAACTTAAACGTTTTGCCAAATTGACAAAAGAGCATGAATTTGTGGATCAAAAAACCTTAAGTCTTCTCGAGCCACAACTTGCCGAAAGATTTAATAAGGCTCTTTTTTTTCCAGAAGAAGCACACTTAGCAACCCCCGAAGCCATGTCATTCTTGCTCCAATCAACTAAGAACCTTGGGGCAAAGATGAAATTTGGAGAAACATTTGAAAAAAAGGACCACAAGGCAACAGTTATTAATTGTAGTGGATTAGGGGCACGTAATTACTTAAAAGATCTCCGAGGTGTTCGCGGAGAGCGTCTTCTAGTACAGTCTCATGAAGTTCAATTTTCACGCCCTATTCGTCTGCTCCATCCTCGAAATTCAATTTATGTTGTGCCCTGGGGAAATGGGCGCTACGTCATTGGTGCTACAATGATTGAAAGTGAAGATGACGGTCAAATAACAGTTCGGTCTACTCTAGAGCTCTTAGGTGCAGCTTATACCCTTCATCCAGCGTTTGGAGAAGCCCAAATCCTAGAAATGGCTGCTGGAATTAGACCTGCTTTTCCTGATAATATCCCGAGAGCAAAAGTTGCTAATGATGGAAAAGAAATTTATGTAAACGGTGCATATAGACATGGCTTTCTTCTTGCGCCAGTTTTAGCCCACGCAGTTGCAAATTTTCTCCTCAAACGCTCAGAACATCCCCTGCTGATTAATTGATGTTGAGTGCCATTAGCTTTATATGTGATAAAGATGCGGCTTAGAAAATATATATATTATTAAACGCCCTTAAATCATGACCACATCAACGATGTATTCTAATAATTATACATTTGGATTTAGACAAATTCCTGAAGAAATACGACAGCAGCTCGTTAATCAAGTTTTTACTAAAGTAGCAGGGCGTTATGACCTCATGAATGATCTCATGTCAGGAGGTCTTCACAGAATATGGAAATCAACATTAATAGGAATGTTAAATCTTTCTTGTAATAATACACCCTATAAAATACTCGATGTTGCAAGCGGAACTGGTGATATCGCCTTGCGTAGCTTGACCGCAAGCAAGTCAAATGTATCGCTAGTACTTAATGACATTAATTCAAAAATGCTAAATATTAGCATGCATCGTCCTGAAATGGAGGCCTTTGCCAAACGTGCCAGCTTTGTTCAAAGCAATGCTGAAGAGTTACCATTTCTCGATAAAAGTTTCGATGCCTATACCATAGCCTTTGGCATAAGAAATGTTACTCATATCGATAAAGCTCTCAAAGAGGCATATAGGGTATTAAAAATTGGGGGGCGTTTTTTGTGTTTGGAATTTTCAGAAGTACAAGTGCCCATACTTGATAAATTATACGATTTTCATTCTTTCAAGGTTATACCGCAATTAGCCAAACTGACAGTTGGCGAAGAAGACCCTTATAAATATCTTGTCGAATCTATACGCCAATTTCCCAATCAAGTAGCCTTCTCAAAAATGATAAGCGATGTTGGATTATCCAATATACGGGTTGTGAACCTTTCTGGAGGCATAGCTGCTATTCACAGTGGATGGCGCCTCTAAGGACAAACTATTAAGCAAAAGGAATTTTTAAATTCCATTACATTCTATAAAACCTAAAAAATATTTGAATAATTATGACAACATTTATAAATAATTTTTCGTATGGAAAATTAGGTATTATCAGACCTAACTAGTCTTCGCAGTCATTTCTATAGAAATACTGTTCATTTGTCTTAGCAATATGGCTTCTCTGCCAATCTAAGGCTTTGGATAATCCTCGTCGAAATTGTAATTCTCACTTGGGATAATAGCTTAATTCATCTTGCTCAAAAATAAGTATAGCTTGAAAAGCTCAGAAATAAGAAATTAAAAAAATAAACATTACAAATTTTACATCGAATTAATTAAATGAAGTGCCTCTTTGGGATTGAGTCGACTTTCGTATAGTGCACGGCCTATGATAGCACCTTCCAAAATTTCATATTCTGGCAACATCATCGTTCTTATATCTTCGATTGAATTGAGCCCTCCAGAAGCAATAATAGGGATCGAAACACTGCACGCTAAATTAAGTGTAGCTGATAAATTTAAACCTTCTAAGACTCCATCCCGTTCAATGTCAGTATAAATGATGGCCGACACTCCACAATCCTCAAGCCGCTTTGCTAATTCAATTGGAACAATATTTGAAGTTTCCGCCCAGCCTTCAATAGCCACCTTTCCTTTTTTTGCATCGATACCAACTACGATGGAACCAGGAAATTCTTTACATGCTGTTCTCACAAGTTCTGGATCACGAAGTGCACTAGTTCCAAGAATGACTCTTTTAACTCCTTTCTCTATCCATGACCTTACTGTCATTAAATCTCGAATGCCACCGCCAAGCTGCACTGGAATTTTTACTCCTCTAAGAATCTCAGAAACAGCGGTTATATTTATAGGTCGACCTTCGAAGGCCCCATTCAGATCAACAAGGTGCAAATACTCAAATCCAAGAGCTTCAAAATATTTTGCTTGGTCAGTGGGATCTTTATTGAACACAGTAGCCGCATTCATTTGCCCCCTTTTGAGACGCACACACTCTCCATCTTTCAAATCAATAGCTGGAAAAAGGAGTAATTTTTTTCTTCTCTTTTGCATAAAAATTATTACCGTCAACACACAATCGTTTTAACTAGCCAGACAAGAGGGAACAAACCCCGCCAAGAAAATATGCGATCTAACCCCTTGAAACATATGACAGAATGTCTAGACACAAAAAATAGAACAAAACAAGTACTTTTCCTTTACAGACGAACCGAAGCACTATATGTTCTGTTTTTGTTCTAGAACAAAAAATAGGATCTTATAACAGATTTTTTGCAACAAACATGAAATGAGAACTTTGGCTATGATGACGTATCTTATTTCCTATGAACTTTCCAATCCCAATCAGCAAAAACAGCTACTATCCGAAGCCATAATGTCTCTTGGAGAGAGTTGGGCTCGTCCTCTGGATAATACTTGGTATATACGCACAAAAGAGCGCGAGGAAAGACTTAAGGAAAAATTAGGTAGGATCATTAAAGGCGATGATGCATTCCTTATTCAAACAGTAGATGAAGAAGTTACATTGGTGAATACATCAATGCGTTGGTTTAAACAAAAAAGCTCAAACTATAAATTTCTTGAAAACAAAAAATATCCTGAATTTCAATATATCGTTTCTTTTTAAAAAAACCAAAATTATAATAAATTTCTACACGATTACAAACCCATGATAAATTTTTAGCAAATGTCATTTTGCTAAAAAACTTTTTACACTAATGAGTTTTTTTCTATTATTTCACGCTAGCGAAATAAGAGAGCATTTTAATGAAAATTCGTAGTAGGCAATATTATACCTAATCATAAATTACGATAAATTCTAAACTTCGACTTTAAGGGTTATCCTTTTCCCTTTTGGTTTACCAAGTGCAAATCTATTCTCAATGTAGTTTTCTACCAAGTCTTTAAACTCTTTAGAAATATGCCGCCCTCTTAATGTAAGCACTTTTTCACCGTCAACAAAAACAGGAGCAGCGGGGGTTTCTCCAGTCCCCGGAAGTGATATTCCAATGTCAGCATGCTTAGATTCTCCAGGACCATTTACAATACATCCCATTACTGCGAGATTCAGCGTTTCTACTCCTGGATAACGTACTTTCCAATCGTTCATTCTTTCTCTGATCATATCTTGAATATCACGCGCAAGCTCCTGAAAAACAGTTGATGTTGTCCGGCCACATCCAGGACATGCCGCAACAACAGGAACAAAGGATCTAAAACCCATAGTTTGCAGTAGCTCCTGCGCGGCGCGCACTTCAAGCGTGCGATCCCCTTGAGGTTCAGGAGTAAGAGAAAAACGAATGGTATCACCTATCCCTTTTTGCAATAAGATGCCAATTGCTGAAGAGGAGGCAACAATACCTTTAGTCCCCATTCCTGCTTCTGTTAATCCGAGATGAAGAGCATAGTTGCACCTGTCTGCAAGCATCTCATAACATGCAATTAGATCTTGCACTCCAGAAACCTTAGCAGAAATTATTATTTGATTAGATTTTAAACCTAATTCCTGAGCCCTCTTAGCTGACAATAGCGCAGATTGTATCATTGCTTCTCGCATAACTTCTCGAGAATCAAGGGGGGTGTCTAATTTTGCATTCTGGTCCATGAGTTGAGTGAGGAGCTCTTGATCGAGTGAACCCCAATTTACACCAATTCTTATTGGCTTCTCATTCCTTATTGCAATTTCAACTATGGAAGAAAACTGCCTGTCTTTTTTTTCTTTAAACCCTACGTTTCCAGGATTTATTCGGTACTTGTCCAGAGCTATCGCACACGAAGGATAATCAGTTAGTAATTTGTGACCAATATAATGAAAGTCGCCAATAAGAGGAACATTTATTCCTCTCTTCAACAATCCCTCTTTTATATAGGGTACGGCTTTTGCGGCTTCATCTCTATCCACTGTAATTCTAACAAGTTCAGAGCCAGCATTCGAAAGCTTCTCTACCTGATCGATTGTATTTCGTATGTCGGCAGTGTCCGTATTAGTCATCGATTGAACGACTATAGGATTACCGCCTCCTACTATCACATTGCCTACTGAGACAGCAATCGAGAGACGTCGCTTAATTGCTCTAGGTTCACTTTCCATCAAGATAAAATTTCATCACTTATGAAAAATTAAAAAAAATTTAGTAAACTCAATTTAGCTCTATTCTATTAATATTTCCATACAATACGCCAATGTATTATATGATGAAAGATATCAAGACCGTCCGAAGCAAAAAAGAGAAACAAATGCTGCAGATATCATTGACAATACTATCGCCGCGCCTCCAGGAACATCAAAATTATAGGATACAACTAATCCGAAAACTACGCTTAATATTCCAATAAAAATAGAGATTAAAACTACATGTTCCGGAGCCCTAGAAAATGGTCTTGCTGCAACTGCGGGAACAATAAGAAAGGAGATTGTTAGAAGGGTTCCCACAATTTTTATTGCAATCGAAATTGCTACCCCAAGAATTAAAATAAAACCAGTTTTCACCCTCTTAACCGGAACCCCTTCGGCAAGCGCTAACTCCTCATTCAAAGCTATTCGCAAGAGCGATTGCCACATTGAAAAAATAAAAAAAAGTAAAAAGGTTCCGCAAACTAGAATTACCAAAATATCACTATTAGTTACTGAGAAAATATCTCCAAATAGATATCCAAGAAGATCAACAGAACCTCCGCCTAATAGGGAGGCGGCGAAAATTCCGAGTGCCAAAGCTCCATGATGTGTAAGCCCTAATACAGAGTCAAAGGGTATAATTTTTACTCTTTCAAAAGACACCAAAAAAAAGCATGTAAACAAAGCACACAAGAGAACGCTAAAAGTAAGATTAATATTTAAAAATACACCAATAGCAATTCCTAACAGACATGCGTGAGACACTGTCTCACCAAAATACGACATCCTATTCCAAACAACCAGTGATCCTAGAGGTGCCGTTATAACTGCAAGAGCTATACCAACAAGAACAGCTCGCATTAAAAAGGGATCAAACAAAATGTCATCCTATTTTGTGTTATTCTTGGTATTAAGAGGACATTCAGCCCCGTTCAAACCATGAATATGATCATGATTATGATGATAGACACCGAATGCATTTCCAGCCTTCAGCCCAAACATTTTTGTATACTCAGGATGTTGAGAAACTGCATCAGGCTTGCCTGAACAACAAATATGTCGATTTAAACAAAGAACATGGTCGCTAGAGCCCATAACAATATGAAGATCATGAGAAACAAGAAGTATCCCAAGCTTTCGCAAGGAACGTAAATTTTCAATGAGTGCATAAAATTCTGCCTCTCCAGTATAGTCTAACCCTCGGGCTGGCTCATCCAGAACTAATAACTCAGGTTGAGAAATTAAAGCACGAGCCAACAATACACGCTGAATTTCTCCACCAGAAAGATGTATCATTTGTTGATTAAGACAACGATGCGCTCCAACTTCATTTAGGATATGGTGGATATTTTTAGGATCATATTTGCGACCAAGACAAAGAAAACGCTCAACAGATAAAGGCAATGATCGGTCTATTTGAAAATGTTGAGGAACATAACCGACTTTAAGAGCTTGTCGTCTATGAATTACCCCTGAAGTCAAATTTTGGATCCCAAGTAATACTCGGACAAGACTGGTTTTTCCAGATCCATTGGGTCCAATGAGAGTGACGATTTCACCTTCATGAATATCAAGATCTATTTCTTCAAGAATTATCCTATCTTGGATAACAAGTTTTATCTTGCGAGCACTCAATAACGTACTTTGAGAAAATTCATGCTGATTAGGAACTTTATGGTCAGGATAGCTTCCATCTTTGAGACCAGAAAACGATACAGAATGATATCCAGTCATTTACTACTCTTTCAAAGAAACATATAAGGACATATCCAGGCTCAGAGATGTTAAGCTTAATTTAAAATACTCATTAATTACAGTGAAAATTTTCAGAGAATTTATGGTAGGAAATATACTTTAAACCAATCATATATAAAATATTTAAATCTAGAACTCTGCATTGCCTTAAGAATAAGGAATGGAATTTAAACTAGGTAAAATTCTAATCATACAGAGTGCTTACAGAAAATATTTCTACAATAAAGCCTCATTACATCCCGCTAAATGAAATAACTCGCTGTTTCTGACTCCCCAAGCCAGATATCGATAATTCCATAACATCTCCTGACTTTAGATACTGTGGGGGTTTCATACATGAACCCACACCAGGAGGCGTTCCGGTAGTAACAACATCACCAGGCTCCAAGATGCAAAATTGAGTAATATATGAAACTAAGTAGGGTATCGAAAATATCATCGTTGATGTTGACCCTTTTTGTCGTATCTCACCATTGACCTTTAATTCCATTTGAAGATTGGTTGGGTCTGACATTTCATCAGTTGTAACCAACCAAGGGCCAAGAGGACCAAAGGTTTCAGCGCATTTTCCCTTCATCCACTGGCCGTTTCTTTTCATTTGGAAGCGCCGCTCTGAAATATCGTTACAGATACAAAAACCCGCAACGTAGTTCATTGCATCTTTCTCCTCTACATAGCGTGCTCGGGTACCAATTACAAATGCGAGTTCTATTTCCCAATCCATCCTATCGGCACCCTTAGGATAAATAACATCGTCGTAGGGACCAGAGACTGTATTTCCAAGCTTGTTAAAAAGTATTGGCTCTGAGGGAATTTCTTGCCCTGTCTCTTTTGCATGATCAACGTAATTTAGACCAACCGCAATAAAACTCCAAGGTCGCGATACTGGAGCTCCCAAACGAACTCCTTTATCAATTAAGGGAAGACTGCGGGGATCGATTTTTTTTAATTTGAAAAGACTCTGCCCATTTAGAGTGGAACCAGATATATCAGATATATGCTCTGAGAGATCTCTAACGCATCCATCAGGATCTATCAAACCAGGTCTTTCTTGACCCAACTCACCAAAACGAACAAGCCTCATTAAAACCTCATAGAAATGAGCATCAAGTTTTCAATATTGAAAAAAGCAAATTTAAATTTTAATTTAAATTTGACAATTCGCATAACACAGACAAAAATGGTAATAATTTTACAGACGACATTAATTTTTCTATCTGTCTAGATACGCAAAATATTAATTGCAATAAATAAAAAACCTATAGGTCAGAAAAAAGTCTCGTTTATAAAAAACTGATCATACTTTTTAAAGTTACAAGGCAACAGAAAAAACTTTAAGAAACCTAATAAAAATTTCAAAAATGTATTCCAAATTTTGAAAACTTTTAAGTATATATCAACATTTGACTGGAACTATGCACCTTCTCTATTCATTTTTGATCGAAAAGGCGAAGTTGATTTTGATCTTGGCCTTTTGTTTCTAGAGCAAGTTGCTCAATCCGATCAAAGGGGACCTGCTCAGCTTGAATTAAAGATCGCTGAGATTTAATTGGACGTAGCTTTCCTTCCTGTACCAGATGAAATTCACCGACTGTCTGACCTGGCAAGACTGATGCAGGATCAAGACCACTTTCGCTTTGAAATGCGGCTTTAAGCTTCCGAAGAGCAGTGTCCTCCCTTACTCGACCAATAAACCAACTGGTAATTTGATCTCGGCTCTTGTAGTCTAAATCGCCAGGTGATTGAGTTGCAAGCATAAGACCTAAACCAGCAGAACGAGCTCTTTTAAGCAAACTTTGTAAGGGCTCTGATGTTGCGGGCTTTGAATTTGCTGGGATATAAAGATCTGACTCGTCAAGCATAACAATTGCTTGAAGCTCATCATTGGGATTGCGCTGGCAAAAGCGAAGGGCTTCTGCTAGAAATTGAGAAACCCAGAACAATATATTTTCATTGTCACCCAGAAAACCGGTGTAGATAACTGATAAGCGCGTGCGCCCCTCTCGAGCGTATGGACCTAGGCCAAGAAGGCTTTCCATTCTAAGGCTTTCACCTCCTCCCTCAAAAAGGGCAGCGTTACGATGTCTTAAACTATCTAGCTGCGCGACTAGATCTCGACGTATTTTACCTGATGGATCCATCCGTTGAGTAATATCAGTAAGTTCTGGATCATCATCCTCTAGCAAAGCTATTAGATCTGATAGCATAACTTCTCGACTGTACCGTGAACCAAGAATACGTAAGGCCACCGATAATGTTCCAGACTGCTTTTGGTGTGTAGCAGAGTTTTTTAAATGTAACATTTCACCAAGCGCAGCAGCAGAGAGATTTGCAAGCAGTTGTTGCTCATGTTCTGGAAGTTCATTAATACCATTAGGCAATAACGTGATTGAAATTGGACGACCAGATGATCGACCTGGCGTATAAACAGCCACATCAATAGAGTTGAAGAGTCTTTGTAAGTCTTGATGTCGGTCAGCAATCTCTCCGTCTGTATTTATCCAAACGTCCGGATTTGCATATGAACATAGATCACCTTTACGATCTATAAGCACTGCAGGTATGCCTTGAAGTAAAAGCTGTTCGATAACGCAGAGAGCAAGGGTGGTTTTACCAGAACCGGATCCGCCTAAAACAGCGCTGTGTCTTTTAAGAATATCCAGGTTGAGAGAAATCGGCCTAGACTTTGCTGAGTTCTCCCAACCAACAAAAATGCTTCCATTTGAGCTATCGTCTGATGAATCGGGAAAAAGGGAGTCATTTTCATCACTAACCTCAGCCACTCTACCAAAGAGAGAGTGTGTGTCATCAGAATAAACAGAATTTATGTTTGCATGGAATTGTTGATCAGGATTTTTCCTTGAGTTTACATCATGTAATTCCATATTTTTTTTCGAAGGCAGCGCAGGAGGAAGCAAAAGATCCAGGCGTAATAGCTGAATAAATACTGGAATTTTGGACAAAAGTTTTGAATTTTGAAACCATGAAGAAAACCCAGGATCAAGACGATGATGACCGAAAAACTCCCTTATACTAATTATACGATCCCAATCACTAAGCGAAACAACTAGGAGACGCCCCCCCGCATCTCGAAACTTTCTTAGTGCGAGCGCTGTCTGATTTTTTCCACTTGGAGGAAAGTCTGACGCCCTTATCATAAAGCACGCCTTACCATGCTCGACAAATGTAAGAACACTATCTAGCTGTCTTTTAAAAGCCCCTCCTTGAGTTTTGCGATTACATAGAAAAACGCGCGCTTCAGTTCTTATTCCTCCTTTTTTATGGAGTATAGTAAGATCAATAGCCGAAACATCTTCTGCAAGATTTGGCTTGCTCACAGTTAGGATAATATCCCCCCCCCATTCGTCTTTAGCCAAAGACAAAGATGAAGTCATTATATTGAGAAGCTCCCCGTCATCAGAAGGTATCTCAGCCTCACACGAGCTATGGAAACGCTCCCAAGATTCTCTGTAATCTATCCTGCTTTCATTGTTACTCAGAGCTCTTGCAGAGGGATCCCAAATCACGCCGCCAAGAGCACAAGCGAGCCTTGAAGCCCAATCATCTATATAAGAATCCCCTTGCATACCTCCTGTTTTCTGGCTTTGGAGACGTGTCTGGGCATATTCTAAAAGTCTACGTGTAGAAAGACCTCTAAATTGCTCAAAAAAATCTGAACCTAAAAGCTGAGCTGGATCTGGGAATGCAATATCTTTATTAATCGAGACAGCTTCATGCTGCAATCGCTTACAAATAATAAGCCTGGCCTCCTCAACAGTTCTACTTTCAAGCAACAATTCGGGGCCCGATTTTTCTATGCGGTCAATATAAGATTGCGTAAGTCTACCCCTCACTAAACTGTAAAAATCATCCAAACAAGATATAATAATAATGCCGTTCTTTAGTCTATTGGTAATTTGAATAAGATCTCTAATTGCTTTCTGGAAACGCTCTTCAGCATTATCAAAAAAACGCAAATCCTCTACCTGATCTATTGCAAACACGAGAGCTGAGCCTTCAACAGCCCAGATAAGTTTTCCCAGTGAGTTTATGATCTCAAAAGAATGATCCTCTCCTGAATTAGGATCCAGAGCCCCTACTGCTTTATGAGACAAAGGCGTTAATTCTCGTCCATTGAGATATTGACGAATGCGCTGTTCAATATGCGGGTCACGCCTTTCAAGATACAATAAGGCCCGCACAATGTTTATATCAATTTCTTGCTCGCTAAATTTGGGCGATGCTACGATAGCATCAGCTAATCTCAAAACAAGTTTTGCCAATTCATTTTCATCGAGAGGCGACTCCCGCAAATCTAAGAGATCTTGAAGCGGCAACAAGTCAGCATTAGAAACCATGCGCGTCGTCAATCGCGTGAGAGCACTCTCGTTTGGATTATCTGGATCATAAGGCTTTTCTAAAGAATGAATCAGGCGACGCAGAAAGTAGTCAGCATAATTGGAAATATCCGCTGACATCTGAGCATAACCAAAATAAGCAGAACCTTCTCGATGTGAAGAAGTGCGCAACGCTCTTAACAGATGGGTTTTGCCCGCACCAGACTGTCCATGGAAAAGCAAAATACGTGCTTGGCTTAAATCTTCATCGTTTGAACGCACAACCCTCAAAGTTTCTTCAAATTTTAGACGGGCATTCTGATGAATTTCAACGACATCAACAGGATCTGCGCGCCAGATATCATCTTCCCATGTAATAGAATGAGCAAAAGCATGAGCAAGATCTGAAGCATCCCACTCTTTGCCTTTTTCTTGAGCAATTAGTTCCATAGTAAGCATGTTTTGGTACAATTTCCTTTTAGAATTAGCCTTCGATTCTTACATAATGCCAAATTGCATTGCGATCAGGTGTTGCGGATCTCTCAATCTCATAGCGCAAATCTTCACTTTTAAGATCAGCAATACAGAGCATAAGGTCGCCCCGACGATGCGCCTCAGTAAGCATACTTTTAAAATCATTCTCGGAAAGCCCCCAGCCTTCACACTCATTAGAAAATGCGTCCCAAACATGAGATATAAAAATTTTTTTACTCCCAGACCAACCCTGCGCCGATTGTCTGACAATACCCCGAACGGCACGCACAAAATCTTCAAACGAAGGGGGTCTTTTTTTCTCCGTGGCTACTTTATGCAAAGCATCAGGAAGTGTGTTTTTTTTTGAATGTTTGCTAGAAGAATGATCTCTGGAAACATGGGATAATTTTATTTTATGAAGATCGAAATTACCCAAAAATTCATTCATAAAATTAATTATCAGAGCAGATTTAATCGCAGCCTCAGAGTTATTACGCGCTCCAACAGACTCTGCTGCCAAGGCAACAAACAAACTTCTATAACTAGAAAACTCCTTGCCAGATTTAGAAAGGCAACTTGCAAAGAGACGGGCCAGCTTAGCTGGAAGCCGAAAATTCTTCTTAATAAGACCTTTATATTTATCTGAAAATGCGCTCTGAAGAGAACGCTTCGCAAGCAACTGACAAAGGTCTTCTTTTGAAATATTTAAAGGAAAATCGAGCTTATATTCCTTTTTTAAAATCAAGGCCAAAAAAAGGAAAGGATCTGATAGCAATTCCCTGGTCTCGTTAAAATTTTGAGTGAGACACAAAGCTTTACCAATAAATACAACATTTTTAATTTCTTTCCATTTTGTAGCATCAGAAAAACTTATACCGAAACAATTAGCAATTTTTTGGCGTCCTATAATTGTAGGCAAAGAAGAGCCAAGGGATTTTTGGATATATCCAAGCTCACACAATCTTTGGGTTGAAAAATCAATTTCCGTCTTTAAATCGGTTGAAGAAATTTTCAGAGATAAAAGAGGTTTTAGGTCTTTAATTATAGACGATATTGTCGCTCCACCCTCGCTGCATATTCGTAGTAAAACCAAATTATCAAATGGGTTTAAGAGTAAACTTGTCTCCGCATTTACCGAGAAATGGTTGATGTGAAATGACAAGCAATGCCCTTCCTATTGTGTGTTTACCAACGAATCACTTTTGAACATTGCAAGTGTGCGAGATAAAACAAAGAACTGGAAGCGCCCGGATCGATGAAAATTCTACCCTTCAACATTCTTGAGGCAGGATAGCAACTCATAACTTGTATCTGCTCACAAGAAAGAAGGCTCCATAAGATCCTTAAGATAGGCCTTTCGAGATTTTATATGATAATGCTGTTCTCTTTTCTGACCAACCCACGCCAAAATAGTGACACCATCGGAAGAATAAGTATTCCAATACATTTTTCATTAAAACAAGCCAGTTAATGTACTCGTATGGCCAGGTTTTTTTCCAAAAACATTTCAGGATCTAATAAGCTTGAAAAAAATTATAATATAACGTTTGAAAAGAAATGAATTCAAAATTCCTGATAATACCTCTGTCTTTTTTTGTATTTGCGTGCAGCAGCACAGAACAAAAAATATTAACAGAGTTTAGCGATCATAGCGAGGAGAGTGCCTCACGGTCGAATATTGATATTCTCCCCCTACAGAGTAAGAATTACGCACCGTCTTTTGTTTCAAGTCAGACAACTCCAACAAAAAATCCAAATTTTCGAAAAGAGGGCAAAAACACCAATCCAAATATTGACCAAAACCTAGATAACGCCTTAAAAACATTCTCCTCGCTAAATGATCCTGACAAAGCGAGAGATTTAATAAATAAATATAGAAAAAGTAATAACCTCAACCCAGTAAAACTAAACGCCGCACTGACAGAGGCCGCTAAGGCACACTCAATTGATTTATCAAAGTGGGATAGAATTTCTCATTATGGTTCTGATGGGTCAAATCCATTAGATAGGATTAATAAAACTGGATATAAAGCTCGAACATCCGCAGAAAATATTGGAACAGGACAATCAGATTTTGAAAAAGTCTTTGATGGTTGGACCAGAAGCCCTGGGCAGAATAAAAATTTGCTACTACCAGAAGCTTTAGATATGGGATTGGCTTTAGTAGAGGATCCCAAAACAGAATTTAAATCCTTTTGGACCCTTATCTTAGCGGCACCGACTTAATAATATTGCGCAACAAATTCTCGATATCTTTCATCCTCTCTAAAACGAACAAGCGAGGCTATCTCCGACCAATACTGCGTTAAAGCTACTTCGCCGTTATGATTAAACAAATGAGATATAAATTCGGCAATAGAAGCAGCATAGATACCGTAATGACCTTCTAACTTTTTTGCACAAGCCTCTGTGTTTAGCGCTTTTTCTGACAGATCTGAAAAAGAATATGGGTGCACGTTCATTATAATACTCCTCACACTACTTTAAACTGACATGCAAAAAGAGCGCCAAGAAGTTATTAAAAGCTCAAGGATTGTTCCCCTAACGTGATGCCAATTGTTTCAAAATTAGACACCTAAACTCAAATTAATTTTTTGAGATATCTGCTTCTTTGGACACAAGACAATTTTTAAGTTTTTTAAGTTAATAAACCAATCGTTGGTTTATGAAATTATAACTTTTAAAAGTTTTTATCTTGATTCAGAAAGAAAAGAATATTCTTTTTATTTTTTTCAATAAATTACTCTATTTCAGCAGACAAGCATCACAAATCTTGAGGTTCAAGAATTTTTCTTAGCGGGAGATTTAATTTTAGAACGTTTTGCCTGTCCCGTTTTACTTCTGTCTTTTTTTCCTATGGCGGCGCGCGGACTATAACCGCAACTTGACATCAGTACAGTCTGGCGAACACTTTGAACCCCTTTAGCACCAGGATCAAAGGATAACGTATCAATTGTGTCTTTGTTATTTACTAAATCCTTCCAAGAATACTTTTGAAAGCCATGCTGAAGTAAGTTTGCTGCTCTAATATTTCTTTCTCTAACTGTTGGTTCACCAAGAACTACAGCCATCAGACGGTGACCATCTCGAGTAGCGCTTGCGACAATATTAAAGCCTGAGTCGCAAATAAAACCAGTTTTCAAGCCATCGGCCCCATCAAAAGTTCTAAGCAATGCATTATGGGAGGCAAGTCTAATTTTTCCTAGTTGAACTTGAGTCATTGACCAATAGGAGGCGTATTCGGGAAATTCTTTAATAACTGCACGAGACAGTTTAGCAAGATCTCGAGCTGTAGTGATCTGATTGACTGCTGGGAGCCCATTAGGATTAACAAAATTTGATCGTGTCATACCTAAATCTCGCGCAGCGGAGTTCATAGAAGATACAAAATCTATTTCTGTACCGCCGATCTTCTCAGCCAACATCATGGCAACATCATTAGCTGATTTGACAATAAGTGCTTGAAGTGCCTGATCGACTGTAAGCTGTCCACCAATAGGTAGACCAATTTTTGACGGTGGTTGCTGAAACGCTTTTTCGGAACAAATAACGGAATCATCAAGTCGCAACTTGCCAGCTTTTATCGCCTTAAACGTAAGATATGCAGTCATAATTTTTGTGAGCGAGGCAGGATGCCATTGGTCATCCAAATCCTCAGCATAAAATATTTTTCCATCACTCTGGTCAAAAAGCAAAGCAGGCCCAGACCAGACAGTAACGCTCGGAAAAAAAAGACTAAATTGTAAAAAAAATAGAAGCCTAAATTTCATTTTTGATCCCCAGAATCCTGAATCATTAACATATTCGCTATGTTAGCGCCAATAGGTTCTAAATTTGGGGGATTATTAAATTAATGACTTTTGACCAATTCAAGAGGACACACTTCATAAGGTGATAATAGAATTTGCAACAATCAAAGAAAAAAAGATATAAAAACAAACTATTTTAAAGATTTCTCAACTGCCAGTTTAATAAATAGCGCGTACAAACTTCCTCAATTTTAAAGAGTTCTTAATTTTTTATTAAAATCTAAATAAATTCGCAGACTAAAAAATTATCCGATTTAATTACTGCAT
>JBJTOZ010000178.1:0-7466 GCA_046074825.1 Hyphomicrobium sp.
TTGATAATCAAAAAAGAATTACACTTGTTTCAAAAGGGGCGCAAAAACTCCTCCACATGAGCGAAGACGATTTGGTTGGAAAGACAATCGCAGAGGGTCTTCCTGATCTTGCAAAGGTTTTAGAAATCCCAAAAGACACCCCCATTAAATCAAAAGGTTCTCATGAAATTACCCTTATGGTGGGAAGTGAAGAGCGAACGTTTTCTGTGTGCGTGACGGAAGAAAAATCTAGTTCTGGTGATATCGGTTCTGTTGTGACATTTGATGACATTACTGATTTACTCGTGGCACAGAGAACCTCAGCGTGGGGAGATGTTGCACGCCGCATAGCGCACGAGATTAAAAACCCTTTGACGCCCATTATTCTTTCGGCAGAACGATTGCGACGCAAATACGGTCAGTTCATTACGGCTGATCACGAAACATTCGAAAAACTCACGGCAACAATCGAACGACAAGCTAAAGACATTAAAACGATGGTTGATGAATTTGCGGCTTTTGCGCGCGTCCCCAAACCCAATATTGAAGAAGGTGACTTAAGAGACGCCGTTCAGGAGCCCGTTATTTTATTTAGAGAGAGCCATCCTGACATTGCCTTTAAGTTGGAATTACCCTCAGAAGAAGCGAAATCATATTTTGATCGTAGATTGATCACACAAGTCATTACGAATTTAGTCAAAAATGGAACAGAAGCAATTGAAAGTGCTCTTCAAAGCGGACAAATCCAAAAAGGGCTGATCCGTGTTCGTATGGTGCATCACAAAGAGACCACTGAGATTACTATTATCGATAATGGGGTTGGGCTACCCAAACAAAACAGAGCGCGGCTTCTTGAACCTTATGTCACAACCAAAGGTTCAAAAGGAACAGGACTTGGTCTTGCTATTGTCCAAAAAATTATTGAGCAACATGGAGGGGCCATCTTTTTAGAAGATGCTCCAATCGATGAGACGATTAAAAGCGGTGCACTTGCGCGCATTGTTTTACCAAGACAAAAAGATGGTAGGATCATCCCGCCCTCTGAAATAAAAGATGGCAGTTTCCCATTAGAGAAACAGCCTGAACTGTCGATGAATATCAACTGAAGAACACGATCGAGGGAGTTAAGTGATGGCAGCCGATATCTTAGTTATTGATGACGAGGCAGACATCCGTGATTTGATTTCTGGGATCCTTCAAGATGAGGGACACAGCACACGGCTTGCTCGTGATAGTGATGAAGGCCTGCTTGCTATCGAAGAGCGTCGTCCTAACCTCGTCGTTCTCGATATTTGGCTGCAGGGGAGTCGTCTCGATGGCCTTGAAGTGCTCTCTGTGATCAAAAAGACTTATCCCGAACTTCCAGTTGTGATTATTTCTGGTCATGGAAACATTGAGACAGCCGTAACCGCCATCAAACGAGGCGCCTATGATTATATTGAAAAGCCTTTTAATGCCGATCGTCTTGTGCTTGTGACCTTGCGGGCGCTCGAAGCCACACAATTAAAACGCGAGGTAAAAGAACTGCGGGAAAAGGCCTCCGTTTCTGTCGAGATGGTTGGTAAATCAACGGCTATTAATCAACTCAAAGCCAATATTGATCGCCTCGCTCCTACGAACAGTCGTATTCTTATTCGCGGCTCCTCAGGAACGGGCAAAGAACTCGCAGCCCGCGCCATACATATGAAATCCCGTCGTGCCGATGCTGCGTTTGTTGTTCTGAACGCTGCAGCCATGGCGCCAGACCGCGTCGAAGAAGCCTTGTTTGGAACAGAGGACCGCACAGGTGGACCTCGCAAGGTTGGCGCTCTTGAAGAAGCCCATGGTGGCACGCTCTATATCGATGAAGTTGCAGACATGCCCCTTGAAACACAGGGGAAAGTTCTGCGCGTTTTGGTGGAACAGAAGTTTCAACGGGTAGGGGGGACACAAAAAGTCTCCGTCGATGTGCGAATTATATCTTCAACAAGCCGCGACCTTGAAAGAGAAATGGCAGAGGGGCGTTTTCGAGAGGATCTCTTTCATCGACTAAATGTTGTGCCGCTGCGTGTGCCAAGTCTTGCCGAGAGACGTGAAGATATTCCTGATCTTATACAACATTTTATTGCGCAGATTTCAGAAACATCGGGTCTGTCGGCCCGCAAGATTGGCGAAGATGCTATAGCCATTCTGCAATCGCATGACTGGCCTGGAAATGTGCGGGAGCTCAGAAACAATATAGAGCGGCTCATGATCCTTGCGGGAGGAGATCCCAACGCGATAGTCACGGCGGATATGTTGCCCGATGAAATTGGAGCGACTGTTCCTCTTCCTGTGAACGGAGGGTCTGAACATTTAATGTCGCTGCCCTTAAGAGAGGCGCGCGAAATTTTCGAACGTGAATACTTGTTGGCACAAATTAATCGCTTTGGGGGAAATATTTCTCGGACGGCGGAATTTGTTGGTATGGAACGCTCTGCTCTGCATCGGAAACTGCGCGCTTTAGGTGTGTCTTCAGACCAAAGAATTCCCGAAAGCCGTGCCTCTTAAAATAGGATAATGTTGAAGAGATTTCTAAAAAAGATTTCTTTTCTTGTGATAAGGGATCCGAATAATTTCTGCTGTTATGAGGCTTTATGGTCCGTATAGTTTATGTGAATGGTTCCTATCTTCCATATCCAAAAGCAACCATTCACGCGGAAGACAGAGGCTTTCAGTTTGCCGATGCAGTCTATGAAGTCTGTGAAGTGCGGAACAGCAATCTTGTCGATCTTACGCGCCATCTGACCCGTCTTCATCGTTCTCTGAAAGAGCTGCAGATGGTTCCTCCGATGTCAGATGCTGCTCTGCGTTTGGTTATTGGAGAAGTCCTACGAGGTAATCTCGTCATAAATGGTCTTGTTTATTTGCCAGTAACGCGCGGGGCGGCCCCGCGTGATTTTGTGTTTCCTTTTAAAAAGGTCAAACCAACACTTGTCGTTCTCGCACGCTCCCTTGATCCACTCAAATTAAAGGCCAAAGCAGAGGCTGGGATCTCGGTGACATCGGTTCCTGATGTACGTTGGAAACGGTGTGACCTCAAAACAGTCATGTTGCTTCCTGCTGTTCTTGCAAAAGAAGACGCACAAAAAAGAGGAGCTCAAGAAGCCTGGTTTGTGGATGAGAAAGGTTTTGTAACAGAAGGAGGCTCAAGCAATGCCTGGATTGTGCTCAAAAATGGGACGGTCGTAACGCGTCACCTTGATAACCACATTCTCGGGGGTGTCACACGATCTACCGTTCTTGATGTTCTGATGAGCTTGGGGCTCAAATTGCAGGAGCGTGCTTTTTCTCTTTCTGAAGCCCACGGCGCGATAGAAGCCTTTGTGACATCGGCCTCGGCAACTGTGATGCCTGTTGTCAAATTAGATGGACAACAAATAGGGACAGGAAAGCCTGGTTCGATCACATGCAGCCTTCGGGAAAAGTTTCACGCAAAGGCTGAAATGACCCCTTTCTAGATTTTTGGGACCTATTATTTTCTCAAAATAAGGAGACTTTAGCACTTTTTTGAAGAGGAGATTGGTTGCAGTCTTGCAATATTTGGTGCTAAACTTATGTAACTCTTCAAGCACGGTTCTCTTCTGATAGACCATCTGTTGATAGATTATCTGTCACGATCTGCACCTCGCCTCAAAAAAAACAATAATAAAAAGGCACAAGAGATGGCAGCTGAACGTTCACCCAATCTCCAAGATACTTTTCTCAATCAAGTCCGCAAACAAAAAGTCCCTTTGACGATTTTTCTCGTCAATGGCGTGAAACTTCAGGGACTTGTGACATGGTTTGACAGCTTTTGTGTTTTGTTGCGGCGGGACGGACAATCTCAACTCGTCTATAAGCATGCCATTTCCACCATCATGCCAAGCACCGCACTTAATCTCATGGAAGGGGAAAGCAGCGAATAAAGCGCGCCTTTAAAACTCCTATCGAAAAATCAACGTACCAAACACAAAAGAACCTCAAAAAGTCCCGAGGACCATCTCCAACCTCACTCCAATCCTCTACAGGACGCGCGATTGTTCTTGTCCCGATAACGGAGCGTATTCGCGTTCCTAAAATTGTGAGTGGGGGAGGAGAGACTTCCGTTTCTCATTCCCCCCGCGACCGTCTTTTGGAAGCCCGAGGTCTGGCTGAGGCAATAGACCTGCATGGTGTTGTTACTCGAATTTTGAAGGTGATGCGACCAACCCCTGCCACCCTTCTAGGATCTGGTACCGTCGCAGAAATCAAGGAACTCATTGAAGAAACAGAAGCGAATTTGGTGGTCATCGATCACAGTATTTCTCCTGTTCAGCAACGGAATTTGGAAAAAACATGGAATGTTAAAGTTCTCGATCGCACGGGATTGATTTTAGAAATTTTTGGACGGCGCGCGCGCACGAAAGAAGGTTGCCTGCAGGTGGAATTAGCGCATCTCATGTACCAAAAGGGACGACTTGTCAGAGCGTGGACGCACTTAGAACGGCAACGCGGAGGGGCTTCGTTTCTAGGGGGGCCTGGTGAAGCACAAATTGAGCTTGACCGCCGTATGCTCGAACAGCGCATTGAGAAACTCAAAAAAGAGCTTGCACAGGTTGTCCGCACTCGGGAGCTCCATCGCGAGGGACGGCGTAAAGTGCCCTATCCGATTGTTGCGATTGTCGGTTACACGAATGCGGGCAAGTCAACACTTTTTAACAAAATAACGGGAGCTGGCGTTCTCGCAAAGGACCAAGTTTTTGCCACCCTTGACCCGACGATGCGCGAAGTCCGTCTTAAAACAGGCCGTCGGATTATCTTGTCCGATACGGTGGGATTTATTTCCAATCTTCCAACAATGCTGGTGGCCGCATTTCGGGCGACATTAGAAGAAGTACTCGAAGCAGATCTTATTTTACACGTGCGAGATATTTCGCATGCGGGCACAAAAGCTCAAGCTGCAGATGTTGAAAACGTCTTGAGGGATCTTGGTATTGAACCCCATACCTCAGATCGTCCCATCCTCGAAGTTTGGAATAAAATTGATCTTGTAGATCAAGAGGCGCGTCCCTCTCTTGAGGCTGGACTTCAAAATAAGGCACCGCCCCCTGTTATAGTCTCAGCTCTGAATGGTGAAGGCGTGGACCTTTTGCTGCAAAAAATTGATGATCTGCTTGGAAGCAAAGATGAAATCTTAAACCTCAAGATACCGGCTGAAGCAGGCCGTCTCATAAGTTGGCTTCATGAACAAGGGCATGTTTTAGAAAAGAAAACCGACAAAACGGGTAACATTAAAATGAAGGTTCAAATCGCTTCTGAAAAAAGGGGGCGATTAAAGGCACAATTGGAAACATATGGTCTTGGCAAACAAGGGACCTAGAGCAATTCTTTTTGCAAGGCGTCTTCTAACTCCGCTTCTAAATTTCAAATAAATTAAAAAGTTTTTGAGTAGAGTTCTCCTTCTTACAAAGCTGAGTACCACATGTTTGAGACATGTCCAATCAAACGAAGAAGGACATCCTCTGTTTAAGATCTCATACTAGAAGTGGTTCATAATAAGACAACAAGTTTAGCGTCCTTAAATCTTCGCATATCAGAAGCTATTATTTATATTGTGACTTAAGACCCATTCGATCTTCCTTTGAGTGGCATGTCTCTTTCATAGTCCTTACGGGCCTATGAGATTTGTCCTAAAAATCACTTTCTACAAAAAAATCGAAAAGGGAATAGAAGGAATTTTAGGATTAATAAAGAATAAATACTCTCGCTTAAATATTTTTGGTTGAGGGCACATTCTCTAAACTTTTGGGGCGTCACCAGTGGTCTAATTCTTGCTTCGTCTTTTTAGGATAGTCATTTTTTATCGAAGCAGACCCTGTTGTTTTAAACTTATTGTCCCAAAATATGTCTACGAAACGTATTCTACATATTGTTGAACCTCTGTTGGGAAATGGTTTCTCTTCCCATGATCATCTGATCAAGAAGCCAAATTTTCGTTTGGGTTCTTTGGAGAAGCATCCCTTACAAATCTTCCTCCCTCAAGTTGCGCAGATCCTTGAAAGAAACCCTCTTTTTTCCACCCAACCCTTAAAATCTCATTCTCAATCTGTCCAAAGCAATACCTTTGAAAATTTCTTTATTATAGATTCCTCTTTAGCTGACTATTCCTCTTTGGTTTCAGCTTTTCCAAAGAAAAGCGCCTACTTCGTCCTCGATGCAAATCCTAGCGCGCTTCTGCAATTACAAATGCTTCTTTCAACATTTAAGGGGCTCCAGTCTATTCAAATCCTGTCCCATGGAAATTCAGGGAACCTCTTTCTGGGCGGGCAATCCATCAATAATGAGACGCTTTCTCAACACACAGCTCTTTTTAAGGCTATGTCTTCAGCCCTCTCTCCTGATGGGGATCTTCTTTTATATGGCTGTAATGTTGCCTCCGGTGAGGGAGGCCAAAAATTCGTTCAAGATTTGGCTCACATCACAGGTGCGGATGTGGCTGCAAGTTCCGATCTGACGGGTAGTGCAAAAAAAGGAGGCGATTGGAACCTCGAGGTGCACTCGGGAACTATAACCTCTCAAAGTTTTACCTCCTCAAGCTATAATTCCTTACTGGCTGTACTGATAGGGACAGAGGGCAATGATAGTATACATGGAACGTCCGCTGATGACACGATCCTCGCACTTGGGGGCAGAGACATCATCTGGGGAGGGGCTGGAAACGATTTTATTTTGGGAGGGGACGGACGCGACACCTTAATTGGGGGGATTGGGGGTGATATCCAAGATGGTGGAGAAGGGGCTGATCTTTATCTCGTCGCATCCTCTGCACATTTTGTCGGTGATTACCTCTATGACACAGGAACACTTCCTACAGACATCGATGAGCTTCGCTTTACGTCAGCGATTGCAGGACAAACACTTACACTAACAGCTGCAACCCTAACAGCCATCGAACGCATTGTAATCGGAACAGGAGGTGGTCTAGCGGCGAACACCACGGCAAAAACGGCTCTGAATATTAATGCTCAAGCTGTTGCCTATGATCTGTCGATCACAGGAAATTCTGGAAAAAATCGTCTCACAGCGGGATTGGCCAACGATAAAATTATCGGATTTGTTGGAGCTGATACCGTCAATGGTGGGAAGGGATTTGATACAATCATCCTAAATGCGACTTCTACGGATCTTAATGCTGCAACAAACACACAAATTTCGCAAATAGAAGCGATTTCTGCGGAACATGCGACTTCTGGAGTCGTTATCAACCTCTCCGCACAAACAGAAGGTTTTTTTATAACTGGAGGCCATGGCGCTGATTCTCTCAAAGGGGGTTCAGGTCACGACACATTTAATAACTTTATTGGAGCCGATACGGTTGATGGCGGAGGGGGCACAGATAGAATCGTTTTAACGGCTACTTCAACCGCTCTCAACACAGCAACAGACGCTCAAATCGTCAATGTTGAAAAGGTTTCAGCAGCATCAGCTCCACAGGGAGTTGTCATCAC
>JBJTOZ010000179.1:0-6673 GCA_046074825.1 Hyphomicrobium sp.
TGAAAATGGAACCTATGGATTGATTTTAAAAGATGGAAAAGGATGGATAGAACAGAAAGTTGATTCAAATGGTATTGTTCTTGGTTCACGGGTAAAGCTCAACCCATGGGATCTTATGAAAAAGGAGGGTCAATTCCAAAAAGATATTAATAAGGATGGCATCATTGGAGATATTGTCATTAAGGTTTATGACGCCAATGGATATGTGAGCGAGAATAAAAAATTGGGTTTATATAAAACAAAGACTGGAAGTTATGTCCTGGACGAAACCGGTAAAGGTTTAAAAGAAAAAATAGATCTTTCTTCAGTCAAAATCACCTCAGGAAAAAAGGATTGGACACCTAAGGAAAAAATAATTGGGATTGCTGAAAAAGCAAGCGGGTATATTGAAGTTCTAATGAAAAAAGGCAATGCCTTTATGACACAAAAAATAGATCCAGAAAATGGACACCTGATGGGTTCTCAGTCAAAAATTGATGTTGCCAAGGGGCAATTAGAAGCAAGAGAATATTACTATAATCTTGATCTTAACGGCGACAATCAAATTAATCAAATCGGACATCTCCAGCCACCAACTGAGTGGGCCTTATAAATTTGAAATTTTCTTTGTTTGTGCAGATCTTCAAGTGTGCAGCTCTATTCTTAAACGTCGTTTTGAGTATCCTTAAGTAGGCTCACATAAAAGTTTAGCGAAGGCGTAAGAATTCTACGAATAACTGCATTGAAAACGACGAACGAACAAGCAAGCTTATATTTAGGAAACCTCAGTCATAATCTAAGAGTATGAATAGAATAAAATTTCGGAAATCATTGTATGTTCCCGTTTTAAGACAGAGACTAATGATAATTTTATATTTCTCAATGTTTATCGCTATTCTTTAGCATCTTGTTTCATTTTCTTTTTTTGTTTTTTTTGAGAAACCATTTTCATTTTTGGGTTTTTTTAAACATCTCCATGGTATCAAATATAGAATTTTAGTTGGATCATTGAGATGCTTTTATCAAGCGAAGACCTCATTAATATTTACGGAGCATGGACCGGTAGAAACGGTCATATTTATGTTCTTATGTGGCCTTCCGATTGGAATACGGCAAATGTCATTTCAACCTCTATGGGGGGATATTTAGTCAAAATTGATGATGCAAAAGAAAATACTGAACTTTTCACAAAGCTTTCAAAGTTAATCACCCCTTACTATTACTCAACTGATAGTCGCGCTAAGGATGGTGGTGGGGTTCCCTATATTTGGCTAGGTGGAAGTGATTCAAAACAAGAAGGTTCGTGGACTTGGAGCAAGGATGGAAGCTCAATTGGCTCGTCGCGTTCAGAGTGGGGGACTGGAGCCTTAGGCAAAGGACCAGATAACGACGGTGGCACTCAGAATTATTTGGCGATGGGGCTCCAAAAATGGTCAGTTAATACTAATAAAGGTAATGTTTTTAGTAATGCAGGTCAGTGGAATGATCTCTCAGGGAATAACTCTCTCTTCTCTGTTATAGAGTTTGATAAGGCTCCAAGTCTTTCTCAAGGAAAAATTGTACAAGTCATAAAAAATCAAAATGATCTTGGCGTTTATAAATTAAAGAGTGGCTACTACGCTGTTGATGTCGCCGATCTGAAGGTTGGAGGATCCTCTGTTGTTCCTTTGAGTTTGAAAACAGCTAATAACAAACCCTTCAACTTTAAAGTATCCCCGAAAGCTGTTTTGAATTGGGGAGATTCAATTGGAATAGTTTCCGGAAACGGTAAGACGTGGATACATCAGAAATTTGACTATAAAGGTGTAGTTAAGGGTGTCCAAGAAAAAGTTCCCTTGTCCTGGGTTCTACAACAAGAAGTTTGGTTCGGTGTCGATATCAATGGTGGTGGAATTGGGGACAAGATTTCAAAGGTCATAGATGATGGAATGGTTGAAGGTGACAGATACGGCTTATACCAGTTAGCCTCAGGTGGATACGTTATTGATAAAGTCGGTTTGTCGAAAGGCTCTCGAATGGTTGAGCCCTCGGCTCTGAGAGTTGGAGAAAAGGAATTCACAACGAAGGGAACACCTACAAACTTGTGGTGTTATACAGACAATACGTTCGGAGTTTTATCGAAGCTTGGGACAAGTTGGTCACTACAAAAATTCAATGATGTAGGAGTTGCGAAGGGAGCGGCTATAAATTTAAAAGGTGATCTCATCACCAAAGTACTCTATGGAGAATTTCTATTAGGGGATCACACATATAATTTCTATAAGACCGTTTCTGGCAGTTTTTTTTGTGATACCGCAGGAAAAAATTTAGGTGATATATTATCCAAGGATGCATTTAGTATTCTTGATGGGAATAAAGCTTGGGTTCCAAAAGACAGGATTCTTGCAGTTGCACCAACGGACCATGCTTACGTTGAAGTTTTGATGCATAACGGAAGCGATTTCAAGGCGCAAATGATAAATGCAGAAACATGGAAGACGGAAGGTGCTGTACTTAATTTAGACGATACTCATAATAAAATTTCAGCAAGAGAATATTGGTACGATTTGGATCTTAATGGAGATGGAAAGATTGATCCTATTGGCCAAAACAATCCCCCCTCTGAATGGATACTTTAAATTGATTTTAAATTAGAGCTAAAGGCTCCTTTTAATATTTTTCATATAAACAGCTACCAAAAAATACCTTTAGTTTTTTGTTACAATCGCATCAGAAGTCATTGCAGGATTGTTCATAGATTTAGAAATATCTGAGGTTTACCAGATAAGACTTCTCGTTTCTGGTATTTACAATAAAGGGAGAAAAGTATAAAGGTTGAATATGAATTTACTTCAACAAGAAAAAGATTTTCAAAATGAACTTTTCGCAGAGTTCTGGAGTCCAACCCTTACATTCCAAAAAAGAATTTAATTATCTTTTAGAGCGATGCAGACGCTGTTTGCATCTCTATGTCGGGGATATCAGTAGGCTCCCCTTTCAAGAAGCTCTCATTCAAATTCAAAATTCAGAAGATAAACTTTGTAACTCATGTCTTCTCGCTGAACAGAGGGGATACCATGTTTACAAGTGTGATGGTTGTAATTCTAAAGTTAAGGGGACATTTAAGGAAGTTAAATCAATTATCAATGTATTTGGAAAAGCTTTTTGTCATGAGTGTAACGTAGGTTTTTTTGGATCCTATAACCCCAATAATCCCGCTCTCAACGCCGTTCTTGGCAGTATTGCTGATAAAAGAAAGCCGCGAAAAGTTTCTGTTAGAAATTATAAGAAAGAAGCCGAGCTTCAAGTGCAAGCTAATGCATATAAAAAATTAGTTCGTCGTATTAGTAAAGCCAATTACAAAAGTAGTATGTCACTTTTAAACCCAAAAAATCATTCTTTTGGACCCTCTGGAAAAAAGAACTCCTATCATCTCGATCACATAGTGCCAGTTACTATCTGTTGGGAGTATTATGTCCCTGCTGAAGATGCAGCTTCCATACAGAATTTACAAATTATTCCATGGTTTGTGAATTTATCTCGAGGCAATTACTTTAGATTTGGTCGAATGATTGGGTGGCCTGTTCGTATGAGGAAACGAAGAAGTCGGTAAAGTTCAATAACAAAAAGATTTTCTGTTTTTGTGCATAGGTAAAAACTTAACCTTCAAAAGAAGTCCTCAATTTAATTTTTCATTTGTTTTTATATGAACAACAGAAAATTGATCAATATATACTTTTTGCCATCCCGTAAGTTCATCAATTGTTTTAGCAGCTTCATCTTCCGGCTTGAGTAGAGACCAAGAAATTTTGTTTTCCTCAAGGAATTTTTGTAATTGTATTGGGTCCCTTGAGCTTATGAGGTTTTTGTATTGTCGCACAAAATCTGATCCAAAAAAATCTTGTCGGCCATCAATATAGGTCTTCTTGCCTGAAAATATTAAATATCCACCAAAGTCGTAGTTGTTAAAAACCTTTTCATCTATTGGGTAGGCTAGCGCTTTTTGAACCGCAGAATAAGGCATGAATCTCGCAGGTGGTGTTACTGGCGCAAAGTAGGAAACAAAGCCAATAAGAATGCTCATGATCAAAAAGGCATTCCATACAACCCTTTTTTTATTTATTATTTCAAACGAACACTTTTTAAAAACGAGAGTTTCAGAAATTGGGCTTGCGAGAAGAAGAGGTCCAATTAGTCCAAGAAAGTCTGCATGCCTTTTATGACTCAAAGCCATATGAAGGAGTAGAATAAGAATAAATACCCGGTTGGCTTTAATTTTAATTCCAAATATCAGAAGGAAACCTAGGCTACCTAGAAGTACGAACTCAAAGAGGTTTGGATGAGAAAAATCTTGAGGTTGCCATTCTGAAATAAAATTTACGGTGTCTCCAAGTAAGAATTGTTTGAAAACACCAACATATGGTCCAAATCCATTTGGACCTAGTATTGGGACAAGTAGTGCTGCACAACAAAACAGAATGTATTGAGTGACTTCGTTTCGGGATAAACTTTTTGATGGAAAAAAACTCTCAATCAGCAAAAGTGGTGTAATCAAAATTCCTAAGATAAACGATCCATGCATATTGGACCACAATAAGAGTATGAGAATGAGTGAGTATGAGGGGGGAGTTTTTGTTTCTGCGGACTTCAATAGTCCCTTAATCCAAAGAATTATCAAGGGGAATATCAAAACATGCGGACGGCATGACATGTGGGGGCCAATCAGCAATACTGTTCCCAAACACAAAAAAATAACTACAGTACAGCTTAATTTTTTTGAAAGTTCAGAAGCTAGAAGAGCTAACGCTATTGTCACACTGAAGCATGTAACAAAAAAAACACCAAAAAAGCCAAACGTATTATAAGAGAATGCGAAGATAACTTCGCTCAGCCAGTCTTTGCTAATGTAGGGAGCGCCATAGTGAGTATGTGAATAGATATCAGTTGTAGGTATATGCCCTGTTCTTAGTATTTCTTGACCGAGGGCTATGTGCCATAAAGTGTCTGGATCCCCTAACATTTGCTTTCCAAAAAATATTTGGAAAACAAAAAGAAAAAAACAAATAAGGAAAATTAAAAAATAATCCGGCTTTGTGATATCTCCCTTTTTTATTTTTTCCATAATTTGCATCATTAAGAGAGAGATGAAGAATGACTAATTTATTTTCTTAAGCATAGTGGGATATTATCACCTTAAATTAAATTTCACTTTTTTTAAAAGTGAGCAAATTAATGTATGTTTTTCGTACCATCACCTAGGATCGTTTTAGTTTTTGGTTAAATAATATATATCTGCTTCTATGACCCCTCATAGTACAGTACGATCAAAATCTTACACTCTCATTTCAATTATATGAGACCTTAAAACAGCGAACTCAGGTATAAAAAATACTTTGCAAGACAATCTTGAATATTTCGTATAATAATTTAATCTGTGGTATGTTTCCTTACTGAACCCCTCTAAGAGAGGATCTTTTTTTTAGTTTGGTTTTGGAACAACAAGCAGGGTCCCGTAGCTCAACGGATAGAGTATCGCGCTTCGAACGCGAGGGTTGCAGGTTCAAGTCCTGCCGGGATCGCCAAAAATAATTATACTCTCAACACAAGATCATATTTCGATTTAGGCCTTTGAATGAAACGGCATCCTGAAGGCTTGCGCACTCTTTTCTTTACAGAACTTTGGGAGCGCTTTTCATATTATGGCATGCGAGCCTTGCTCGTTATTTTTATGGTCAGCCCACCAAACACAGGAGGTCTTGGGCTCTCTACAGAAAACGCAGCTCTTGTGTATGGAAACTATACAATGGCTGTCTACATGTTAGCCATTCCAGGGGGACTTATTGCAGATCGTTGGATTGGGCCCACATCCGCTGTTTTTTTAGGGGGCCTTATTATTGCTCTTGGACACTTTACTCTCGCATATCCAAGTCTCCTCTGCTTTTATCTTGGGCTTATCTTTATTGCTTTAGGAACCGGTCTTTTTAAACCAAGCATAAGTGTACTCGTCGGAAATCTTTATCAGCATAATAATGACCTTAGAGATGCCGGTTTTTCTATCTTTTATATGGGTATTAATATTGGGGCTTTTTTTGCGCCCCTCATCACAGGTTTTTTAGCCCAAAGCACACAGTTTAAATTTTTTCTTGAGGAAATTGGATTCAATCCAAACCTGAGTTTTCATTTTGGTTTTGCTTCTGCTGGAATAGGTATGCTTTTTGGACTGAGTATTTATTTTAAAAATATTTCAAAATTTGAAAACGTACAGAGACAAAATAGATATGTTAGAGAAGAAGAATTTTCTCTCACGACAACGAATGCTCTAGCCCTTTTATTTTTGACTGGTTTTCTGGGCATTCTTTTTTTACTGTCAGATTATCAAACATATAGCGAATTAAGATACCTAATTTTTGCGTTCCCATTGATTGGTATAATTTGGTTTGTAAGCGTGGGAACAACTCTATCATTAAGGTTTGCTGCTGCGCTTGTTTTCCTACTGTGCTCTGTTCTATTTTGGGCAATCTTCGAACAGGCAGGTCTTTCTATCGCTCTTTTCGCAGAGAAGCTGACGCGAACAGAAATTTTTGGAGTAAGCTTTCCCTCATCGTGGTTTTAATCCCTTAATGCTCTTTTTGTTAGTCTCTTATCCCCGAGTTTTGCAATGATTTGGCGACTGATGGGGAGTAAACAGCCTTCAAGCCCCGGTAAAGTCGGCCGT
>JBJTOZ010000180.1:0-7628 GCA_046074825.1 Hyphomicrobium sp.
GAACTTCCCCTATTTCTTTGAAAATAATTCTTTCGGCTCATGCTGATGGGTTACGAAATACTTCATGTTGGTAGAGATTAAGAATCTTAAAAAAATATTTTCTACAGGCACACAAAATGTGCTAGTTTTAAAGGGTATAAATTTATCACTTAAAGTTGGAGAAACACATAGTCTCACGGGTGAATCAGGAAGCGGTAAAAGTACCCTCCTCCATCTAGTAGCGGGTCTTGATCAACCCGATGAGGGAAGTATTATATTTGAAGGACAGGATTTAACCACTCTCAGTGATCAAGAATTAGCGCGTATCAGGCGCACGCGGATTGGCATCGTCTTTCAAAACTTTAATCTTATTTCTTCTCTTAATGTAATGTCCAATTTAGCTTTTCAAGCGAGACTTGCAGGAAATTTTGATGAAGCTTTCCTGAAATATTTAGCTGAAAAACTTCTTCTTGAAGATTGTCTTCATCGCTATCCAGAACAGCTTTCGGGCGGTCAACAGCAAAGGGTTGCGATTGGAAGAGCTTTAGCCGTTCGACCAAGACTACTCCTTGCCGACGAACCAACAGGTAATCTTGATGAAAAAACAGCACACGAGATTTTGCAATTGATGTTATCTATGGTGTCTGAAACCAAGACAACACTTTTTATGGTTACACATTCAAAGCATGTAGCTGGTTATCTGTCTCGACACTTTCATCTCCATAATGGAGAGTTGTTATGCTACGAATAGCTTTCTCAGCTTTTGTTTTTCACTGGAAGAGACATCCACTTCAATTTGCCACTCTTTTTATAAGTCTTTCCCTTGCCACGGCTTTATGGTCTTCTGTTCAAATAATTAACGAAGAAGCGCGCCTAAGTTATAAGCGCGTTACGGCTTTTCTGGGACAAGATCAGCTTTCTCAGTTGGTGAGTAAAGATCAACAATATATCTCTGAAGAACTATTTGTAAAGTTAAGACGGGGCGGATGGCTTGTTTCTCCTATTCTGGAGGGGCAGACAAATTTTGGAAATTACAAAGTTCGTATTTATGGGATAGATCCTTTCACAGCTCCTCCTGAAGCCAAGAAAATTAATTTCTCTAATCCAAATGATTTAAGAGAATTTATTAAGGAGGAGGGAGCACTTTTTGTGAGCGCTGAGACAGAAAATAATCTGAGGGGTCGAGCTAATCACCCTCTGCACATTATTACTGATATCCCTCCAGATATTGTCATCACAGATATTGCTCAGGCTCAAAAACTTCTTAATGCTCAAGGAAAAATATCACAACTTTTGGTTTGGGAAAAGCAACCTCAAATGAAAATTTCTCTTTTTCAGCTTGCTCCCGATTTAATCTTTAAAGAGCCTTTAGAGCTTTCACGCCAAAATGATCTTACAAATAGTTTCCATCTTAATCTGACAGCTTTTAGTTTTCTTTCATTTGCTGTTGGGCTTTTCGTTGTGCACTCGGCTGTTGGATTAGCATTTGAGCAGCGGTTGCCAATATTTCGAACCTTAATGGCATTAGGCCTGGCGCGGAACTCAATTATTTTTTTATTTGTTTGTGAGCTCTTATCATTTGCTTTTATTTCTGGCTTTATTGGTTTTATTCTTGGTTATTACATAGCATCGTTTCTTTTGCCTGACGTTGTTGGAACTTTGCGCGGCATTTATGGAGCCAATGTTAAGACTTCACCCTCCCTTCAGGTATCATCCATAATAGGAGCAATTCTAATTTCCTCAGTTGGGACTCTTGTTTGTGGCGCCCAATTAATTATTAGGCTTTGGATATTGCCAATTCTAGCATCAGCCAAACCAGAAGCCTGGTTCCAGATATCAAGACGATCGCTCTTCTTTCAAATCTTAGGTTCTATTTGCTTATTTGTTTCCTGTATTTTTATTTCATTTTATGGATCAGGTTTGTTTTGGAGTTTTATGCTTTTGGGAAGTCTTCTTTTAGCTTCAGCCCTTATCTTACCTCTGATTATAATCCTCTTTCTAGGATTAGGTCTCTTTTTGGCGAAGTCAGTTTTAAACATTTGGTTTTGGTCCGATACTCGGCAGCAACTATCTGGACTATCTTTTTCCCTCATGTCTCTTCTTCTCGCTCTTGCTGCTAATATTGGTGTTGGGACTATGGTCTCCAGTTTTAGGTCCACTTTCACTGGTTGGTTGGACCAAAGGCTTGCTTCGGAGCTTTATGTATCTGCCCGCACGGATGCAGAAGGCCTTTTAATTCAAAAATGGCTTACATCACAAAAAGAAACTCTCGCTGTTTTACCCATCAGTAATATTGAAACAGAAATTGAAGGGCTCTCAGTATCTCTTTATGGGGTAGCTAACCATGCAACTTATAGAGATAATTGGCCACTCATAGAATCTATAGCAGAGGCATGGGATATTGTCGCTCAAGGAGGCGGTGTTCTTGTGAATGAACAAATATCACGTCGCCTAAAAATTAAATTAGGGGATGAGATCAAACTCCCAACAGGGCGAAAGAGCACTGTTGTTGGTATATATTCTGATTACGGAAATCCCCTTGGTCAAATTTTAATTGGCATAGAAACATTCAATCGTCAGTACCCACAGGCATCACATTCGAGGTTTGCAATTCGAACAGATCCTGCAAATGTAGAAAAATTAGCTAAAGTTCTTCAAACCCAATTTAGTCTACCTGTAAGCAACATCATCAATCAGGAGGCTTTAAAAAAACTCTCACTAAAAACATTTGAAAAAACCTTTAACATTACGAATGCTCTCAATATCTTAACGCTTTGCGTCGCGGGAGTGTCTATGTTCGCTAGTCTTCTCACGCTTTCATCAATGCGCATTAAACAGATGGCTCCTTTATGGGCTATGGGAGTCACTAAATCACAACTTGCATTTATTGAGTTTGTTAGAAACGTTTTTATAGCAGCATTAACTGCTATACTTTCAGTGCCAGTTGGCCTGGGTGTCGCGTGGATTTTACTCGACCAAGTAAATGTAGAAGCTTTCGGCTGGCGTATACCTATGTCCTTTTTTCCATCAGAATGTGCAACCCTTGTGGGAATGGCGATTTTTTCTTCAGCAGTTGCAGCATTAATTCCTGCATGGAATTTAGCACGGCAGCCTACATCGCATTTTTTAAAAGTTTTCTCTTATGAATTTTAGATGTTTCTTTTTTTATTTCTCTTTGATTTTTCCAGTTTACGCTCAAGGATTTGCAAATCTTGGAGCGGATATTGAAGGCTTTGCAATTCCTAAACGTGGAACCCCGTTGATATTTCCTCGTGATCATGGATCTCATCCAGATTATAAAATTGAATGGTGGTATTTCACCGCAAATTTGCGTGGTGATAATGGAAGAGACTACGGTATCCAATGGACATTGTTTCGTTCGGCCTTAGCGCCTATCGATAAAACTGGTTGGTCAAGTTCTCAATTGTGGATGGGGCATGCTGCTGTTACATCAAATGCGGAACATTTTTTTGCTGAGCGACAAGCAAGAGGAGGAATTGGGCAGGCAGGGGTACTTGTGAAACCTTATTTAGCTTGGATAGATAATTGGGAATTAAAAGACAATTCTAAGTTACGTGCTGATATTTTATCTGAAATATCGATTAGTGCTTCTGATATTAAATTTTCATATAAACTAAAATGTAAATCAGAGAAACCTATTGTTCTTCAGGGTGAAAATGGTTTCTCTCTCAAATCCCCGAGTGGTCAAGCTAGTTATTATTATTCTCAGCCATTTTATACTGTTGAAGGCACACTAGATATTTCTAATGATCACATCAAGGTCGTTGGTCAGGGGTGGTTTGATCGAGAGTGGTCTTCACAGCCTTTAACAAAATCTCAGATTGGATGGGATTGGTTTTCAATTCACTTTGAAACAGGTCAAAAATTTATGGCTTATAATTTAAGAGATGTAGGCCAAGATTTTCTTTCTGGCAATTGGATAGAGGTTGATGGAAAAAATGAATTTCTAAGCAACAAAATGATCGAAATGAGGCCTCTAAAGTGGCAAAAAATTAAAGGAAAAAGTCTCCCCATTGAGTGGAGGATAATAGTACCTTCCAAAGGAATTGATGTTGAGACAAGTCCCTTAAATTCTCAGTCATGGATGTCAACAGTAATACCGTATTGGGAAGGACCAATATCCGTTCAGGGTTCAACAAAGGGTGTTGGATACATGGAGCTGACGGGATATAAGTAATTAAATCAGCGTTGATATTTATAATCTTAAGAATACAAGATTATCCAAATACAATTAATTATCCAAATACAATTAATGAGAAAATAAATCTAATAGGTTAGAATAAAACTTTTAGGCTTTTCTATTACACCTGAGTTCATAAATAAAGATGTTTTATACAACGGATATACTCTGCAGAATTCTCTTGGCAGTATTGGTCGGTGGCTTAGTTGGTGCAAATCGAGATTTGCATGGTAAACCTTCCGGTGTTCGAGTACATGCCCTCGTTTCTCTAGGGGCAGCATTAGTCACACTTGCAAGTACTCAGCTTGGCTCTGATGGATCAAATCAAGATGCAATAAGTCGCGTTATTCAGGGGATTGTAGGAGGTATAGGCTTTCTTGGAGCTGGTGTTATTCTACGTGGAGAAAATGGTTTACGTGTTTATCATGTCGCCACTGCAGCTTCGATATGGGTCACCGCTGCACTTGGAATTCTTTGCGGATTGGGACTATGGAACATTGCAATTATAGGTGTCCTAGCTGTAGTTATTATTCTTGTTATGGGGAATAAGATTGATCGTTCTCTGCGCGGACGTTGGGACCATGGTGAAAGTGATAAGTTATAATGGTGAGTTCCCGCGTTTGTCTTAAGAGAGCAAATTAAAAGAAATATAACTTTTATTAAATTCAGTGCTCGCGCGTGAATAGGCTATCTACCTAACATCACAAAAAAATAGAGCCTATCTATTGAAGAAATCTGGATGCGGATTATCAAACCTATAAGCAAATAATTTGAATTGACCGAAAGGTTAATTTTCGATGAATTATTATGAAATATGCTATAAAATATTAAAAATTAAGAAGAAATTTAAAGATATTCTCTTGCTATTATGAAAGTAACCATTAACTATTTATACGTATTGAGAACTACTATGTTTCGGAAAGGTATGGCTAGTCCCGAAAGTAGGTGTTAGAGCCCATTGTTCCATGGGGTTCATTCCAATTAACAATTTTAGAAATTAAACGCATTAACAGGAGTTTAATAAATGAAAATTTCTTCGCTATTTCCAGATCAATTGCTTCCTGCAAACTGGCGTCAAAAAGGGAGCGTTGATGACCCTTTTAAGTCTATCCGCAAACAAATGGATGAAGTTTTTGCGGATTGGACAAATCCGTTTGTCTCTCCAATCAGTGGACGTGGCTCAGTTGGTTTTAATCCTCGATTTGATATAAATGAAACAAATGAAGGCCTTATACTGAAAGTTGAGCTCCCCGGCGTTGATAAGAAGGATGTAGAAGTAACTACAGCTGGAGATCTTTTAACTGTTAAGGGTGAGAAGAAGTCTGAATTTACAGAGAAGAAAGATGAAAAGGGAAGAATATTCCATCGCGTAGAGAGGACCCATGGTTATTTTGAACGCACCATGACACTCCCTTTTGTTCTTGATGCAGCTAAAGTTTCAGCAGAATTTAAGGACGGCGTACTCAAAATTGTAATTCCAAAAACAGTTGAAGTGCAGCGCCAGACCAATAAAATTGAAATTAAGTCTGCAAATCGCTCCGAAGTTAGATCCGATCTTAAAAAAGTAGCTATCTAATAATTAAAGAGCCTAAGACTTTCAATTCAATTTAAAAGGGCTTTTCTGTTATGAAAACAGAAGAGCCCTTTTTAGTTTATTTTAAAGAAAAAAAATAATCGTTTTTTTAGTTTCGTTGCAAACACTTGAAATTGGAATCTAGATTTTAGGGATTGAATATTATAAAGGTTATTATCTGGTGAGAATATCTTCGAGGTCTTACGAAAAATATCCCCTGTACTTGCGACCGCTATTTTGGTTACAAAAACGCAAATATGGAGAAATTCTATCATCTGCTCTGGTTTGGGCAAGATCACCAAAACTTTTTCTTGCGCTTTCCGGACTTTACGGTGCGTTAGATAGAAAATCGTCCCCAATAGATCCAGCCCTTAGGGCGCTGATAACTGTGCGGGTTTCACAAATAAATAATTGCGAATTTTGTATTGATATTAATTCGTCTCTTTTACTGAAAAGAGGGGTGACTTTGGCAAAGGTCAAAGCTTTATCAGAATGGAAAAAAAGCAAACTTTTTAACAGTCGAGAGAAGGCGGCCCTTGAGTATGCTGAATTAGTGACGATTACTAAATCTAAAATTAAAGATGTGACTTTTGATACCCTTAAAACTTATTTTAATGATGATGAAATTGTGGAATTGACTGGGCTAATTGCCTTTCAAAATATGTCAAGTAAGTTTAATGCGTCTCTCGACATTCCCTCTCAAGGATTTTGTGCCGTACCTGCTCCCCATAAATTAGGGGCGAGAAATACCAAAAAAAAACGAGCGAAGAGATAATGTCATTTTCCGCTTTTGTATTCGTTAAAGATACTTTGCGATCACGATCTTAGTCCTGCTTCTGTTTGATAATTTTAAAGTTATTATCAAATTTTATGTCGAATTGACCATTATTGCAAATAGAGTCATCAACTTCATAAGTCGTCACATCTCCAGTGTTCTTTTCCATTTCACCGCCTGTGCAGCCAATTGCTGACAAGGCTTGATTTAATTTTTCAACTTCATCAATGGAGGGTTCAACTCCGGCTAAAGCTGGAGAAATAAAGTAAATGAAACAACTCATAATAACATGCGGGCGCCTCATACGGTTTCACCTTTCCTTAGAGTTTTTTATTGATTAATTTATTAATTGATATTGGGCGTCCTTACAACAATCTTTAATTTAAATTGTCAAAATTCATTGAACACAAAGGCTCAAATTTAAAAAATAGACTATTAAATTCTCTCATTTTTTTCATTAACGCACGACAGTCTCAAAATACATAATACACTTCATGCAAACATTGAAACTCTGGTAAATATTTTTGTTTATTTAATTTGTTTATATATGCCGAAAGGTGAAAATTAATACAAATTCAAACTGAGAATTATTTTATCAAATGCTTATTCGTTTTGTGCATGCCAGCAAAGTTATGTTTTTTAAGTAACACTCTTATCATCAACCTAATTTCTAAGAAATTTTAGAATATGTTTCTAGCCCAATAACTCTCTAGAAAATCTAATATTTACGGTACGCAACTTAATTTTATTCCCAGGATATACAATTTAGAGAGCCTACTTGAAGATGTTGTAAATAAATTCGAAAATAAAAGGGTGTTTTGATTCGATTTTCCTCCCTGCTTATGACAATGAGGTAAGATATGATTTGTGATATGGACAAACATCGCGTGGCGCATCAAATCTTAAATTCTTGTTCTAATGAGCTCAATTCCCTGCGTGGAAAGATGGAAAGGCAGAAGTCGTTTTTTGATCCCTCACTGCATTCAGATGTTTTAAAGGAGTTAAAAGAACTCGGTCTTTTATTGTCTCAAGCAGATGACCGTCTGTACAGAATGCTTCTGACTGTTGAAGAAGAAATTATTTAATTCTATCTTAATATA
>JBJTOZ010000181.1:0-6354 GCA_046074825.1 Hyphomicrobium sp.
GCTACTGTCGCGTAGCAGATCTCAGCCTCCCGTGCGAGTTTCGCCTCAGGCATATTAGTCATACCAATGACGTCACAACCCCAACTCCTGTAAAGATGTGACTCGGCTCGCGTTGAGAACTGCGGTCCTTCCATCACCAAATAGGTCCCTCCGCGAGCATAGGAAATCTTCTCTGCATTTGCAGCAGAAGCTATACAATCAATGAGCAAAGGACTTACAGGATCAGCCATAGAAACATGGGCAACAAGACCTGCACCAAAAAATGATTTTTCTCGAGCAAAGGTGCGATCAATGAACTGGTCTACGAGAACAAAATGACCAGGCGGATAGTCTGCTCGTAAAGAGCCACAGGCAGAAATAGAAATAAGGTCTGTGACCCCTGAACGTTTTAAGGCGTCAATGTTTGCTCTGTAGTTTATGCCTGACGGTGGAACTTTATGTCCACGGCCATGGCGAGGTAGAAAACGAAGAGGCAATCCATCGAGTTCCGCAAAGAGAATTTCATCCGATGCTTTGCCAAAAGGAGATTCTATTCTGTCCCAACGAGGATTGATAAGTCCTGGCAATTCATAAAATCCGCTGCCACCAACGATACCCAAAACGGAGCGTGCCACACAATCCTCAATAGTTTTTGGCGGAATAAATGAGACTCATAATTTTCTAGAACATAAGAGAAATTAAGGTTTTATATAAACTTAATGCTCTGCTCTAGACCAAATTCGCTTTTTGCCGATAAAAAGAAGAACGGTCGTAATTATAATAAAGAGAAGCGCTTGCCATCCAATTTGCTTTCTTACGTTAAGATGGGGGTCTGCAGCCCAAGCAAGAAAAGAAGCAATGTCCCGCGAGTATTGATCAATGGTTTCAGGAACAATTGGTTTTCCATCCGTTCCTTTAATATATTGTATAGCCCCATCAGACAACATAGGTGGCATTGCAATTTGGCCACCTGGATACGCAGCATTATAATTCATGCCATCTGAAAGTGTTACACATGTATCAGGATTTCCATCTTCACCATTAATAATTGAAAGGCATGTCTCAAGATTTTTACCTCCCGCTCCGTCTATACCAACGGGATGAAGTTGACCCTTCTCATCGCGTGCGTAGGTGGGAATATCCTTATAGCCGGTAAGTAAACCATAAATATAGTCAGGACCACCTTCTTGGTAGGCAGAGATAATATCACCTACCATGTGTGTGGGATGACCGAATACGGTTCCATGATATTCTGGATTACGGGCTCTTGCCATTAAGGAAAGGTCAGGAGGATAAGCCCCATTCTGCGCCGCGCGCGCAGCCTTTTCATTTTTGTAAGGCCCTAATATAGGATCAGACAGAAGGGCAGGACGTTCAAACATTTCCCCTGCATCATTGGGACCATCAGTGATTTGGTTTGGCCATTCCGCTGCAAGCGCTTTTACCGCTTCCTCAGGGAATTCTGGCCCCCCTTTTTCCACGAGATTTCTCCAAAAGACACGCTTTAAACCGTGGCAAGCTGAACAAACTTCTTTGTAAACCTGAAAGCCACGCTGAAGCTGCGCTTTATCAAACTGCCCCTTTACACCTTCAAAGGTCCATTGCTGACGTTCAATATATGGGGCACTCCCTGCTGCATGACCTAAATTTGCAGCAGTCAGACAAAGGAGCCCGAACATACCAAACCGACTTAAAAAATGAAGAGCCATGCAAGTTGTCCTAGTATTTTTCGGGAGCTGCTGCAGCACCTGATGGAACAGCTCTTGATCCCGTTGATTTTGTCAAAACAGCTTCAGAGATGGATCTTGGTAAATCCTTAGGTGTTTCAATCAAGCCGAGGATGGGAAGAACGAGAAGGAAGAAGGCAAAATAACAGAAGGTAAAAATTTGGGCCCAGAGAACGTAAGGCTGCTCAGCAGGCTTTGAGCCGAGCCATCCCAACGCAACACATGTAAAAACAAAAAACCAAAAAAACCATTTATAAAGCGGACGATATTTAGCAGAACGTACACGACTTGTGTCCAACCAAGGGACAAAGAGCATAATGAGAACGGCGGAAAACATTGCGACTACACCGCCAAGTTTTGAGGGAATTGCTCTGAGTATCGCGTAAAAAGGTAAAAAGTACCATTCAGGAACAATATGTGGAGGCGTGACAAGAGGATTTGCCATATTAAAATTATCAGCGTGACCAAGATAATCAGGCATAAAGAAAATGAACCAAGCAAATACAATTAGAAAGGCAAAAAGACCTACAGCATCTTTGGCAATTGCAAAGGGATACATCGGTACTGTTTCAGACTTAGATTTTATATCAAGCCCAGTGGGATTATTTTGTCCCGAGACGTGAAGGGCCCATACATGCAAAACAACAAGACCAAAGATTACAAAGGGAAGGAGATAATGTAGTGAGAAGAAACGATTTAATGTTACACCTGTAACGGCATATCCACCCCATAACCACTCCGTAATTGATGTCCCAAGGCCAGCCCAAATACTATCTAGAGCTGAAAACAGATTTGTAATAACGGTCACTCCCCAGAAACTCATCTGCCCCCATGGAAGAGCATAGCCCATAAAAGCTGTTGCCATCATCGCAAGAAGTATAAAAACGCCTAAAATCCACAAGACCTCTCGAGGTGCTTTGTAAGAACCGTAATAAAGACCTCTAAAGATATGAATGTAGACGGCAATAAAAAACATAGAGGCGCCAACGGCATGCATTGGTTGGATAAGCCATCCAAAATTCACATCTCTGCGAATATGGTCTACGGAATTAAAAGCGTCAGCTGCACTAGGCTGGTAATGCATCGCAAGCACAATACCAGTAACAATTTGTGCAACGAGACAGAAAGTTAAAATACCACCAAACGTCCACGCGTAGTTTAAATTCCGTGGTGTAGGAAAATCTATAAACTGTCCATGCATAAGGCGGGCAATAGGCAGTCGTTCATCAAACCATCTTGCAACTTGAGATTTTGGAGAATAATTCGACTCATGAGCAGACATTGTATTCTCTCCTAGCCGATTTTTATTTTTGAATCGCTGACAAAATCATAAGAAGGCACGATCAAGTTACGCGGTGCAGGTCCTTTTCTAATTCTACCGGAAGTATCATAGTGAGAGCCATGACAAGGACAGAACCAACCTCCGTAATCCCCTCTACTATCCCCCAGAGCTTGCCCTTTGGGGATACACCCTAGATGAGTACAAATTCCGATAAGGATGAGCCATTGTTCGTGGCCAGTCTTCACGCGATTTTTATCATAGGCTGGATCATTTTCAGGTAATGCCATATTACGGGCGCTTACATCAACAAGCTGGGCTGTATCATCTTTCCGCGCACGCTCAATTTCCTCTTTTGTCCGATGTCGAATAAAAATTGGCTTTCCGCGCCACATTGCCGTGATAGCTTGCCCCTCCTTAACAGGGGCTAAATCAACCTCAATCGAAGCAAGAGCTTGAGCACTACGATCCGGGTTCATTTGCGCAATAAATGGCCACAGCGTTACAGCTCCGCCCACGAGTGCGAAAGCGTTTCCAGCGATTATAAGAAAGTCCCTTCGAGTGGGCTCATCAATCGTTGAAACCACAAAGTCCTCCTCAGTTCCATATTCTATTGCTAATCGATCAAAATCTATTGTGCTAGGAAAAGTAGTGTATTCTGAATAGGCTAATGATACATGATATACTGGAAGGCTCGCATAAGAGATTTGCGTCCTGTGGTCTTGCATCTTTTGGCCGCACCCTCATTCCTAAAAACTCCAAGGCAGACGTTCAAGAGATAAAACAACACGGCTCTACAAGATTATGGATTGTCAAGATCTAAGGTGAATCATGGCTTTAAAATGCGATTAGCCCTTTACCAACCGGATATCCCACAAAACACAGGAACTATTCTGAGGCTTGCAGCCTGTCTAGATATTCCAGTGGATATTATCGCCCCCACGGGTTTTGACATCTCTGACCGAAGCCTCAAAAGAGCGGGCTTAGATTATTTGAACCATGTGTCTCTCACAAAACATGAATCTTGGGATTCTTTTACTCAATCTTGCCTGAAGACAAGACAGTCCTCCTGCTCTAAATTAATTTTATTATCGTCTAAGGGCTTGGTCCGCTACACAGAGCATAATTTTTTAAAGGATGATATTCTTCTTCTAGGCAGAGAAAGTGCGGGCGTTCCAGATCATATTCACCAAACTGCGGATGCTGTAATTCGTATCCCAATAAAAAAAAACCTTCGCTCACTTAATGTCGCTGTCGCCGCTGCAATGGTTTTAGGAGAGGCTCTTCGTCAAACGGATCAATATCCAAAAGAGATTTTTTAGAAGAAAACTATGCCGCAGCTACTTGACCTAGAAAACCTCCAGACTGGCGCTTCCATAGATCTGCGTACAAACCTTTTATCTTAATAAGCTGATTATGAGAGCCCTCCTCTACAATGCGACCATGATCCATCACAACCAATCGGTCCATGGCTGCAATTGTAGAAAGTCTATGGGCAATAGCAATTACTGTCTTTCCAAGCATAAGTTCCTTTAAGCTTTCTTGGATCGCGGCTTCTACCTCACTATCAAGCGCACTCGTCGCTTCATCAAGTACGAGGATCGGAGCATTTTTTAAAAGAACTCTTGCAATCGCTATTCTTTGCCTTTGCCCTCCTGAAAGCTTTACCCCTCTCTCTCCCACATGAGCTGAATACCCTTTTCGACCATAAAGATCCATGAGATGTGGAATAAAAGTGTCTGCGTGGGCGCGTGTAGCCGATTTCTTTGCAGCTTCAATTCCTGCATCAGGACGTCCGTAGAGAATATTGTCGAGCACTGATCTATGTAGCAATGAAGTATCCTGCGTCACAAATCCAATCTGAGATCTTAGGCTTTCTTGGGTGGCTGAGGCTATATCTTGCCCATCAATGAGGATTTGCCCCTTATCTAAATCGTAAAATCTCATGAGAAGACTAACAAGTGTTGATTTTCCAGCTCCAGAACGTCCGACAAGACCAACCTTTTCACCAGAAGCAATCTTTAATGAAAAATTTTCAATAACCCCTCTAAATTCCCGAGCCTCAGCAGATTTCTCATATCCATAATGGAAGGAAATATCCTTAAAGTCTATTTCTCCCCTAACAATAGTGAGAGGCTTTGCATTTGGCTTGTCAGTGACTGTCCATGGACGAGAGATTGTCTCCATGCTCTCGTAAGCAATACCTAAATTTTCAAATATTCCAGCTACGGTCCACATGACCCAGCCTGACATGTTCACGATACGAATTGTCAAACCAAGAACAAGTGCTATGGCTCCAATAGTGACTGCTTTCATGGACCACAGAAGTATTGCAAGAGCAGAGATTGCAACTAACAAAAATCCATTGATTGAAAAGAGTGCTGTTTCCATGAGGGTAGTTAGTCTCAATTGAATCTTTAACTTTTCAAGCTGTTCGTCCATAGCGGTTTGAGCATAACGATCCTCTCGCTCGGTATGAGCAAAAAGTTTAACTGTCAAAATATTAGTGTAGCTGTCGACAATACGACCTGTAAGCATTGAGCGCGCTTCGCTTGTCTGAATTGCTCTCTCCTTTAACTTTGGAATAAAGTATTTCAATACTAGAGCATAGGCTAAAAACCAGACCAAAAGTGGCCCAACGAGACGCACATCTGCTTTTGCAAATAATGCAAAAGCAGTAAGCCAATAAATTGAAACGAACCAAACTGCATCTATCGCCTGAACCACGCTTTCCCGAACTGCTGGTCCTGATTGCATAACCTTATTTGCTACACGACCTGCAAAATCATTTTGAAAAAAACTAAGACTTTGTCGTAAAACGTAGGCGTGGGCTTGCCATCGTATAAGAGTTGTGAATGCCCCACCAATCATTTGATGTTTAATGATGTCATGCACAAAAGAAACCAGCGGTCGAAGGATTGCCGCAACGATTGCCATAAAAATTAAAGCATGGGCATTGTCAGAAATAAAATTCTCTGGCGATTTTGCTTCGCGCATTCGATCGACGAGTGACCCGACAAATGCAAAAAGAGAGGCTTCAATCACAGCCCCAATAAACCCCATGCATAAAAGCGCAGCGAACACTGCCCAACTTTGCCTAATGAAATGCCAGTAAAAAGGCCCAAGCTTATCAGGAGGACGTACGTCTCCCTTCCCCGCAAAAGGATCAATGTGAGTTTCAAAACGATCAAAAAACCAAGACACTATTGTCCTCTTTCTGCTCAATCTTGCTTTTATTTAATTACTTCTTTTACTCTATAATTCTCTACTTCACGGTACACTAGAAATACTTTATTGCAGAAGTTGAATATTATGAGATGTTAAAGAACATGTTTGATGTTAATTACCATAAACAAAGTTTCTAACTTA
>JBJTOZ010000182.1:0-4994 GCA_046074825.1 Hyphomicrobium sp.
TTCTAAAAGGATAACTCAAAATTGCGGATATCTTTTTCTATTAGATTAATTTTAAAAACAGAATTTCAATTATATGTCGTCTCCGGTTAAGAAGCCTTAAATGGAAGCAACATATTCATTTTGGAATTTTTTTATATATCAATTTTATTCTTAATTGTACTTCTTACAGAAAAAAGAGGAATTTTTGAAATGAATGGCTCGAAAGATGAAACCAACTATCTTTCGATGGCTAATGCAATCCGTTTTCTTTCTATGGATGCTGTTCAAAAAGCAAATTCAGGTCACCCTGGAATGCCTATGGGAATGGCGGATGTTGCAACAGTACTCTTTGCAGAAGCTCTGACTTTTGATCCAAGCGATCCTTCATGGCCTAACCGAGACCGTTTTGTTTTATCAGCAGGCCATGGTTCGATGCTGTTATACTCCCTTTTATATCTTACAGGCTATCCTGGGATGGATCTGGAGGAGCTTAAAAACTTTAGACAGTTAGGCTCTAAAACTGCTGGTCATCCTGAGTATGGTCACGCAGCTGGAATTGAAACCACGACTGGGCCTTTGGGGCAGGGGCTTGGTAATGCAGTTGGTATGGCCTTGGCAGAACGTATTCTTAGTGCTCGCCATGGATCAGATTTTATCAATCACTATACATATGTGATCGCAGGTGATGGATGTCTTATGGAGGGCATAAGCCAAGAAGCGATTTCACTTGCTGGGCATCTCAAACTTGGAAAGCTAATTGTATTATGGGATGACAACTCTATTTCAATTGACGGCCCAACAAGCCTTTCTGTTTCCGACAATCAATTAAAGCGTTTTGAGGCATCAGGGTGGAATACAAAAGCAATAAACGGTCATAACTATTCTGAGATATCAGAAGCCTTATCTCATGCAAAAAAGAATTCTGATAGTCCGTGGCTTATTGCATGTCGCACACTCATCGGATATGGGGCCCCAAATAAACAGGGTACCAAGGATTGTCATGGAAGTCCGCTTGGTTCAGAGGAAATTGAAAAAACCCGTCAGGCATTACGTTGGCCTGATCCTCCTTTTGTGGTTCCCCCAAATATTTTAGAGTTATGGAGAAAAGTCGGCCAAAAAGGTCATCAACTGTCTTCTAATTGGAGATCTAAATCAGGGATTTTGAAAAAATCCGATCATTCAATTCATATTGATGACAAAACCTTGATTGATGCCATTGAAAATACCAAGAGGAGTTTTGCTTCTGACAAAACCAAGCGTGCTTCCAGAGTTTGGTCACAAATGACTTTAGAAAATATTATACCAGCTGTTCCCGAATTAATAGGAGGTTCGGCTGATTTAACGCCCTCTAACGGAACAAAAACTTCCCACTACAAACCAATATCAGCGGCAGACTTTTCTGGTAACTATATTCATTTTGGAGTGAGAGAGCATTGCATGGCCTCAGCCATGAACGGAATTGCTCTCCATGGAGGTCTCATACCCTTTGGAGCAACGTTTCTTGTTTTTACAGATTATTGCCGTCCTTCCATCCGATTATCGGCTCTTATGAAAGTCCGCGTAATATATGTCATGACACACGATTCTATAGGTGTCGGGGAGGATGGTCCCACTCATCAACCCGTTGAACATCTTGCTTCGTTAAGAGCAATTCCAGATTTAAATGTTCTGCGTCCCGCCGATGCTCTTGAAACAGCTGAATGTTGGCATATTGCTCTTTCATCGCCTTCAAGACCCTCGCTTATTGCTTTAACCCGCGATGCAGTTCCCACTATGCTTAGAGCTGCTCCTATTGAAGAAAACCTCACTGCAAGAGGCGCTTATTTAGTGACTAAGAGTGGAAAAAGAGATGTCACATTCCTTGCGACGGGTTCTGAAGTGGCGTTAGCAGTAGAAGCTGCAGCCACTCTTTCACAGGAAGGAATTAATGCGGCAGTTGTTTCAATGCCCTCATTTGAGCTTTTTAGGGAGCAAACGGAGGCTTATAAAAAAGAAATACTCGGCGAAGTACCCCGCATTGGCATTGAGGCTGGTGTGATACAAGGATGGCAAGAGTGGCTTCGATCAGAAGATCGCTTCATTGGAATGTCATCCTTTGGAGCTTCAGCACCAGCCAAAAAGCTCTATGAATATTTTGGATTAACCCCAAGCAAAATTTGCGAAGCTGCAAAATCACTTCTATAGAATTGTCACTTAAATTTTAACAACATTATGAGTGACTTTTTATATTTAGTGCTGAGGTGCCATGATCCTTGATAAAATTCAATCAATCGATGCAGTGGAGGTCTCTGGCAAACGAGTTCTCTATCGGGCTGATCTTAATGTTCCATCACAAGGTGGGGTTGTAACGGATCTCACTAGAATTGAACGTGTTATTCCAGGTATTCAAACGCTTTCAGCGCGAAAAGCAAAAGTGATTGTACTTTCTCATTATGGAAGGCCAAAAAAAGGTTTTGACACTGAAAATTCTTTAAGGCCAGTCGCTGAAGCTTTTAAAAAACTCCTGAACACGAATGTTTCCTTTGTTTCTGATTGCGTTGGTCAAGAAGTTGAAGCCAGCATAAAAACAATGAATGAAGGCGATATACTTATTTTAGAAAATACCCGCTTTTACTCTGGTGAGGAAAGCAATGATCTGTCCTTTACATCAAAACTCGCCCAACTTGGAGATCTCTACGTTAACGATGCCTTTTCAGTTTCCCATAGAGCCCACGCAACAACAGAAGGTTTAACCCACTATCTTCCCTCATATGCGGGTCCATTGTTATTAGAGGAAATAAACGCATTAAAAAAGGTTCTTGAGAACCCTCGGCGACCAACTGCTGCCATCATTGGGGGAGCTAAAGTTTCAACCAAGATACCTATTCTCACAAATCTTGTGCCGAAATTTGATTATCTCATTATCGGCGGTGGGATGGCAAATACATTTATCCAGTCACAAGGAATAGAAGTTGGACGATCGTTAGCTGAGCCAGATTATCATGGACTTGCGAGGGATATTATGGCTGAAGCAGAAAAAAAATCATGCAAAATAATTCTTCCTGTTGATGTTGTGGTTGCTCGAGAATTTCGCGCGGGCGCTCCTTGCGAAACATTAGAGATAAGCAAGATTCCTAAGGATTGTATGATCCTAGACGTTGGCCAAGCCTCTATAGATAAGATTTCTAACGACCTTAAGATCTGTCGCACACTCCTTTGGAATGGACCTCTTGGAGCATTTGAATTTGAACCCTTTGGGGCTGGAACTTTTGCACTTGCACGTGAAGCTGCAAAATTAACATTAGAAGGGCGTCTCACTTCAATTGCTGGAGGAGGGGATACGGTTGCAGCGCTGAATAGTGCAGGGGTCACTCAAGACTTCACTTATGTTTCTACAGCAGGAGGTGCTTTTTTGGAGTGGCTTGAAGGTAAAGAACTTCCTGGTATCGCAGCTTTGGCCAAAAATTGAAATCATATCTATGCGAGTGTCGCAATATCAAATATGGATACTGAAACTTTATTTATTAGTGCTGTGTTTCAATCCCCTTTTCTTTAAGTATCAAGGCTGTGAATTTGCTTCCTTTTAAAGCTCTGTTTTATCAATGATCTCCTATAGTATCTTTTGAGGTTTTAAAGCTCATGACAATGAGTGAGATTAGTCTCTACCCTGGCGTTGCGTTGGCAGGTTTTATTAGTTTTCTCAGTCCGTGTGTTCTTCCCCTTGTGCCCCCTTACCTTGGTTATTTGGGGGGCATAACCATTGATAAAGTCATTGAAGAAAAAGGCTTTGAAGGCTCTCTCTGGAGACGCGTAGTTCTATCTTCAATATTTTTTGTTTTAGGTTTCAGTACGATTTTTATCGCGCTAGGGGCAAGTGCCTCTACCATTAGTCAATGGATGCAAAGTTGGAAAGAAATCTTTTCTTTTATTGCTGGCCTTATAATAATTTTATTTGGAATTCATTTTCTAGGTTTGTATCGATTTCAGTCATTGTATGAAGAGCTTCGCTACCATCCAGAATTGAAGCAAAAAAGTTTTCTATCTTCATATGTTTTGGGTCTTGCATTTGGCTTTGGATGGACACCTTGTATTGGACCAATATTAGCAACTATTCTAGTTTTAGCTGCTAACACCAGCACATTAGGATCAGGCATACGTTTGTTGGCTGTTTATTCATTAGGACTTGGTCTGCCCTTTATTATGGCGGCCATAGCAATTAGGCCCTTTCTAACCTTACTTAGAAAATTTAAAAATTATTTATCTTATGTTGAAAAACTTATGGGGCTTCTGCTGATTGTTACAGGTATCGCCTTTTTAAATATCTCAGATTTTTTTTCGATTAATTCTTTTGGTTTATGGATGCTTGAAAAGTTTCCTGCTCTTGGCCTTCTTGAGAAAAATATTGTACCCTCGGATCTGATAAATGAAATTCGGGATAGAAGTACTCAACGATGACTGCATCAGAAAAAGAACCCAAAATTGCACTAACAATCGCAGGTTCTGACCCATCTGGAGGTGCGGGGATACAAGCGGATATAAAAACTTTTACAGTAATGGGTGTGTATGGAGCATCGATACTCACATCGCTTACTGCCCAAAATACTTTAGGTGTGACAGAAACATATAACCTTCCCCCTTTTTTTATTGAGCAGCAGGCCAAAACATTAGCAAGCGATATTCGTGTCTCAGCCGTTAAAACGGGCATGCTTGGTAATGCTGAAACTGTTCAAACGATCATTGATATTTTGAAGACGTACTCTTTTGGACCTCTTGTTGTTGACCCTGTTCTTCAATCAACAAGTGGAGACAAACTTCTCACTCTGAGCGGACTTGATGTGATGCGAAACCAACTGCTTCCCTTAGCTTTTTTAGTAACACCAAACCTTTTTGAAGCGTCTCAGCTTTTGGGGAAGACTATGGCACGAAGCCTGACCGAAATGGAAAATCAGGCACATGACCTCCTCAAATTAGGTATAAGGGCCGTGCTTCTCAAAGGAGGACATCTAGAACATCAGGGAAAGGCTGTAGACATTCTC
>JBJTOZ010000183.1:0-41195 GCA_046074825.1 Hyphomicrobium sp.
TTTGAAAGAGCTTCTCCCAGCGCCTTCCTCACTTGGGAAAGGGTATACAGGGCGAACCTCCATCGGGTGCATCTTTACAGGAAGAAAGAATGGAAATGAAAAGCGTACTCTGATTTACAATGTCTGCGATCACACACAATGCTACAAGGAAACGGGGGCGCAGGCCGTATCCTATACCACTGGGGTTCCCCCTGTAGTGGGTGCTATGATGATGTTTCAGGGGCATTGGAAGGGCAAGGGCGTATTTAATGTGGAGCAGCTCCCCTCAAAGCCTTTTATGGAGGAAATTGGAAATCAGGGATTACCTTGGCAGATCAAGGAGCTTACTCTTGGAGATCAAAATGACCTTTTTAGTGTTCAAACTTAAAAGGGGCTTCTATACTTAGTCACAGTTCATATAAAATGCTCTTCTTTTCAAGCCGTTCGATTAATTCTTGAAAAGAATGAAACAATTGTGCTCCTTAATATTCAGGATCATTTTTAGTTCAGATCAATTTGTTATATTCTAATTTTTTTTAATTAATAATAATATTCATTTCTTGGGCATGCTTAAACTACTTCTTTAAAATATTTGGAATAAAGAAGAAATTTAGGATCCATTTGGTAGCAACTTCCGGCTGCAGAGATGTTTTTAAAAGAGTGATATAGGTTTTAAAAAATTTCAGCTTTATTTATTACTTGGTCTCTCCAGAGATAGTATCGAAAATAATTATGATAAGTTTTTATGAATTTTTCTGAAATATATACCTCAAGCATATTAAAGAACACCATAGAAACATATAAACTCTATGATGTAACTCTTTCATCTCGACTTTTACTTGGAACCGCTCTTTATCCCTCACCGCAAGTTATGAGTGATGCTATTAAAAAATCTCAGACTGAAGTAATAACAGTTTCTTTACGTAGAGAAAATGCCCGAGGAAAAGCCGGAGAGGGCTTTCGAGAGATACTTCGAAATCTCCAAGTGAAAATTCTGCCTAACACAGCAGGATGCAGATCTGCCCGCGAAGCGATCACGACTGCTAGAATGGCCCGGGAAATATTTGACACTTCATGGATCAAGCTTGAGGTGATAGCTAACGATGATACTTTGCAACCTGATCTTATAGGTCTTCTTGAAGCAACTGATGTGCTTTCAGAAGAGGGTTTCGAAATCTTTCCTTACACGACTGAGGATCTCAGTGTAGCAGAGCGACTTCATCGAAAGGGATGTCGCGTATTGATGCCATGGGGAGCGCCAATCGGAACAGGGAGAGGATTGGCAAATTCTTACGCTTTGAAAGTAATGAGGAACTATTTTCCTGATCTTACGCTGATCATTGATGCAGGAATTGGGGCGCCAAGTCATGCTGCTCAGGCGATGGAAATGGGCTTTGATGCATGTTTGATTAATACTGCTGTCGCTAAAGCAGGCAATCCAATCCAAATGGCTGAAGCATTTGCTCATGCTATATTAGGAGGGCGCTCTGCATTTGAGTCAGGCCTTATGGAAATGAGGGACATGGCTAGTCCTTCCTCCCCGGTAGCCGGAACTCCTTTTTTTGATCTTTCAAAGAAAGCATGAATAAATTACCAATATTCTATCCAATTGTTCCTAACTTAGAATGGGTTAAAAAAATTGTACCTCTAGGTGTTAAGATCATTCAACTAAGAATGAAAAATTCGTCCCATCAAGATATTCGCGTTAGTATTCAAGAAAGTTTAAAGATAACCCGCGCTTATGATTGTCGCTTAGTGGTAAATGATTATTGGGAAACTGCTCTCGAAACTGGAGCTGAATATGTACACTTAGGACAAGAAGATCTTGCTTTTTCTGATCAGTCTTTATTAAGGCGTGCTGGTATTAAGGTCGGTATTTCAACCCATTCTAAAGAGGAGCTAGAAATTGCTCTTAAGGTCAATCCCTTCTATGTAGCTCTTGGTCCCATTTTTGAAACAAAATTAAAAATTATGAAGTGGCCTCCTCAAGGGCTCAATCGAATCCGAGAATGGCGAGAACGTATTGGATCTCTCCCTCTTGTTGCGATTGGTGGTCTGACACCTGAAAAGGCCCACGATATTGTCTTGGCAGGAGCGGATAGTTTAGCAGTTATTACAGATTTTATGACGGCTAAAGATCCTTTACAGCGTGTCAAGAATTGGCTGAAAACCACTAATCTAAAACAGGGAAGAATATGAGGTAATTTGAATTGCCATCCAGTAGATGGATTTTTAAACTTTTTAAAGTAGCTGCCTTATCTTTGCTCTCTCTCTCTCAATAGCCCGCCATCCAATATCGTGCCGATAAAACCCTTCTGGCCATTCAATTTTCTTTATGGCTGCATAGGCACAGAGCTGAGCTTCTGCAACGGATTGACCTCGTGCTGTAACATTTAACACTCGTCCACCATCAGCCAAAATATCGTGATTACTTTTCTTTGTGCCTGCATGAAAAATTTCAACATTATCTGAGATTTTGGCTCCTTTGATATTGCTAATGACGCTTCCTTTGTGTGGAGTTCCCGGATATCCTCTGGCCGCAAAGACAACGGTTAGTGATGCCTCAGTTGTCCAGTCAGGAGAAATTGTATGAAGCTTCCCATCAGCAGTTGCAAGCAGCACTTCTAATAAATCTGACTTTAGACGCATCATTAAAACCTGTGTCTCAGGATCCCCAAAGCGTACATTATATTCTATAAGTTTTGGTCCATCAGATGTAATCATGAGCCCTGCAAACAAAACTCCCATGAAGGGAGTTCCACGGTTTTTCATGGCATGTACTGTGGGAATGATTATTTCCTGCATTGTACGTTTTACTGTTTCTTGTGTCATGATAGGAGCTGGAGAGTAGGCCCCCATGCCTCCAGTATTTGGTCCTGTATCTCCATCACCAACACGTTTATGATCTTGCGCTGTTCCGAAAGGGACGACATAGTTACCATCACATAAAGCAAAAAAACTTGCTTCTTCTCCTTCCAAAAATTCCTCAATAACAACCTCATGCCCTGCAGATCCAAAAGATCCATTAAAGCATGCGTTCACTGCTGAGATAGCTTCATGAGTACTAGAAGCAATTACAACTCCTTTCCCTGCAGAGAGACCATCTGCTTTTATTACAATAGGAACTTTTTGATTTTTGACATAGGCGAGAGCAGCATCTCGATTTTTAAACTTTGAATAGGCAGCAGTTGGAATATTGTTTTCTCGACATAGATCTTTTGTAAAACCTTTTGATCCTTCTAGAATTGCTGCTTTTTGAGATGGACCAAAGTGTTTAATGCGAGCCGCGGATAATGCATCGGTCAGACCACCAACTAAGGGAGCCTCAGGTCCTACAATAACAAAATTAACGCCATGGTCTCTACAGAAACTTATTACTGAAGCATGATCGCTGCTTTCTAAGCCTACGCAATTTGCAAACTCCGCAATTCCAGGATTACCAGGAGCACAGGTGAGTTTAGATAAAAGAGGACTTTTTGCTAATTTCCAGGCTAGGGCATGTTCACGCCCGCCTGAACCAATAAGAAGCACATGCATAAAGAACAAGTGCAATAAAGTTGATAACAACGTCAAGAGATCCCAAACTCGGAAAAGGTGGCTCTCCTGTGGATGGTATACTTTTTCGCGACAGCTTGGGGTTATTAAATAACAAAACGATGTTATCTATCTTACTTTAATTCCTTCAAGTTTTAGACCACGGTGTTTTCTTGTCCGATATCTTGAGTAATACGCAAGAGTATTCAGTCTCCGACCTTTCCCAAGCTATCAAAAGAATATTGGAGGAAGACTTTTCCTACGTTCGCATACGTGGGGAGATTTCTGGTTACCGTGGTCCACATTCCTCTGGGCATTGTTATTTTGCCTTAAAAGATGACAAGGCAAAGATAGATGCTGTTATTTGGAGAGGGGTTTTAGGAAAATTTAAGATTAAACCAGAAGATGGTATGGAGGTTATAGTTGTTGGTAAAGTTTCTTCTTTTCCATCTTCTTCTAAATACCAGATCATTATTGAACAAATGGAGGCTGCTGGGATTGGGGCCCTGATGGCTCTCCTAGAAGAGCGCAAACGAAAGCTTGCAGCTGAAGGACTTTTTGAAGAAACGAAAAAAAAACATCTACCATTCCTGCCAAGAGTTGTTGGCATAATTACATCCCCAACAGGAGCTGTTATTCGAGATATGCTGCATGGTTTTGCTGAGCGCTTTCCAACTCATGTTCTGCTTTGGCCAGTTAGAGTTCAGGGTGAAGGAAGTGCCGAGGAAATTGCAGCAGCTATTCGCGGCTTCAATAAAATTCAAGAAAAAGATTTTCTTAGTCGACCAGATCTTCTCATTGTCGCACGGGGTGGTGGAAGTTTAGAAGATTTGTGGAGTTTTAATGAAGAAGTTGTTGTCCGTGCGGCCGCTGATAGTGTGATTCCTCTTATTTCAGCAGTTGGTCACGAAACCGACTGGACACTCCTCGATCTTGTTGCTGACGCAAGAGCCCCCACACCAACGAAAGCCGCTGAGTGGGCTGTTCCAAAATATTCAGAATTATTGGAGGATATATCAAGTAGTGTTTCACGTTTGAGAACGGGGCTACGTCGATATTTAGATAATGCCCATTTAAATTTAAAAAGTTCGGCAAGAGGTCTTCCTAGATCTAATGATCTCTTAATTATACCGCGTCAGCGCTTTGATTCTCTGGATCAACGTTTTCCAAAAGCTTTATTGTCTAATACCCGCTCCCACGGCTTAAGGTGCGCAAAAATTACAGGTCGACTAAATCATCGTTTGTTGGATAACATTGTTCGCAGATACCAAAGCCTTCTCTCTCAGAATTTTGAAGAAATGCGCCATGCTTTTTTTCGTGTAAGCAATACTTACCACAATCGCTATGAGGGGATTAAGGGTCGTTTACGTATTGAGGTTTTAAAAAATCAGATTTATATTAAACGTATGGCGCTGCAGTCTCAGGGACAGCTCCTTTGTTCATTGAGTTATCAAGGAATTTTAGAAAGAGGATTTGCAATTGTTAGGGATCATGCTGGAACAATGGTTCGCAGGGCTGAGAATCTTATTCTCGGACAAAAACTTGAAATCCAATTTAGCGAGGGTCGTGTTAGTGTTGAAGTTCAGACTGCGCATCAATCTTCTCACAAAAGAGGCGGTAAACCAAAGCTAAAACCTCCCCCTAAGGGCGGAACATCTCAAGGGTCTTTACTTTAAAAAGTATGTTTTAAATTAGTTCGCAGTAATAAAGCTAAAAAATTCCCATATTGTTTTTGGATTTAATAAAATGTCTTTAGCTACTAAACAAATACCCTTAGGTTAAAAGATGAATAGATTTGAAAGATTGGTTCGAGGTGGAACTGAAGCGCGAGTGAGGTATCTGCCTGGTGAATTTCAAATACTTTTGCCAGGGGATTACGTGCGTTGCGCAGTGACAGGGGAAATGATAGCTCTTTCCAATCTAAAATATTGGAGTGTTGAGCTTCAAGAAGCGTATGTGACTGCTGAAGTTTCTATGAAGCGTTATCTCGAGATGGAGAAAAAACCTTAGCTATATATACATCATGAAGTTTAGCAAGAGATCATAAATTCTATTTTGTCCAGTAATTCTTTGCTTTGTTCTTCCTTCAAATACAGATTGATTGGAATATATTTTGAAGAAGCTTTAAGCTTACTTAACGCATCTTCAGCATCAGGAAGACGAACCCAATCCTTTTCAGTTGTAATAAGCGCACATCTCTCCTCATCTGCTTTTTTTAATAATGAGTAGGCCTCATAAACTGTAAACATGTGATGATCAGGGAAAGTCTGTTGATGAACAACTAAAGCTCCTAGCTGCTCCAGCAACCTATAAAAACGATCTGGGTTTGCAATTCCCGCATAAGCTAAGACCCTTTTTCCTCTTATCCATTCAATATCACATGAAGGTTCGATATACGCGTTGTAAACTGCTCCCATGAATTTTGATTTTATGAGAAACTCCAAATGTTCTTCACTCTTTTGTTTCATACCGGAGTTCATTATTATCAAATCAACATGCTTCAATTGAATATCAAGGGGCGCGCGTAAAGGACCAGAAGGAATTACTTTTTGATTTCCAAAGCCGCGAAGTCCATCAACGACAGCAATTGATATTTTTTTTAAGATCGAACTATTTTGTAATCCATCATCCATTATGATAATGTTAAATTGAGTTTTTGATTTCAAAATACTTTTTATACCATCTATTCTATTAGCTGCGACAACGACTGGTGCTACTGATGAAAGGAGCAAAGGTTCGTCACCTACATTTTTTGCTATATCTCTATTTTTATCGACAAAGTGAGCCTGTCTAGAGCTGCCTCCATATCCACGAGTTAGGAAAATTGGCTTGTAGCCCCTTGCAATAAGTTGTCTTGCTAAAAATAAGGAGACAGGTGTTTTACCCGTACCTCCCGCTGTAAAATTTCCAACGCAAATCACTGGCAGCGTAGGGTTCAGTTTTGCTGGTCTATTCATTCTTTGCGTTGAAACCACTGCCCAAAGATATGAAATAGGTGCTAATAAAGAAGACTGCCAAGAAGGCTTAGTGCTGTACCACCAAGATGGTTCACGAAACAACACGCCGGCTTCTCAGCTTCATTTCTGGTTGGGAGAAAATCTCAGGAGTTTCGAGATCGCGTTGGGGTAATGGAGGTAACAATGGGAGCAGTATTTCAATTGTCTTCGCAAGGGCACCTTGTAAATCCGCAAGAACTCTTTGAGAATTCACCAACATTTTTTGATACTTTACTTGATCACTTAATAAAGTATCTAATGCTATAATAAGTTCATCAATATTTTGAACTTCTAGAAGAGCGTCTGAATTTCTTAACGCATTGAAAATGTCAGCAAAATTTTGTTTGCTTGGGCCGCTTATAACAACGGCATTATGTCGGATGGCTTCAATAGGATTTTGACCACCATGAGGGACAAGTGTGCCTCCTATAAATACAATTTCTGCAATAGAAAAGAATGCTCCCAACTCGCCTATGGTATCTGCTAAATAGATATCAGTTCTAGAATCAGGAAGCTCTTTTTTAGATCTCTGAGCAACGATAAGTCCTTTTTTTGTAAGCTCTGAATAAATTATATTTCCCCGTTCCGGATGTCTCGGGGCTATCACAGTGCAAATTTCTGGGAATTTTTGCTTAAGTTGGCTATGTGCTTCGGCTATAACATGCTCCTCACCTAAATGTGTGCTCGCTGCAATTATAACTTTTCGTCCATGTAGAGATTGCTCTAGTGTGTCACGAGTTGATTGATCGATGGGTAGAGGAGGGGCGTCTATCTTTAAGTTCCCCGCAATCTCAACCCGATGGGCACCGAGAAATGAGAAGCGGCGGGCCAAGAGTTCATTTTGTGCAAGGACTACTTCAAATTGAGAGAATAGTTTACGAGCAAAATGTTTTCTTCTTATCCATCGTTTCTGACTTCGCGATGACATGCGAGCATTGATTAGAGCTAAAGGAATTCCACTTTTTGAGATTTTTAAAATTAGGTTTGGCCATATTTCTGATTCTGTAAAAATCACCAAATCAGGTCTCCAATAATTTAGAAACCTTTCCGTTGCTTGAGGTGTGTCAAGAGGAACGAATTGATGACAGGCTTTGGAAGGAAGGCGCTTTTCTAAAATGTTTGCTGATGTGACAGTACTCGTTGTAATGAGAAAAAAAAGATCGGGACGAATTTCATTCAGTTTATTGACGAGTGGGAGAGCGGCATTAATTTCTCCTACACTCGCAGCATTGAGCCAGACAAGAGAACCATTTGGTCTATCTTGACTTGGATCTCCTAGACGTTCTTTAATTCTAGTTCGCACCTCTTTGCCTCTTTGAGCACGTGCCTCTAAAAGAAGCGGAGCGAACCGATGTAAAAAACGAGTTGTTTCTATATATAGCTTTAAAGTATATCCAGGTTCAGTAAGAGTTGCCGACTTGCTAGAAGCCGACCAAGGGGTGGCTCTTTTGGGATCAGCCTCAGCTAATTCATAAGATCGCTTTGTGACTCGATTGAGAGCTTCTTCAACCTGCTCTCTATAGAATTCAAGAGCTTTTCCATCTGCATCAGGTGGGACATGAATTGCTTCACCATAAACAAATGCCAATTTTGAATAGGGAAGATTAATTGTTAGTCGGCTCCAAGTATCAAGTGAAAGATAACGTGAGGAGGCAACAGCCAATGGGACTATAGGACGACCACTAAGTCTAGCTAACGTAATTATACCTTCACCGCAGTGTCGTGCAGGTCCTGGAGGGACATCGGCTGTCATTGCAAATGTTTGCCCAGATTCTAGACACTGGAGAGCAGCTCTTAAAGCACTTGCACCACCTCGATCCTTACGGCGTTTACCTGCTCCTGCCCCTCGAACGAGATCTAGACCTAGTTTCTGTATTGCAACTCCGATCAATTCAGCATCTCCATGTCTTGCAACCATGGCAGCGATGCGGGGACCTTCGGGTCTATGCATTGTCGACATCATAAATTGGCCGTGCCACAAAGCTATGATGACAGGGTGTTCTGAAAGCAGTCTGTTAAAAACATCAGGTGGATCTACAATAACTGTAGAAGTATCTCGCACAAATTTTATAAAACGGGCTAAAAGTTTTCCTCCAATCTGTGCAATTTTTCTTTTTGCTTCTTTTCGATATTGCATTTTGTTAATTTTTTGAGCTTCGCACAGTTTACAGTTTTATAGGGAGCTCAATAAAAGCGAGCCATATGCAGATATCCAAGTCTCATTGAGTGAAATATTTAGAAAAAATCATCACTTGCATCAGTCTTGTATAGCTAATATCAAACCGATTCCAAGCCTACACATAAGCTCAAGATCGCTTCTGTTGTTGATAGTCAACAAGTTGACAGTGAATAACTTCCAGCTACCAACCACTCTACTCTTATCTACGGGTAAATTGGGGAATTTTAAAATGAAGGGACTTCAGAAACGTTTAAAGCATAAGGTTCGTCTTTATGCGAAGTCCATTCGCAGATCGATTGCAGGAGCGTTACCTTATAAATTATATAAACTGCTTTCTCCGTTTGTTCACTTTGTTGATATGTTGATTTTCGACCATCTCTTTGTTCGTCTGCTTTTTCCCAATCGTCATAAAATTTCGGAAAGGGCATGGCGCTCAGCACAGCCTCTCCCTTTTCAACTTCAACAGACAAAAAAACTTGGAATTCGGACAGTGATTAACTTGCGGGGAAACGCAAATTCTACAACTTATAGGTTGGAGCAGAAAAGCTGCAAAGAGCTCGGGATCAATTATGTAGATTATAAATTAAGAAGTCGAGCTGCTCCTACTCAAGAGGAGCTGCTAGGTTTGAGAAATCTTTTTAAAAACGTAGAGTATCCAATTCTCCTTCACTGTAAGTCTGGAGCAGATCGGGCTGGATTAGCAAGTGCACTTTTTCTCTACTGGGTTGAAGGTGTTCCTCTGGAATTCGCACGTCATCAATTGAGTTTGCGATATGGTCATGTTCGTCAAGCGGATACTGGATTGCTCGATGTTTTTCTGGAAGAATATCTTACTCATGCCGCCAATGATTCTATTGATTTAATGACGTGGGCAGGAAGGTACTACAATCCTGAGCAATTAAAAATAAAGTTTAAGTCCAAAGGTTGGGCCAACCGTTTTCTATATGGTCTCTTAAGGCGAGAGTAGAGACGTGCTTTGGTATTTAAATTCCCCCAGCATCAAAATTTTATTCAGGAGGTTGAATGTTTTCATCCGTAGAAAAAAGTTGTGCCTGGGCAAGTCGTGCGTATGCTCCTCCTCTTGCCATAAGTTCTCCGTGCTGACCGGTTTCAATAATTTTTCCATTATCCATAACGCAAATGAGGTCAGCTTTCTCCACAGTTGAAAGTCTATGCGCAATAACAAGGGTTGTTCGATTTTTTGTGAATTTTGCAAGTGTCTCTTGAACAAGCCTTTCTGACTCAGAATCAAGGGCGCTCGTTGCTTCATCTAATAGAAAAATTGGTGCATTTTTGAGAATGGCTCGTGCAAGTGCTATTCTTTGACGTTGCCCCCCAGAAAGACGCGACCCTCGGTCTCCAATAAGGGTCTCGTAATCTTGTGGTTGCTCCATTATGAAAGAATGTGCTGCTGCTGCTTTGGCAGCATTGATAATTTCATCATGTTTAGCGTTAAGGCGACCAAGTGCAATGTTCGCAAGAATAGTGTCGTCAAAAAGTGTAACATCTTGACTAACAATAGATATAGCATTTCTGAGTGAGGAAACCGTAACCTCACGTAGATCCTGATCATCAATTTCTATGGACCCCTCTGTAACGTCAAAGAGACGAGGAACTAGGTTCATGACCGTTGATTTGCCCGCTCCAGAACGCCCCACTAATGCAATTGTTTGACCGCCTAAAACTTTCAATGAAAAATCTTCCACTGCAGGGACGCTTTTTGAATTCTCATAACGAAAAGAAACTTTGTTAAAGCTCAATGTTCCTTTAGAAATTTTCAGTTCCTTTGCCCCTTTTCTATCAACAATTAATGGCTTCTCATCTAGAAGTAAGTAAAAACTTTCAATTGCAGCTAATCCTTCTTGAACGCGAGCAGTAAGATTTCCAACGGCCCGTATGGGTTGGGCAGACATTAAAAGAGCCGTCGTAAAACCCATGAAATCTCCAACAGTCGTTACGTTGTTCGCAATCCGCCAATATGCTAGCCACACAACTCCAGCAACTGAAAGACCACCAAAAGCTTCTAGTAATGATTCAAGGCGGGCTCGATTAGAAACAGCTTTTAAGCGTAACCGCATAACTTCTTCAAAACTTTGCGAGACAATTCGCTTAGCATACTCTTCAAGGCGATATGTTTTTATAAGTCGAATGCTGGATAGTTTCTCACCAAGATGTTGTGTGAGACCTCCGAGTTCACTTTGTGTGCGTGAAGCATTTTTTCTTAATCGACGTGAAATTAGAGCAATCGGTCCTACAGCAAAAGGATAGACAACAAGAACGACTAAAGACATTACCCAGTCTAGATAAATCATGGCACAAACTAAAGCAAAAACGGATAAGGCATCACGAATTACTGTATTTATTATTGCTAAGGTAGCTTGTTGAATGAAGCTGATGTCATTTGTAACTTTTGACAGTAGGCGACCTGGAGCGTCACGAACTAACCTCGCATAATCTGCGTTCATCAAATGTGTAAATGAAAGTTTTTGAATCTCGGTTGTCATTTCTAGAACAACCTTTTGCGATTGCAGCGAAGTTAAATATAGAAACAGGCTGCGAGCCAGAGTTATAGTTACTATTCCAGTAAGGACATGGGGAAGATCCGCGACATTTCCCTTCAATAATGTATCGAAAGAGTATTTAATAACTAATGGATAACCAGAAGTCGCAGCAGCAAGCAGAGCAGTTAAAAGTCCGCCAAGAAGCAGTTGTTTCCAACGAGGAACAATCCAGTCAACTAAGAAACGCCGCAAGAGCTTGCGTGCTTCGGGATCAATTTTTATTTCTAATTTGTCTAATTGATCTTCTGTGTGTGTTTTTTTGGATAAAACAGTTAAGGTCATTTGATTTTTATGCTCTGAATTCAAAAGAGTGTACTGATACAAGTCGCAATTTTTATCTCAGATTGAAATTTTTGAAATAAGAACTGCATACTTTAAATATATGAGATCAAACTTTTTTAGATGCGTAGTTTTTTAAGAATAATATATGTTAAAATTAGTTAGTATTTTGTGACCCTGTCTCAGAAGGATCTAAGAGACGATGCATATGAACAATAAAGTACCGTGTCGTAGCGTTATCCACAGTTCTCTGAGCTGCGGCTTTCCAAGCTTCATAGGCTTTTGTGTAATTGGGAAAAATACCGATGATTTCAAGTGCGCTCACATCTTTAAAAGTTATTCCATCTAACGTCTCAAGCTCTCCTCCAAATACGAGGTGCAGAAGTTGTTTTGGAGGTTTTGATTGTGAATTCATGGCCATTCAAAAGAGTTCTTAGTGGTGTTTATGTCCAAAGTTTATCCTCAGAGCTTCCTAGGTTTTTATGAGCCATTAGAGGTTTCTCTGTAAAGTGTAAAAGCAAATGTCCAATCTACTTCTACGGTAGGGTGCTAATGTTCCAATAAAAAATACTCTCTTAAAAATATATTTGTTTAAAAATTCCAGTATCCAAAAGTAGTTAGACTACATCTGATGGAATGATTAAAAGTGTCGCCCTAGATTTTACAGAGATTTAGAGGAAGTTTTGAGTGCTTCAAAACGGGAGAATTAGCGTATACTTCATATTGGCAGCTTTTTTTAGACTTTTAAATTGCTCAATATCCTTTCCTTTTTGTTCTTAGGAATAAGGGTTGAGTTTCGATCGGCTGTGGTGTTACTTGCTCTCTAAGAGCTAGCTTCAAATTGAGACTTTATCTGAGTAAGAAAACAAGGATGTGCTTCTGGCATGAAAACATCTCCTTATTGTCGAGATCTTGATAAAAATTTGGCTAATTTTCAGCCGCTTTCTCCTTTAACCTTTCTTGAGCGAGCTGCATTAGTTTATCCGCAACATATTGCTATCATACATGGCAAATCTCATTACTCATGGAGCAAATTCTATGAACGTTGTCGTCGTTTAGCCTCGGCTCTTTCAAAATTAGGGGTCGGAACCTCTGATACCGTTTCGGTTATGCTTTCTAACACTCCTGCAATGCTTGAAGCGCATTACGCAGTTCCAATGCTAGGTGCTGTTCTTCATTCCCTCAATACTCGTTTAGATCCTCCAATTATAGCATTTCAACTGGATCATGCAGAAAGTAAAATTTTGATTGTTGATCGTGAATTTTCATCTGTCATGAAACAATCTTTCGAAATGTCTAGCGTTAAGCCTATTGTTATTGACTATGATGATCCTGAGTTTCCACAAACGGGTGAACCTCTTTCAAAACTGAATTATGAAACACTACTTTCTTCAGCTGATCCAAATTTTATTTGGCAACTCCCTCAGGATGAGTGGTCTGCCCTTTCGCTGAATTATACATCCGGTACTACAGGAAATCCTAAAGGAGTTGTTTACCACCATAGAGGCGCAGCTCTTATGTGCTATGCCAACACTATTGCAACGGGGATGTCCCGTCACCCTGTTTATCTTTGGACCTTACCAATGTTTCATTGCAATGGATGGTGTTTTACATGGTCCTTAGCCTTAGTAGCGGGAACCCATGTCTGTCTGCGGTGGGTCCGCGCGAAAGCAATCTATGATGCTATTGTCGAACACAAAGTAACGCATATTTCTGGCGCTCCAATTGTGATGGCTACATTGCTAGGGGCCACACCAGAGGAGAAGCGCGAAATTAAGCACACTGTTTGCTTTAATCATGCTGCCGCTCCACCTCCCCAAGCAGTACTGGATGCTATGATTGAGGCTGGTTTCCATCTTACTCATCTTTATGGACTAACGGAAACTTATGGTCCTGCTTCGATAAATGAATGGAATGAAGTTTGGAATACTCTTGATAACGAGAAGAAGGCAAAGAAACGTATTCGACAAGGTGTCCGTTATGTAGCTTTAGAAGCTCTAACAGTCATGAACCCAGAAAATATGATCCCAGTTCCCGCAGACGGACAAACTATGGGAGAAGTGATGTTTAGAGGCAACATACTTATGATGGGATATCTTAAAAATTCCAAAGCCACTCAAGAAGCTTTTCAGGGGGGGTGGTTTCATTCTGGAGATCTTGGCGTTTTACATCCAGATGGATATATCCAACTTAAAGATAGGTCGAAGGATATTATTATCTCAGGGGGTGAAAACATTTCTTCTATTGAAGTAGAGGATGTGCTCTATAAACATCCATCTGTAGCTGCTTGTGCAGTTGTCGCAAAGCCAGATAATAAGTGGGGAGAAACTCCTTGTGCTTTTGTGGAGCTTCGCAACGGCATGAAGGTATCTGAAGAAGATCTAATTGAATGGTGTCGGGAAAAATTAGCCCGCTTTAAGGCCCCTCGCCACATAGTCTTTACGGAATTGCCCAAAACCTCTACAGGAAAAATACAAAAATTTCGTCTCCGAGATTTGGCAAAAAACCTCTAGTTTTTAAAATATTCTAATTATAAAGCGCATCCATCCTTTAGGCACAAGCCAACGTTCTTGTTGTGTTTATGCTTTTTTTACAAGATTGGAATTGTAAGAAAGAGAATTAAGCTTGGCCAAATTAAAGAAGATATTAATAGTGAAGAAACAGAAATTTTGGCACTAATGTTGTTTAGCTTCCCAACAAAGCCCACTTTAGGATAGTCTTTTTATAAAGGGGAGGTTTAAAAAATAGGTCAGAACTTAATTTTTTGGCTTCAATTTTAGTCTATCAATTTCTTCTTTGATCTTTAGTTTTTGTTGTTTCAAACGACGAATGTCTTGGTCGCTAGAGCCTGGCCTAGACATTTCTTCAGAAATACGTAGATCAAGCTGACGATGCTTTTCGGAGAGTTCTTGGAGATGGCCAACGATTCCCATTTTTATCCTCCTCACCATAATTAACTCACATACTTTGACATAGGGCGCTCAAAAGTCCAGGGGAGATGTGGACATTTTCGAAACATAGTCAAATTTTAGCGTTAATTATGAAAGAATTAGCTTAGTAATAGTTTTTTGGGGAGATTTTTGCTCTTCGCGATTCATAAATATAAAAGAGCCCTTAAAGGGATTTGGAAGGGTGTAGAAATGGTTTTAGAGGTTGTTATTTTTTTCTTTTTAAAACTTTGTTGAAGTTGATCTTCCAAATGTGGCAAATAAAAATACACCGTCAAAGAAGGGATATGGGCTTTGATGCAAGGTCCAGATGACAGAGAGCTGCGAGAAGAGCTTATACAGCTACGTAATGAGCATCGCTGCCTTGACGAAGAAATAGTTGCTCTTGAAGCTCTTGGAAATGCAGACCAATTAAATGTGCGCAGATTGAAAAAAAGAAAACTGATTTTAAAAGATCGCATAACAAATATTGAGGATCAACTTTTACCAGATATTATTGCTTAATTATAAAAAATAATTTCAAAGTTTTTTGATATGTAGAGTCGCTCCTTTTTTATTGTTTTGGCAGCGTTCTACTTCTCTAAATAAATCTAATTTTTGGGAGTTACTTGTTCGATGAGCTCCTTTGAAAAATGGCTTTATCCAACGCCTCAAGGGCTGTATTGTGAGCCTGGCAATTTTTTTATAGATCCTTTGAGTCCTGTTGATCGCGCTCTCATTACACATGGACATAGCGATCATGCACGCCGTGGTCATAGCAATGTTTTTGCGACTTACGAGACCATTGAAATTATGAAAATTCGCTATGGCGTTGAATGCGCAAAATCCTTTGAAGTCGCCGAACTCGGTGTAACTAATCGCATCGGAGAAATTGATGTCCGTTTCGTTCCTGCAGGGCATATTTTAGGATCGGCTCAGATTGTTATGGAGTATCATCATCAAAGGGTTGTTTTTTCGGGAGATTACAAACGAAGTCCAGATCCCACATGTCTGCCCTTTGAACTAGTACCATGTGATCTGTTTATATCTGAAGCTACATTTGCACTTCCTGTTTTTTCTCATGAACCTGCGGAACGTGAAATCTGTAGACTAATAGAGTCCCTAAAACGATACACAAACCGTACGCATCTTTTGGGTGTCTACGCTTTAGGAAAATGTCAGCGTATGATCCGACTCTTGCGTGACCAAGGGTATGATTGCCCAATTTATTTACATAACGCTCTTGCTCCTCTCATAAGTCTTTATGAAAAATTTGGCATCTTTCTTGGAAAATGCGTTCCGATGGGCACCTCAAAAGAAACAGATCTCAAAGGAGCATTAGTTCTTTGCCCTCCTTCCTCTCTTGAAGATCGTTGGTCGCGTCGCATGGGTGAAGATCCTGTTCGCGTGTTTGCTTCGGGTTGGATGCGAGTACGTGGACGGGCACGTCAACGACGCGTTGAACTACCACTTGTTGTTTCAGATCATGCGGATTGGGCAGAACTGCTTCAAACAATAAAGGAGGTTGGCGCTGATGAAATTTGGGTTACCCACGGACGCCAAGATGCCCTGATTTATCAACTTGGTTTAATGGGCCATCGTGTCCGCGGATTGACACTTCATGGATATGAAGATGAAGCGGAATAAAAAAAATGAAACTGTTTGCAGAGTTGCTTGATATTCTTTCCACAACTCAGGCTCGAAGCGCTAAAATCAATATTCTAACTGATTATTTTCATTCGACAGCTGACGAGGACAGGGGGTGGGCCCTAGCAGCCTTAACGGATGGTCTGCCTTTGCGTTTTAATTTTCGACGGATTTTAACTGAATTGATAGGCGAGAGATCAGATGCTCATCTTTTCAAGTTATCACGCGAGTTTGTTGGGGATACTGCAGAGACAATTGCTCTTCTTTGGAATTCACTTAATAAAAATCAAATTGGAAATCTGTCTCCACCAGGTATGAGTAGCGTGATACGGTCACTTTTGAATTCTCCTTCGGCACACTACCCGGAGCTTATAGCTTCAATATTAGATGTATGCTCTGTACGAGAGCGTTGGGCCTTTCTCAAACTTATCGGTGGAGCGCCTCGCGTTGGGCTCTCAGCGCGACTGGCAAAAACAGCAGTAGCAAATCTAGGACGAAAAGATGTCTCTGAAATAGAAGAAATTTGGCATGCTTTAAAACCTCCGTATGTGGAGCTCTTTGCCTGGGTCGAAGGGCGCGGAGAACGTCCTGATCCTGGAGATGTGCCAGTTTTTCGGCCTTTAATGCTTTCAATGGCCATTGAGGAGAGTGATTGGACAGATATGTCACCGTCAGATTTTGCTGCGGAATGGAAATGGGATGGTATTCGCACTCAAATTTCGGTGTCCCATGGTGAAGCACGCCTTTATTCTAGGACAGGTGATGATATTTCTCATGCATTTCCTGAAATATGTTCATCGTTTTCAAGTGTGGAAGGTGTTGCAGACGGCGAACTGTTGGTTGTTCGAGAAGGCATAGTTGCTTCTTTTAACGATCTTCAGCAGCGTCTTAATCGTAAGAATGTAACACTTCGTCTTCTGAAAGAGTATCCCGCCTTCATCAGGCTCTATGATATACTCATGGTTTCTGGAGAGGATGTGCGTGTATTGCCATATCGCGAGCGCAGGGAACGTCTGTCAAAGTGGTATTCACAGGCGCCTCTACCATTAAGCGATATAAGTCCTCTCCTTTCCTTTAGCACCTTCACTGAATTGGAAAGTCTTTGGCAAAACACAAGGCAGGCGGGTATCGAGGGCTTGATGTTGAAGAGATGGACAAGTCCATATCTTGCAGGACGAGTAAAAGGCCATTGGTACAAATGGAAACGGGCTCCTCTTACTCTTGACTGCGTTTTGATGTATGCTCAAAGAGGGTCTGGTAAACGCTCTTCACTTTACTCAGATTTGACATTTGGAGTATGGAAATCTGAAATAAATTCAAGGGAAAAGAATTTAGTTCCCGTTGGAAAAGCATACTCAGGATTTACCGATATGGAGTTGCGAGCTTTAGATAAATTTATTAGAGCAAATACTCTTGAGACGTATGGGCCAGTACGTGCCGTAGAGCCGAAATTGGTTCTTGAAATTGCCTTTGATTCACTACAGAGATCATCTCGACATAAATCAGGAGTAGCGATGCGGTTTCCCAGAGTACATCGCATTAGATGGGATAAGCCTGCCGATGAAGCAGATACTTTAGAGACAACAATGGCACTTATAAAATGATAATATTTCAGCCTTTGAAGAGTGAGTTATACTTTCTTTGACTTCTAAGGTGATTGAAAAATGTTCCAAGGGATGAAATATGGCCGCTTTTTAAATCAGAATATTGAGATCAATTATGTTGCGGGCGGAGCAGGGCCAGCAGTGCTTCTTCTTCACGGGTTTCCACAAACTCATGCGATGTGGGGTTTCATTGCCCCTCTACTAGCAAAAAAATATACTGTTGTGGCCGCTGATTTACGGGGGTATGGAGACAGTTCTAAACCACAGTGTCTTCCTGACTGTAGCAATTACACTTTTCGAGTGATGGCTCAAGATCAACTAAACCTCATGATACATCTTGGTTTTGAAAGATTTCATATTATTGGCCATGATCGGGGCGCTCGAACGGCGCATAGACTTACCCTTGATCACGCCTCTCATGTTTTGTCACTTTCTCTTCTGGATATTATACCGACCTATACCATGGTAATGGAAACTAATTACCAAGTTGCAAAAGCTTATTGGCATTGGTACTTTCTTGCTCAGCCTCAGCCTTTTCCAGAACATATCATTGGTTTAGATCCAAAATACTTCTATGAAAGTTGTCTTATTGGATGGGGTAAAGTTCCCCTTAATGAGTTTCATAGTGAGCAGCTCAATGAATATCGTAGAGCATGGCAAGATCCAGCTTTTGTTCACGCAACCTGCTCAGATTATAGGGCAACTCTTGCTCTAGATGTTAAAGATGATGCTTTAAATCTAGAAAATAAGATAAAATCATCAACCCTAGTTTTTTGGGGAACAAAGGGTCTGATGCACCAATTATTTGATATGAGAGAACAGTGGAATAAGCGGCTAGAGAATCCTGAATTTGCAACCCTTGATGGGGGGCACTTTTTTCCTGATCAATTTCCTAAGCAAACTGCCCAAAAGCTTTTATCTTTTCTGGATCATGTAGAAGAAAGAGCATAAAATATTAGCCAAGACGCTTCCGGAAGTCGTTATAGCCAAAGGAGCCAACCACCTCATAGGATCCATTTTCATAAAGAATACCGAGATCGGGTAATGGTGTCCCATTGAAAGTTGTGTTTTTTACAAATGAATATTGCATCATATCTGTAAATATAACTCTATCACCAGCAGAGAGGGGGTTTTTAAAGGAGTATTCGCCTATTACATCTCCTGTCATGCAAGTTTTACCACCTAAGATATAAGTATGAGGATATTCGCCTGGTTTTCCTGCTCCAATAATGGTGGGCCGGTATGGTACTTCCAGAACATCAGGCATATGCGTGGATGCAGAAGTATCGAGAATGGCAATATCTTGAATATTGCGGTGGATGTCCAATACTGTAGAAATGAGCCATCCTGTATTCACTACAAGACCAGCTCCAGGCTCAAGTATTATTTCTCCTCTAAAAGTATTTCGAAATTTCTGAATTGCCTCAATTAACAGTTCTATCTTATATCCAGGTCTATTTATAAAATGACCCCCTCCGAAGTTAACAGCTTTGACGATCTTGAGTTGTTCTGCAAAATTTTTAGTGACATGCTGGATAAGCCCAATCGAGCCTTCTTCACGCGCTTCGCAGAGGGCGTGTGCATGCAATATATCAACCTCATTCCAAGGAATAAGATCACAATCTCCTTTTGTGATTCCAAATCGGGAACCTGGTGCGCAAGGATCGTAAAGCTGTCCACCGAGAGTGGCACTAGAATAACCTGGATTAATACGGACCCCAACTTTAAGGCCCGCTTTTTTAACTAGATGAGCATACTTATTAAACTGAGAGGGGGAATTAAAGTAGATGTGATCAGATAGCTTTAGAAGGCGCTGAATTTCTCCATCAGTATAACCAGGAGAATAAACATGAACTTCTTTACCAAACTCATCATGACCCATTTTAGCTTCATACTCACCTGAAGCGGTGGTTCCGTCGAGTACTTCCTTCATTAATGAGAAGGCAGCAGGCATAGCCCAAGCCTTAGTTGCGAGTAATATTTTTGCACCCGTTTCTTTTTTGAGAAGTTGCACAGTTAGAAGGTTTTTCTTGAGGCTTTTCACATCTAAAATGTAGGCCGGTGTGCGTATATCTGAAGGTAATAAAGGATGTATCATTTCTTTATTTTTCTCATCAAAAAACTTTCTTTCTTGTGGTTCTCTCTCTCAAAGGTCTATGCCATTTGATTTTATTGAGTTTCGGAATAATATGAAAGTTTGTCTCGGGAGATAATTTCGGTGCAGTTAATCGAGTGCTTTCTATGATGTCGATGAAAAATGCGATTTTTTTGAGTGCTGGCGCAACAATTACTTCTTAAACGGAAAGTTCAATTGGAGCTATATATGATAAAGAACATTTTCAGAAATTTCATGCTATTGACTGGATTATTCTTCTATGGAAACCCTGTTTTGGCGGCCTCTCTTGTTTCTGCCAAAAAAATTGAAATTACCGTTGATCCCAAAAAAACAAACGTTGAGAGATTGGCTCTTTGGAAAAAAATCGGTGATTGGTGTTCTATTTCAGACTGGCATCCTTCTGTCTTAAAGTGCATTGAAAAAAGGGATAGAGATCAGCTCCTGCGAGTACTGACTTTCAAAGATGGGAACTCTTCTAAAGAAAAATTACTTGAGAAAGGAACTACCAGTTACAAATATGAGATCCTCGAGACTACCTTCCCTGTTGATAGCTTCCAAAGTATGTTTTCCGTTAGTCCTGATGATGAAGATTTAGATGAGCTTCATATTCAATGGTCAGCTACTTATGATGCAAAAGAGAGGGATGACAAGGAAGTGCGCAAACAGATAGATAAGGTTTTAAGTGATGGTATTGCCAACCTTAAGAAAAAGTTTGATCCTGGGAATCTTCCTGTAAAGGATACTGATTAAATCGCCAACAAAAAAACCAGTCTTGCCCGATTACTAACTCATTTATAAAGGGATAAATGTTTTTTAAAAAAGAGTAGGAATTTCTCGGCTATTGTTATCATTGTGTTGTTCTGGAACTAATACTTACCAACCAAAATGAAGGTGAACGCCAGGACCGTACCAGCGTCGATAGTAAGGATAAGGATAGTATCCATAATTGGGGCCAATATAGCCACGTCTTGGATATCCGTAATAGTAGGGGCGATAATAATATGGCTGATATCTCCAATGGCGATATGCCCTTGGATAGTAGTAGTGACGTGGATACCGATAATACCGGCGATGAACCTGTTCAAGCTGCCCTGCATCTCTCTCAGGGATATTGATCGTCTTAACAACAGATGAACCTTCGTTTGCAAGCACTGCAGCAGAGTGACTAGTAATACTTAGTAAAATTGAAATAAAGGCTGCTTTTAAGAATTTCATTCTCATATCCTCATGATACCCTAATCGACTGGAAGTTGGCACCAATTCTAGCATAAAGATTACATGACAATAATTTTTGGAGTTTCAAGTTAAAAATGAAAAATTTATTTATTTCTTGGCTGGTAGGAAGATAGATAAGCAGCAAAATTCTTTTGTCTATATTTTGACATCTTTCTCAGAGCGAATTAATAATAGTTTTTGTTAAACCTAGAAATATAATATTTATAAAATTCTGTCTTTCATTAGTTTTTTATTCATTTCCTGATTTATTAAATTCTAGTCTAATCCACTTCCATATTTTCTTCTTTAGAGAAAAAGTTATCCTTAAATAAATCGTTAAGTCGAAATAGTGAGAAACTAGAATGGCAGACCAATACAAATGGCCGATAGTAAAGAAAATTACCCTCGATGATCTTAATGATGTGGTCGTTGCTGGCATACAAGACTTTCGAGAGGCTCCGAAATTTGGCCTCTGTCTTTCATTATTTTATGCTTTCGCTGGATGGTCTCTCGTTTTTTTGTTATGGCAACTTGGCATGCCTTTTCTAGCATACCCATTGGCCATGGGTTTTGCTCTTCTCGCCCCTTTTGCCGCTAGTGCTTTTTATGCTGTGAGTGATCTCAGAGAGAGAAGTGAGGTCATTAATACAGAGCATGTTTACTTTGCACTGAAGAAAGCAGCGCGACGAGATCTTGGTTGGATGGCTCTGGTTTTGTGTTTTGCTCTTATATTATGGCTGGAAATAGCGGCTGTGCTTACATTCACAGTTGGAGGGATTAATACTTTTGATGCGGATTATTTTCATAAATTTTTTGAAACCCCTTCAGGGTTGGCTCTTTTTTTACTCGGGAATACAATAGGCGCGCTTATAGCGTTCGCTATTTTTGCAATTTCTGTAATTTCTTTTCCCATGCTTTATGATCGTGACATAGATTTTGTAACAGCCATGGTCACAAGCGTGCGTCTTGTAGAAAAAAATCCAGTTTCTATGTTAGCGTGGTGTGCTTTTATAGGTCTAATTATTGTTTTGTCAGTGATGTCTGCTTTTTTTGGTTTATTCGTTCTTTTGCCCATCATTGGTCCTGCTACATGGCATCTCTATCGGCGAGCTGTAGAGCCACAAGTATAGTAAATCTTATTTTAAATATTCCAAGACAGTGAGAAAGCACAATCAAGGGAACAGAACGCATACGAATTTTTTTCCTTTCTGGTTATATCGGGTCAACGGCAAACCTTTATAAAAGCTGAATTCCTTTTTTTAACTCGAAAGCTTTTGGTAATAATTGTTTTTAGCGGAAAATGCCTATGTCTGTCTTAACACCTCAAACCTCTCTACCTTCTCGCGCCCGTCTCATTGAGATTATTAAAGAAAAATCTTTTCAACAGGGACCTGAAGTTAAGCTTGCTTCAGGTAAAACTTCGAATTTTTATTTCAATATGAAGCCAACGCTCCTAGATCCCGAAGGGGCGCGCCTTATTTCCGAGTTAATTCTTTCAAAACTTAAAAGAGATGAAGTGGATTTGATTGGGGGCTTAGAAATGGGCGCAGTTCCTATAGCATCTGCGGTCGCTGCCATTAGTCATATTCATGGCCGACCTCTCGCCGCATTTTTTGTTCGAAAGCAAGCGAAAGAGCACGGTACACAAAGTCTCATCGAAGGTCTGAAGCGGGGGGACAGCATGCGGGGTAAGCGAGTTGCTATCGTTGAGGATGTGACCACTACAGGGGGCTCCGCTTTAAAAGCGGCAGAAGCTCTTAAAGCTGAAGGCGCCAGAATAGTCCGCGTTTTAACGATAGTTGATCGTCAAGATGGAGCAGCTGAGGCTTTTCGCAACGCAGCATTAGAATTTGAGCCCCTTCTCACATTGTTAGATTTTCGCAGTTGATATTTATTGCGAATACTGAGATTCTTTCACTCCTGGAACGGCGCAACGCCGCACAATAGAATGTTGTGTTGGGTGGCGCAGGGGGTTGGGGGGAACACATGCACTTGTATCGTCACACAAGGAAAGCTATTGCCATTATTGTATCACTTTTCATTTTGGAGAGTGTGCAATTTTCTGCAGCTGAAGAAGTCAAAGATTCGCAAAATAATTTAAAGCAGGCTGCTGTTGCGTCAGGAAAATTATCTCGTATGATAGAAGTTACAAAGCTTGCCGGGTTGGATAATCCAGAAGTCGATCCTGGCCCTCTTACACTATTAGCCCCTTCCGACGAGGCTTTTAATTCTCTCCCGAAGGATATTCGTGACCGTCTTCTTGATCCAGAAAATAGAGGCCTTCTTACGGATCTTCTGCTGTATCATGCTCTGCCAGGTCTTTATCCGACAGAGAGACTTTTGAATGCCCGCGTGCGAAACTACACCGTAGAGGCGATAGGTGGAGATGAGATTGAAATTACAAAAAATCGTAAAACAAAGGTAATTGATATTGCTGGAGCGCATATTATCCAGTCAGATATCATAGCTTCTGATGGCATCATTCATGTCATTGACAAAGTTTTAATACCTCCCTCCGTAATGGAAGTTCTCATGAGTTCCCCCGAGCAAGGCACCGAGGTTGCTATTCAGGCTCCCCGCTAGTATTTTAGATAAAGATATGAAATAATAATTCGATGCCCATTTTTCAGTTTTGGGATGGTGAACTTCTTGGTTGCGAGCATTGTGTCTTGTAGCGTAGTTATATTAATTTACTTTTTTGTTCTTAAAAATTTAGAAGTTCATTTTTATTATCTGTCGTACTTTGGTGATAGAGTTGGTTGATAAGCAACTAAGCCAACAATGAATAGATTTTGGGTCTTTCTTTTATTATTTAGAATTCTGCTCATTGTGCCAACGACGGCATGTGCCCAGAATATGCTTGATATGGTCGATCTAAAATCTGATGCCTTTACAAAGGCAGAGATGTCTAGAGCTGATATTGAGGACGCTCTTAGAAAGTTGCCGAGTGGCCAGAAACTAGATCTTTCAGGAAAGTCTCTTAACGGTCTTGATCTTTCAAATATGGACCTGCGTCGGGTCGTGCTACAATCAGCACGGCTCATGAATGTAAAGCTTAAAGGGGCAAATCTTGAAGGTGTAAATCTTGATAGCATTTGGTCTTTAGATTCAGATTTTTCTAATTCTAAACTTAAAAGGGCCAGTTTGTTCGGTAGTCAGCTCATTGGATCAAAACTTGATGGAGCGGATCTTTCAAAAGCGCGTATTGCTGGGGACTTTTCAAATGCAAGCATGGTTGGTGTGAATCTCGAGAACGCGGACCTGTCTGCGGATGAGAAGAATCAATCAATGGGGTTGATGCGTGGCACTTTTCGCTCAACAAATTTGACAAGGGCTTCTTTGAAAGGAGCTAATTTAAAAAGGGCGATGTTAGAATTTGCGACTTTAAGGGGTGCTAACCTGAAAAATGTTCAACTTTCGGGAAGTGAATTAGCTGGAGCAGATTTTACGGATGCGGATGTTACCGGTGCAGATTTTACCGACGCAGATCTCAATTCAGCTCGTATTGCTGCCATGAAAAATAAGTCCAAAGCCAAAAATATAAATAAAGCAAAAAATCTTGATAAGGCATATCAATAATTATTTTTATCTATTATTATTTTCTTATTATTACTCCAAATACTAAGTAAGTTTGTTGAAGTTTATCGGAGTTTTAAAATTGAAATTTCATCATTTAGCTATTATATCGTTTTTTTTTATATTTCTTAGCTTCGCAGGGATTTTGCGGGGGCAGGACCCCTATCAGGGTCTCGATATGAGTTCGGACGCCTTTACAAAGGCTGAGATGTCTAGAGCTGATATTGAAACTCTGGTTGCGACCAATAAAGGAATTGCTCCTATAGATCTCTCGGGGAAGAGTTTGAATGGTCTGGATTTGTCTGATCTTGATTTGCGAGGAGTTCTTTTACGAGCTGCTCGCTTAAATAAGACAAAACTCAGAGGGGCACAACTGCAAGGCGCAGCCTTAGATGCTGTCTGGGGATTGGAAGCCGATTTTAGTCAAGCTAATCTCCAAGGTGCAAGCCTAATTGGAGGTCAATTCGTAAATGGAATATTTGATGAAGCTGACTTTTCTAAAGCCAAAGTTAAATCAAATTTTTCAAGGGCTAGTCTTGTAAATGCGAGGTTTGATGGTGCTGATCTTTCCCCTGGTCATAAAAATCAACGAGCCATGGTTAAGAGAAGCTTCGAGGGAGCAATCCTTAACGGAGCAAGTTTTAAAGCCGCTAATCTAATTGAAGCAGACTTTCAGTTTGCTTTGATGATTAATGTTGATCTAACTGATGCGAATATGGTGAATGCGAACCTGTCAGGGGTCACGCTTTCAGGGGCTGATGTAACAAATGCTGATTTCAATGGATCTGATCTGAACTCGGCTAAGCTTTTAGGGATTAAGAATCTTGAGAAAGCAAAATATTTTGATAAAGTACTAAATCTTGAGACGACGTTTAGATAAAAGTGCTCTTTCGTGTAGGATCAAAAGCTCAAAGCACTAAAGCGGCACAGAAATTATAGCCCGTAATCCACCCATAGAACTTTCCCCGAGTGTTACAGAGCCGCCATGACTTTTCACAATATCTCGGGCGATCGCCAGTCCGAGACCAGAATTGCCGCTGTCTTGGTTGCGCGCAGCATCTATACGATAAAAAGGACGGAAAACATTTTCTCGTTCCTCAGAAGGAATCCCAGGCCCATTATCGTCTACTTCTACGCGTAGCCATCGGCCTTCCGTTGCAGCTCGGATAACGATTTTATCACCGTAGCGAACTGCATTAGATACGAGATTAGAGAGAGCTCTTTTAAAGGCGTTTCGTTTTAAAGGAAGGAAGAGTTCTTTTTGATGTCGACGCGTTTTAATTTCAACAGATGTGCAGAATGCCATAGCTTCTTGGTGAATTTCTTCGAGGATATCCCTAAGATTTGTATGACGAGATTCCTCACCTTCATCTCCGCGAGCAAAAGCTAGGTAATCCTCAAGCATATGCTGCATTTCCTTAACATCACTTTTCATAGATCGTGTCTCAGAACTATCCGGCAGGAAAGCAAGTTCTAATTTAAGGCGCGTGAGGATAGTTCTTAGATCATGGCTCACGCCTGCAAGCATCGTTGTTCGTTGCTCGACATGTTGTGAAATTCTATTACGCATTTCAATAAAGGATTCAGAAGCCAAACGAACTTCTCTTGCACCACGAGGGCGGAAGTCCTCAGGGAGAGGGCGCCCTTTGCCAAAGGCATCTGCGGCCTCAGCAAGGCGTAAGATAGGACGTATCTGGTTTCTGAGAAAAATAATTGCTACAGAGAGCAAAATAAATGCCGTACCTAGCATCCAGATAAGGAAGATATAAGAGTTAGAGGCATAAGCTCGATTCTTTTGCGTGATAAATCGTAAAATAGAATTGTCATGTCTAATTTGAATCTCCACAAGCCTATTGTCACCAATTGTGTCAATCCAGAAGGGACGTTGAACATATCTTTCTAATTCTCGAGAAAGGGCGCGATCAAGAATTGGAAAAAAGGGTTTATCAGTTGGTGGAGGGAGATCGTCTAAGGGATGAATCTGCATAATGATACTTAACTTATCTTGAGCCAGTCGCACTATTCGCTCTTTTGCTTCTTGATCTGTATAGGTCTCATAAAGCTCAGTTAAAGCTGCAATATCTCGAGCTGTAGCCTCGGAAAGGCGACGGGTAACCAATTGCCAGTGACGGTCCATAAAAACAAAAGCAAGAACGCTTTCCAGAATGACTATAGGTGTTATGATAATTATGAGGGCGCGCGCGTAAAGTCCTTTGGGGAGAAAATCACTAATTCTATCTCCAAGCGTATGAATATTTTTATAAAAAAATTCTATTACATTTGATTTTAGGGCTTTTCTTAAATCAATGCCCGAGCTGAGGGCCATAGTGCGCCTTCCCTCTTAAAACTTTCAATACTAATCAATGTACAATATGTATCCTTTGCCACGCACTGTTTGGAGATAGACTGGATTAGCAGGATCACATTCAATTTTGCGTCTGAGACGATTGATTTGAACATCAACAGCTCTGTCACTTTCGATGCTATCATCTGTGCTTAATTCATGTCGATAGATTGCTGTCCCGGGTCGTTGAGCAAAAAGACGAAGAAGGTCTCTCTCTTTTTCAGTAAGTTTTATTGTCTCTTCGTCACGTTTAAGTTCGCCGCGCTGAATATAAAAAACATATGGCCCCATTTGAATAATATCTGACGAAGGTCTTGGTAGATTTTCCCCTCTTTTTAGAATATTTTTTATTCTTAAAACGAGTTCGCGGGGTTCAAAAGGTTTAGTGACATAATCCTCAACTCCTATTTCAAGCCCAGCAATTTTTTCCTCTATTTCTGCGCGCGCTGTGAGAAGGCAAATTGGAACACTAATTTTCATTTTAAGTTCCTGAGCAAGAGATAAGCCACTTTCACCCGGCATCATTACATCAAGGAGTATCAGGTCAAAAGCTAATCCTCTCATTGCTGCTCTGGCATTTTTCACATCTGATGCTGTTGTCACTCTAAAATTATTTTCAAGCAAAAATCGCCCTAAGAGATCTCTGATTTTATGGTCATCATCAACCACTAATATATGGGGGGCATTATCAGGGAGTTGATCTCTATTGTGAGTGCTTAATGAATTCATAGGTGTAGGTCTTTTGATGACAACAGAAACTTACTTTTTTAAAAATAACTAACTGCTCTTTAGCTAAATTCTATGTGCATTTACTGAGTGAAACAGTATTATATTATGTGATGTGGCCTCTTGAAGGCATTTATGCAGCTCTCTTATTGTAAGAGAAGTTTTTATTCTCTTGCGGGAGAAATGTCATGAATAGGCTTTTATCCACGAGATTTCTAAGATGATATCAACGAGATCTTTTTTACCTAGACGAACTGCGTCAAGTTGACATAAAACTTAGGATTATTTGATCTTATTGTTTTATTTCTTTTTTTAACGATCCCAATCAGACTAGGTGTTTTTTATCAATTAAAATTTGTTATTCGCTGAGAAAGAGAATCGTGGATGATTGTTGTGGTTGTTCACTTGTTCTTATGGGCGTGAACTGATGAGGAATTGTGTTTAATGGCTGATCTCATTCCCTACCACGATCGTGATGGTTTTATTTGGTTGGATGGTAAACTTGTACCTTGGCGAGACGCCAAGGTACACGTCCTCACACATGCATTACATTATGCGAGCGCAGTATTTGAAGGGGAGAGATCTTACGAAGGTGAGATTTTCAAGTTAAGGGAACATTCACAGAGATTAATTGATTCTGGACGAATGCTTGATTTCGAAATCCCTTATAGTATCGGGGAAATAGATCAAGCCTGTCGCGATACCCTGAAAGCTAATAATCTTACAGATGGATATATTCGTCCTATTGCTTGGAGAGGCAGTGAGCAAATGGGTGTTTCTGCTCAAAAAAGCAAAATTCATCTTGCTGTTGCTGCCTGGAATTGGGGTTCATATTTCGATAAAGCAGAACGCTTGCGAGGTATTAGAGTTGCTTTAGCTCACTACAGAAGACCTGATCCAGCCACCATTCCTTCAAAAGCCAAGGCGACAGGACTTTATATGATATGTACTATTGAAAAGCATAGAGCAGAGCGAGCTGGTTACGCTGACGCTATGATGTTAGATTGGCGAGGATATGTTGCAGAATGCACTGGAGCAAATTTATTCTTTTTTAAGGATGGTGTTATTCATACACCGCGTGCTGATTGTTTTCTAAATGGGATAACGCGACAAACGGTAATAGAACTCGCTCGCAGGCGGGGATTGATAGTTGAGGAGCGGATTATTCTTCCTGAGGAACTCACTTCATTTTCTGAATGTTTTATTACTGGCACGGCCGCTGAAGTAACTCCAGTTCGCGAGATCGGTCCTCATAAATTTCAACCAGGTAAATTTTGTGAAACACTACTTAATGATTACATGGTTGAGGTGCAGCCAAAATCAAGAGTAGCGGCAGAATAGCTCTCACAATGACAAAGAAATCCATACCCCCTAACTTATAATAGAATAAATTCAAAATTCAGCCTTTTCTTACATCCATAATTTTCTCTGTCTGGTAATTATTATTTTTTTTGGGGGACTGGATGGATCTGTGTAGATCACATTACGAATTTCATTAAGGGTTTATTCTTTGTCAATTCCTTCGTGTACCCAAGACTCTTGGGATGTTCTGATTATAGGAGGAGGACATAATGGCCTGACTACAGCAGCTTATTTGGCGCGCTCAGGTTTAAGAACACTCCTGTTAGAGAAAAATCCTGTTGTTGGTGGAGCGGCTCAGACAGAAGAGTTCTATCCTCAGTTTCGCAATTCAGTAGCATCCTACGCTATCAGCCTTTTAGATCCTGTGATCATTGAGGAACTTGATCTTCGGCGTTTTGGTCTGAAAATTGTTGAGCGTCCAGCTGCAAATTTTTTACCCCTTAATAAAAGCCGAGGATTGTTATGGCCCTATGGGACTGATGCACGGCAGAGAGTAATTGCCGAGTTTTCAAAAAGAGACGCGGAACAGTATCCAGCCTACGAAACCGCTTTGCAGAACATATCGACTATTCTTCGTCCCTTTTTGCTACAACCGCCTCCAAACGCTGGAGGTGGATTTTTAGAACTTTTAAAAAGTATTTATATAGGCAGCAGTCTTTTTTCTCTCAGTCTTGAGGATAAAAGAATCCTGGCGGATCTCCTCACCAAAAGTGTATCTGATTTTCTAGGGTACTGGTTTGAAAATAATCATTTTAAGGCTCTTCTTGCCTTCGATGGGATTGTTGGCACCTTCGCTTCGCCATCGATGCCAGGAACGGCCTACGTGCTATTGCATCATTGTTTTGGAGGGGTGAATGGCAAGCCTGGCGTCTGGGGGCATGCGCTTGGTGGCATGGGAGCCATTACGCAAGCTATGGAAAAGTCTGCGAGAGCATCGGGTGCACATATCCGTGTAAATTCCGAAGTTGTTCGTGTGCGCGTTAAAGATAAACATGTTGTAGGTGTAGAACTTAAAGATGGAGAATTTTTACCAGCGAGGAGTGTAGTAAGTAATATAGGGCCTAAGCTTTTATTCAGAGATCTTTTGGAAGATGGAGTTGTTTCCATGAAACTTCGACATCGTTTTTCGAGAATTAAAACTGGTTCAGCCTCATTCAGAATGAATGTGGCCTTGTCAGAATTGCCGAATTTTTTAGCTCGCCCAGGCACAAATGCAGACATTCATCATGGTGCGGGTATAATAATCGGCCCCACACTTGAGTATTTAGATAAAGCCTACCTTGATGCATGTAGACAGGGATGGTCGCAACAACCTATTATTGAAATGGTGATACCTTCTGTTATCGACCCCGATCTTGCTCCGTCTGGGCAACATGTGGCTTCTCTCTTTGTACAGCATGCTGCACCCCGTCTCCCGCATGGCCGAAGCTGGGCTGATCAAAAAGAGAAGGAGCACTTTGCAGATTGTGTCATTGCTACTGTAACGCGTTATGCTCCAAATTTTAAAAGAGCTATAATTGCTCGACAAATCCTTTCACCCTTGGACCTTGAACAACGCTATGGTCTTATCGATGGAGACATTTTTCATGGTCAACTTTCTTATGATCAACTTTTTTCATTGAGACCCGTTCTTGGTTTTGCAAAATACAGAATGCCAGTCTCGGGTCTTTATTTGTGCGGATCTGGTGCTCACCCTGGGGGAGGAGTTTCAGGTTTGCCTGGTCGAAATGCGGCTCGTGAAATACTCAAGGATCATAGAATTTTTATATGAATATTTCATATGATATTCCAAAATTTTTTAAAAATCAAAATTGATCCTCATCTAATTGAGGAAAGATTTACCAGGTCTTCAGGGCCTGGTGGCCAAAATGTTAATAAGGTTTCAACTGCAGTAGAATTACGTTTTGATGTAAGAGCTTGTGAAAGTCTGGGACCTTCTGTTCGAGAGCGTCTTGAAAAGTTAGTAGGTCGTTCTCTGACAAAGGATGGTATAATTATCATTAAATCTGATAGATTTAGGACTCAAGAACAAAACAGAAAAGAAGTTAGAGAAAGACTTTGGCGATTTCTAGAAAGTGCTTTAAAAGAACCCGAAGAGCGAGTTGCGACTAGCCCAACTCAATCTTCACGAAGAAAACGACTTAAAGACAAAAAAAATCGATCCTCACTTAAAAAGTATCGAAGATCACAAGTAGACTTTGAATAGCGGTCAACTAGAATGCCTCGTTTTGCTGCTAATTTAAGTTTAATGTTTACTGAAGTTCCTTTTCTTGATCGGTTTGAAGCTGCTGCTAGAGCAGGTTTTGAAGCTGTAGAATTCTTATTCCCTTACGCCTTTTCACTTGATGACCTACACATTCGCCTAAAAAGATTTGGACTTGAGCTTGTTCTCTTTAATCTCCCTCCTGGACATTGGGATGAAGGGGAAAGGGGGATAACAGCCCTTAAAGGTCGTGAAGCTGAGTTTTCACTGGGACTTAATTTAGCATTAAAGTACGCAGAGGCACTTGGTTGTCAAAGACTTCATGCTATGTCTGGTCTTTGCCAACATGGTGCAGACGAAGAGGTGTATTATGCAAATTTGCATCTTGCTGCTGAGTGGGCAAAAGATCTCGGGAAGACAATAGTTATTGAACCTATTAATACATATGATCTGCCAGGTTATTTTCTCTCTACAACTGAGCAAGCAAGTGCTATAATTAAAAATATTGGTGTTACAAACCTTATGCTGCAGTTTGATATGTATCACCATTTTAGAATGGGTGGTAATGTCATTGAAGCTTTAAAAATTTATGCGCCTATCATAAGTCATTATCAATGTGCTCATCCTTTAGATCGCAGTGAGCCTTGGCATGATGTTCTTAATTATGCAGAAGTTTTTAGCTCTATTGATGCGACAGGCTATGATGGGTGGGTCGGATGTGAATACAAACCAAAAAGAGGGACCCTTGAGGGATTAGGCTGGATGAATCCGTGGAGAGATCAAAAAACATGCCAACAAAAATGAGTTCGTCAGTAGCCTCTCAACTCACATTCAGGTTTGAAATATTTAATTAACTGCAAAGGACTAGTGCCCAGGACGCCCAGTCTTTCTCGAACGCCCTCGACGAGATTGTGTTTTAAGATTGTTGTCATCGAATTCGATTGTACGTGCAGACAGTGAGGATTTATGGGAACGAGGAAGATCTCCTTTGGGGATTGAGAGGGACGCGTGAGGACCCATTTCATCTAATGTAGGTTTATGGGGCCCTTTGATGTTTTCTCCAAAGGATCCTGATTTTATACGGCGGTCTGGAGAAGGGTTACGATGTTGGGGTAATTCTATTCTATTTTCAACTTTTTCTGAGTTTAAGCCTTTTGCCTTGGTTGTTGATTGGGCATAAGCGGGCTGCACGGGTTTGTATTCTGTAGTAACGCGAGAGGAGGGGGAGAGAGTATTACTTTTTTCTCTAGCTCTTTTTTGTTGTTTTCCTCCCAAAGCACCTACATTCTCCTCCAAAGAACTTTGGGAAATGAGAGGATCATCTGCTATAGCAAGTTCCGTATCACGCAATCTTTTTATTTCATCTCGCAGTCGAGCTGCAGTTTCAAACTCAAGGTCAGCAGCTGCCTCTCGCATTTTTCTTTCCATATCTTCTAATACATTTCTAAGATTATGTCCCATTAATGGTTTTTCAATGAGACCAGAGTCAACAGTCACATGGTCTTGTTCATAAACAGATGAGAGCACATCATCGATATTTTTGCGAACGCTTTCCGGCGTTATTCCATTTTGTTCGTTCCAAGATCTTTGTTTTTCTCTTCGACGATTTGTTTCAGCTATTGCCCGTTCCATTGACCCAGTCATGCGATCAGCATAGAGAATCACTTTTCCTTCTATATTTCGAGCGGCGCGACCAATAGTCTGAATGAGTGAAGTTTCTGACCTTAGGAAACCTTCTTTGTCAGCATCAAGAATTCCAACAAGACTACATTCAGGGATATCTAGTCCTTCACGAAGTAGATTGATACCTACAAGAACATCGAATGCTCCAAGCCGTAAGTCGCGAATAATTTCTATCCGTTCGAGTGTTTCAATATCAGAATGCATATAACGCACACGAACACCGGCCTCATGCAGATACTCAGTTAAGTCTTCCGCCATTCTTTTTGTGAGAGTAGTGACAAGCACACGGTAACCTCTCTTAGCTACAAGGCGTGCTTCATGAAGCAGATCATCAACTTGCGTTTTTGCTGGTCTTACCTCAACTTCGGGATCGATAAGCCCTGTTGGTCGAATGACTTGCTCTACAAAACTGCCACTCGTTTGGTTTAACTCCCACGAACCTGGCGTAGCGGAGACAAAAATAGATTGAGGTCTCATAGCTTCCCATTCTTCAAATCTCAAAGGGCGATTATCCATGCAGGAGGGAAGCCTAAAACCATATTCGGCAAGGGTTGCTTTTCGACGAAAATCACCTCGAAACATTCCTCCTATTTGAGGAACTGTGACATGACTTTCGTCGACAAAAACAAGGGCATTGTCAGGAAGATACTCGAATAGTGTTGGAGGGGGCTCTCCTGGAGCCCGTCCCGTTAAATAGCGAGAATAATTCTCTATGCCAGCACACGAGCCTGTTGCTTCCATCATTTCCATATCGAATGTGGTGCGCTGTTCAAGCCTTTGAGCTTCGAGAAGTTTCCCAACGGAGTAAAGCTCCTCAAGACGTGATTTTAATTCACTTTTAATATTTTTTATGGCCTGCTGAAGAGTTGGCTTTGGTGTAACGTAGTGAGAATTTGCATATAGTTTTACGAGACTAAGCTCATCTGTTTTGGCCCCAGTGAGGGGATCAAATTCAATTATAGTTTCAACCTCGTCTCCAAAAAGAGAAATTCTCCATGCCCGATCTTCATAGTGTGCAGGGAAAACGTCTACAGTATCACCTTTTGCTCGGAATGTACCTCGTGTAAAAGCCGTTTCATTTCGACGATAATGCAGTGATACAAGATCAGCAAGGAGTTGGTCGCGGGATAAGCGATCTCCAACTTTAACAGCAAATGTCATTGCAGTATAAGTTTCGACCGATCCAATACCATAAATACACGACACAGACGCTATAATTACGACATCATCCCTTTCCAAGAGCGCTCTTGTAGCTGAATGCCGCATACGATCAATTTGTTCATTAATCGAACTTTCTTTTTCAATATATGTGTCTGTTCTTGGAACGTAAGCTTCAGGCTGATAATAGTCATAGTAAGAGACAAAATATTCTACGGCGTTATTAGGAAAAAAGTTTCTGAACTCCCCATAAAGTTGAGCAGCCAGAGTTTTGTTTGGTGCAAGTATAAGAGCAGGTCTTTGCGTTTCGGATATTACTTGTGCCATTGTAAAGGTTTTCCCTGATCCTGTGACACCAAGAAGGACTTGATTGCGATCAAGGCTCTTAACTCCTTTGACTAGTTCTAAGATAGCCTGAGGTTGATCTCCTTTCGGATCAAATTCAGAGCTAATTTTAAAGTGTCGTCCCCCTTCGCTTTTTTCTGGACGTTCTGGACGGTGCGGGACAAAAGCTTGACTAATACCCGCTACAATCGGATGTGATGCGAGCATTGGTTGGCGTGCGAGAAGATCCTTAGCAGTTTGTGAACGTTCGGCAGGTTTCGCTAGAAGAGCGTTAAGAGAATCCGAAAGACTATTTTGGTCTGATAGTAAATGAGTTGTTGGATTGCGAAGGGCTGGCAAACTCGAAAGGGAGGAGCACAACAGTCTTGGATCTGTTTCAACTAGACCTGGTGTTGCTGCAGCTGTCTCGATAGGCGGGGCTAAAGGCTTTCCTGATCGTCCTCGAGATGGACGTGCTTTGGGGGCTTGCGATTTGATGTCACGAGACATAGCTTTAATTTATTACCTTGCATGCTTAGAATAAAAACATAGACATTTATCAAATCGAAAAAGGTCAAAAGCCTTAAGAATATTATTTTAGATTATAATAATTTAGTTCTCTATTCAGTAAATAGTATTTCTTGCAGTTTTATTTGATAATTAATGGAGCTAAGGTCTTGATGCATGTCACTCAGAGTTGCGCTTGTAACCGGTGCTAATAGGGGGATTGGCCTTGAAATTGTTCGTCAGCTTGCTCGTCGTGAATTGACGGTCATTATGGGCTCCCGCGATCTTTTAAAGGGAACAGAAGCGGCTGCTCCTTTTATTAAAGAGGGATTATCTGTTTCTGTTGTTCAACTCGATGTAGGTTCTTCTGATTCGATTAGAACTGCAGTTGAGATATGCAGGGAAAAATTTGGTCCTATAGACATTCTGGTTAATAATGCAGCTATCTTACAGGACGGTGCTGAGGGATTTCAAGGAAGTATTCTGAATGTTCCAGATAAAATATTCGTAAGCACATGTGAAACTAATCTTCTTGGGCCCCTACGAATGATCCAAGAAGTTTTACCAACAATGGTTCAGAGAAATTATGGACGCATCGTCAATATTTCCTCGAGGGCAGGGCAATTACAAAACATGGATATGGGCTATCCGGCTTATAGATTATCGAAGGCAGCTCTTAATGTATTGACAAGAATAGTGGCTGCTGAATGCAAAGAAAAAAATATCAAGGTTAATGCTGCCTCTCCTGGCTGGGTTCGCACAGATCTAGGCGGAGCAGATGCTCAATTAACTGTTGAGCAGGGAGCTGACACACCAGTTTGGTTGGCGACCTTAGAAGAGAATGGTCCAACAGGAGGTTTTTTTGAAAATCGAAATATGTTGCCATGGTGATTAAGAAAGAAAGTACTCTGTTCTCTTGGATCTTTATTATATCCAGATACACAAGTTATATTTATCTATGGAAAATTTTAAATCTTTGCGACACTTAATAGTCAGATGATACGGGGCTTTTCAAATCTGTAATTTTTATCAGCACTCATTTCACTTGATTTGAGTTTACAGTTATTGTTTCCACCCTTTCCCTATCTATGTCTCCAACGTTACTCTTCCGCTTTTTAAAGAAACTAAGAAACTGTTTCAACGACAGCCACAGTACTTCCTAGTGCATCAATTGAAAGTTTTATAAGTGTTTGATCATTTGTAAGGATATCCTTACATATCAGCACATAAATTGGTTTAGAAATAAAGTTCGTATCGATTTTTGTTGTTCTCTCATGCTCCTCTTGGACGGACACAACCTCAAGTTTGCGACCTTCATTTGAGCCATAGTTCAGAAAAATAAAGTCGCCTGGAACAAGCGGAGCGTTCCAGTTAACAGAGGCTGTATTAACTGTATTGGGTGAACGACTAAGCCAAAACGCCTCCGAACGAGCTTCTGGAGCCGTCGTTGGCGTAACATCGTTGCTGAGCTGGAAATTAAGTGTTAAATCTGAAGGAATGGATTTTGATGGTGAAAGTGCCGTAGCTCTTTCTAATTTCTCTTTGAGTTGAGGTTCTGGGTCAATTGCAAGAACCAACACCATTAGAGCTCCAAAGGGTGCGATTATGAAGAGCAAAGGCGATCTTCTTGTAAATTTACCAATTAGTTTCAAAATGAGCCTACTAAGAAGTGTTATCTGTTTAGTCTGTAAATATTAAGAACGAGAAAAACCACCGATGAGATAATATAGTATATATACCTTTAACCTATTTCTTTTCCAAGAACGGACGGGTCGTTTTCTTGATAAAACCAAAATCGGATCTCAGAAAATGGGATCTAAATAAGTTCCTGATTTAACTTTAAAATTTCATGACTTAGATCTGGATAACATATGTCGTACTGCGTTGTGCGACACTTAAGAAGAGGAATGCTTTAAAGGCTAATTCCTGTTTTAAGAGTGGGTTAAAATTGGGCCCCTCGTCGTCTGAGCGGCAAAGCCTTAATCACGAGGTTCAGTTGAGAGATGGAGTGACTACAATTTAAATTTTATACCCTCACTTTTTTTACTGGAAGTTTTTAATTTTTTATGTGGTCCGTTACACGGGACATTACTTTTTTTTAAAATTAACTCGTATTGAACTGAACATTTGGCATGAGGTTTTCTGTCTAAATAACATTTTATTAAAATGTCTTTGATAGCCGTGGGAACTATTTTTGATTTTGTGGGTCGTGTGCTATTAATTCTTATTTGCCGATCTTTCTTCTGTGGATGCAGATTTCTTCTTCTTAAGTCCCCTTGCGATTTGATGCGCTGCAACGTAATTTAACGTGATTCTTTTGGTTGTAATCAATTCAAGGTTCATGAAAGGACATTTAATGGGTTTTTTTGCTGAGAGTTTGAATCGAATTCAGCCTTCAGCCACTATCGCAGTATCCACTAAAGCCCGACAATTGAAGGCTCAAGGAAGGGACATTATTTCTCTCTCGGCTGGAGAGCCAGATTTTGACACTCCCCAAAATATCAAGGATGCTGCAAAACGTGCGATGGACGAAGGGAAAACTAAGTACACAGATGTTGATGGAATCCCTGAATTAAAGTCGGCAGTTGTTGAAAAATTCAAACGTGAAAATGGACTTGATTATAAGCCATCTGAAGTTTCGATAGGTACTGGAGGAAAGCAGGTTCTCTATAATGCTCTCCTTTCTACACTCAATACTGGAGATGAGGTGGTTCTTCCCGCTCCTTGTTGGGTCTCTTACGCAGATATTGTGATGTTAGCTGGAGGAAAACCAATTTTTGCTGAAACAAGATTGGTAGATGGTTATCGTTTAAAACCAGAAGTTCTTGATGCTGCCCTGACATCCAAGACTAAATGGTTTATTTTTAATGCCCCATCGAACCCAACGGGTGCGGCTTATTCAAAAGAAGCTCTAAAAACACTTACTGATGTTCTTATGCAAAAAAAGAACAGACATGTATGGCTTTTGACCGACGATATGTACGAACATATACTTTATGATGGTCTAAAATTCTATACCCCTGTGCAAGTTGAGCCTCAACTCAAAGAACGAACTCTTACAATGAATGGTCTCTCCAAAGCGTACTGTATGACGGGTTGGAGATTAGGGTACGCTGCAGGACCAGAGCCTTTGATAAAAGCAATGTGCAAGCTGCAAAGTCAATCCACGTCTAATCCTTGTTCAATAACCCAATGGGCTGGCGTTGAAGCACTGACCGGTCCTCAAGATTTTATAAAACAGAATAACGCTAAATTTGCTGAGAGAAGAGACTTGGTAGTTTCTATGTTAAACCAAGCCAAAGGTCTTCGTTGTCCTAAACCTGACGGCGCGTTTTATGTTTATCCTTCGTGTGAAGCTTCTCTTGGCAAGACATCCGCTAAAGGATTTAAAATCTCAAATGATGAAGATTTTGTCACTGCCTTGTTAGAAGAGGAGGGTGTCGCAGTGGTTCACGGTGCTGCTTTCGCAGGGAGTCCCGCGTTTCGTATTTCATATGCAGCTTCTACTGCCCATTTAAAAAAAGCTTGTGAACGTATTCAAAACTTTTGTGGAAATTTGCGCTAATTTCCACTTTTTCACATAGAAGATTTTTGTGTTAATACGGATGGATACATTCAGGATAACCTACATTTTTATATCCGTCTTTAGAAGCTAATAGTGCCAAAAATTTTTTAAAAGTAGCTCAATACTCAATTAATTGCATTTAGGTTTGTCAATTCTTATTTACCCATTAAAAAGAAAATAATAACTACGTTTGTTAAAGCTAAACCAAAGAAGAAGATAGCACGAATTCCATAATCCTTCTGAGAAGAGACAATATGTTGATCTTCATATTTTTCTTTAATTTTTTTTCCCGAGAGCATCGCCATGATGAGGGAATCTTTTTTTACAAACGTATAAAGAATATTGGCTACGATATGGATACTAATTAGTCCAATCAATACGGGGTTAAAGATTAGTCCGTGCCACTTGGTTGCAAGTTTTTGCCCTTTTTCAGCTGCTAAATGTGCAAGGGGACCTGCTGCCAGTCCGTTCTCTTCAGCTGCAAACAATCCCAGTAAAGAGATTGTTGTCACGGTTGTAAGGAGCGCCACAATCATTAAGGCGCCTAAAGGGTTGTGTCCTAGAAAATGCCGAGGTGAGCCTATTAATAAATCTCTTATGTATAAAGAGACAGCTTTAGGCCCTTTCAGAAAATTATTAAATCTCGCTGAGGGAGGTCCCCAAATTCCCCATAGCCCACGCCAAATTAAAACCGTAAGAACAATGAAACCGTTCCATCGATGCAATTCAAGGCGAGGATCGCCGAGTTCCTCAAAATATTCTGATGAGATCCAAGCTAAAGCAACAAGGAATACTAGAGACCAATGGAAAAGACGCGTAGGAAGATCCCAGACTCTAATAAATTCTTGCTGACTGTTTTTTTTATTCTTCTTTTCTACGATACTTTTTATGACATCCTCCACAGTTACCTGTTACCTGTGGCCAGACCTCCTGAAAGGTCACTTCATCTGTGATGGAACTCTCGGCGGCTTTCGCAGCATCTGCAAGTTTTTTAAAGCGACCCTCAAATTCAGCTTTGTTGGACCAAATGTCTGGAAGAGCCTGTGTTTTTTCTCCTTCTTTTGAATCTTCTGGAAAGAGGTTTGCTAGTTTTGGAGCTTGTTCCTCGATAGTCCTTATAGCTTTTTTGACAATAGCCAGATCAAATGGTGCCTCTCCTTTCAACATAGCTCCAGTAGGCTTCACAGCATCTGACATCGTTTTAAAATGATTTTTTCTCTCCTTAATGACGGTAGTGTTTTGAGCCATTGCAACACTTACAACGAGTGTTGATGTCAGAATAAGAGTGAGTGGGATCACTTTAGTGAATAGCATAGATGGTGTCCTCCAAGAATATTTAGGTCAATGTGTGCAATATGTTTTTTCGCATTACTCTTACTAAATTGTAACAAGCATGCTTAATTGTAAAGTACACAAAAACAAGGCATGACCCTGTGTGCGCAAAGCGATTTTTATTTTAGCAGATCCAATGCCAAGTATATTATCAATTTACGCATGTACGAGGTTTTGGATCCAACTTATCAAATATTTTCGCTTGGAACGAATTTTTGGATAGGTTGGAGAAGACAGAAACCAATTCTTAACCTTGATGTACAAGAAAAGTCTATTTCTTTCAATGGAGAGCTTTTCTTGGTCTTCTAGAGGTGTTTCTGGAGAGGAGTCGAATATTTCCTGGGGAGGAATCAATGAAAATCCAGCTGCTTTTGCAAGTATTATTAGTCTATCATCACGCACCACAATACACACTCCTCAATTAATCTTGCGGAGGATTTGTTCCCATTTCCTTAGTAGAGAAGGTTTGAGAGTGTCTAACTATTAAGTTCCGACTTAACATTCACAGAACAGCTAGGCACTTTCTCGAAATCCTCTCCCTTATTATGGATCTTTTAATTTAAGATGGGGTCATCCTTTGAGTTTAAGTCTTTCTGAACACATTAAACACTAGCAATCGTTTCTATTTTCTTTCTAAGATGAGAAGTTGTCTCGCAATGCAATATAAGGATGGCATGCTATAATTTCATACGATGCAAAAACATCGAAACGGATTGAGTCAAATCTCAAAAATGAATTTTTTTGTAATCTCAGAAGGAGGTCAAGTCTCAGATTGAGAGTTGCCTCTTATGAATAAGGCACTGAAGGAAATCTGTTAAAGACCCCTAAGAAAAAGAAAGTTCGTATTTAATAATTTTCGGTAACATTTTTTGCCCATACAGATGAAGACTCTAGTTGAACAAATAAAATAGTGTCTTTTCAGTGGAAGGAAAGTTTTTTTTCTTTGTCGATGCAGGAGTTATTTTTGTAGGAAACGACTTTCCTCTATTTCTTTTGACGTCGACTGACTGTTTTATCTTAGATGCTTTTACTGCGCTTGGAACAGTACGAGGTACAGTCACTGGTGGTAAAGGTTCTTCAGATGAGACGGTTGGATCTTCACTAGGTTGTTCACCAATAGAACCAGTCGTAGGAGTAAATTCCGAGTAAGAAGGAATTGCACTATCTCTTGTGTAATGAAAAGAAGTGTAGCTATTTTTTTCTATTTGGAAATTTTGATTTGAAGGAGAAACTTTGTACCCCTTTTCGCCTGTAGTATTAAGGCTTTGCAAAGAAGACCCAAAATCTGCATCTGCCCGCACTGTTCTTCTAAAAGGTTCATCTGAGTATCCAGATATTTTGTCAATTGAGTTATTTCTAGAATACAAAACCTGATTAC